>DATGZB010000005.1:0-7025 GCA_035297395.1 Lentimicrobium sp. | reverse complement strand
TTCCTTTATACCGGGTAATTCCACAAGTATCCTGCCGGCGGTCGACATTTTCTGGATGTTCGGTTGGGCAACACCAAAACGGTCAATACGTGTGCGAAGAATATTGAAAGTACGGTCAATAGCTCCGTTTGTTTCTTCTTTAATAACGTTTAATACTTCCTGGTTGGTTGAATTGAAAGTAACCCTGTCCTTTAGGTCAACTGTATTGAATATAGCTGCCAGTTTAGCATTCGGATCAATTTCTTCAAATGACTGTCCGAAAAGAGTTACGAAATCTTCCTGACTGTTTCTTTGTTTCTCAACTGCTTTCTGGATTGCCTGGACAAATACCGGATTATCGCTGTTATCAGCTAAGGCTTTTACAATTTCGACAACGGAAACCTCCATTGTAACATTCATACCTCCTTTAAGGTCAAGACCGAGGTTTAACTCGCGCTCTTTTACTTCCTGATAGGTATATTTCCTGACGAGGATGTTATAAACCGGCTGATTGGCCATCGAATCGAGAAAATATTCTTCTCTTGCCTTGGCAATCGAATCAAAAATCGTGGTTTCAAGAATTGCATTACCTTTAGCTGATTCTTTTGCCTCCCGGGTTGCTTCCTCGTTCCTGGCATAATTTCTTGCTCTACTCTCAACCCTCTTGGAAAAGAACGTGAATGAAAGCTGAAAAAGGCTCACAAGTGCCAATGCAATTGCGAAAAATTTAATAGCACCTTTATTCTGCATGTGTGAATGGATTAATAACTTACTAGACTTTTTTTTGAGTTTGCAAATATAGAATAAGTCTGAGAATTAACCAATGCCACCTTTGAAGTTTTTTTACACTTCTTTAGTGGCTAAAATGATATAAATGAGAAAGTTCAAAAACGACCCCCTGCTTTGTATCTTTGCATTATATGAAACCACATGCCATGCCTATCTCCATACTGTATAAAATACTCTTCTGCTTAACATTACTTTTAACATGCGGACTAACCGGAAATTCACAGGTAATGAATGATTATGGCTTTGAAGCATGGTTAACCCCAAGGGTCACTGTGGGTGATTCAGTATTGTCGAATGCCTGGGCAGGAGGGTTTAATAATGTCCAGTTTGGGGAAATAGACCTTAACCGGGATGGATTTAATGACCTGATCGCAATTGACAGGCATGGCAATAAACTAATGCCATTTATTTTTAATGAAACTGCTCTTGGACAAAATACACGGGCCTACATATTCGACCCCTCATACAGGAAATTTTTTCCTGAGATGAAACATACCATGCAACTACATGATTACAATAATGACCAGTTGCCCGATATATTTACTTATACGACAGGCGGAATAATGGTATATAAGAATATCACACATCAGGAAATAAAATTTGAAAAGGCTGTTAACCAGTTTATCAGGTCGTTACAAGGAAATGTATATACCAATCTTTTGGTAACAAATGTTGATTATCCTGCTGTTTATGACCTGGACGCTGATGGTGACCTGGATATTCTAACCTTTTGGGGGTTAGGTTCTTTTATGGAGTTGCATCAGAATATGTCAATGGAAACTTATGGCATTCCTGATTCGTTACTTTACCATAAAGTTGATTTTTGCTGGGGGAATTTTGCTGAAAATGCTGAATCAAACGAAATTATACTTGATACATGTATTGATCGGCAATCTGATTCAAGTGAGGCCATCAATGACAGGCATACCGGCTCCACATTGAATGTTATGGATATAAATGATGATGGAGTTGTCGACTTGATGCTTTGTGATGTTGATTTTATGAACATCCAGGCTCTAATAAACGGTGGGACAGCCATGAATGCTCAAATGATACAATTATTAGATTCTTTCCCCTCCCAACATCCCGTAAATTTAACCTCCTTTCCTTCCATGCAGCAGATAGATGCTTACAATGATATGATTAAAGACCTGATAATTTCACCATTTGATCCATCACTCACAAAATCATCAGGCAAAAACAGTGTTTGGCAATATATGGTGGATGAAAACGGCAGCATGACAAAAGTCACGGAAGCATTTTTACAGGAAACCATGATTGACCAAGGACTGGGCTCATATCCGATTCTCAGGGATGTTAATAATGATAACCTTATAGATCTGGTGGTTGGCAATTATGGCAAATTGGATAGTGCATACTATGATTTGAATGGTCAGCTAAAATGCAGTTACGTTTCATCGGTAGCTTTATACCTTAACAATGGGACATCAACACAACCTTCATTCAGATTAGTAACTGAAGACCTTGGATTATTGTCACAGATAAAAACCGTTGGTATCATGGCTGATATTGCGGACATCAATGATGATAACAGGCCTGATATGGTTGCCGGAACGGGTGATGGTAAATTACTGGTATTGTTTAACAATGGGTATGTTAATGATGTTCCCGTTTACAATGAACCTATACAGGTCAATACTTCAAACGCAGGAATTTTTCTGACACCTGCGATTGAAGATATTAATGGTGATCACCTGAAAGATTTATTATGCGGAAACCGTACTGGAAAATTAAGCTATTACATAAACTCTGGTTCATTATCTTCACCTGCTTTTCAATTAATTACGCACAATTACGGAATGGTTAACGTAACTGATTCAACCCAATCATACACTGGTTACAGCGTACCGCATCTTTTCAGGAATAAAAATGACCAACTTCAAATGGTTGTTGGTTCTGAATCAGGAGTACTTTATTATTTTCCATCACTGTCTTTCAATGCTGAAGAAAAAATTAAAGCTAAGAATGACGTTTTTGATCATATCAGGGAAGGAATCAGGATTTCTGCATCGATCAGTGATATTAACAATGATAGTTATCCTGATATGGTGACTGGTAATTATGCAGGTGGCGTAAATCTTTTTATAGGTACAGAGCCGGACCCGGCAGGCCTAATTGAGAGAAAGAGAATACAAGAGTTGAATCTTTATCCAAATCCGGCCAGTCATGAGTCAGTGATCAACTTGCCTTCGAAGGGGCTTTGGGAGATAAAAGTTTATGATATTATGGGTAGCCTGGTTACCAGCATTGAAGTAATGGGTGACAAAGAGGTGCTGGATTTAAATAAAATGAGAAGCGGACTATATGTAATAGTCGCTTCTCATGGAAATATTATAGTAACCGGTAAAATGGCAATTATTCAATAATTTCATTCTTTACTGAACCGTCAGGCTCTTCGAGCGCATTCAATTCGAGCAGCCTGTCTTCAAAGCGTAATACAGCTTTACAGTGGCGTAACAGATCACAACCAAGCAGTCCGTCTATTTGTGGATTTCCCATTCCACGGAATGAACGGTTGATCTGCCCGAGGTCAACAGCTGCAGCTTTATAATCATTGATGACAATTGAGCCGATTTCCAGTTTTTCTATCGTTGCGATGTAGGTGTACACGCTCGTTATACCAGCTAAACCACGGCGGGGATTACGCTTAAGTTCAGTCTGATTAACGAATTTCTGTAAATGATCTGTATCCAGGACTGTCTTTGGAGAGCCGGTATCGACCATGAGGAGCGCAGGTTTCCCATTGATAATTACTCTTGCAAGGAGGTTATATCCGCCTGTCTCAAAATTTAATTGAATCAGCTTTAATGATGTCATGTTTCTAAATTTATTAGTAAATAAAAAACATAAGTCTGGTTCCCGTCCAGCCTTAGAAATTGGGTTTTAGTGCGTATTTATTATAGTATTTTTCAATAATATCAACAGCATCGGCGGCTGTATCAACAACTGAAAATATATCCAAGTCAACTTCATTAATATTCATTTCAGCAAGCATTCTGGCTCTAATCCAATCAAGCAATCCTGTCCAGTAATCTTTTGAAACAAGCACTATCGGGAATCTAACAGTTTTATGTGTCTGCACCAATGTAATTGCTTCAAACAATTCGTCCATTGTCCCAAATCCACCGGGTAATACTATGTACCCCTGTGAGTATTTCATAAACATCACTTTTCTTACAAAAAAGTAATCAAAAGTGATCAGTTTATCAGGGTCAATAAAAGGATTTGAACTCTGCTCAAAAGGCAGTTCTATGTTCAATCCTACAGACTTGCCTCCGCCGAAATGGGCACCTTTATTTGCCGCTTCCATAATTCCCGGTCCGCCACCTGAAATAATGCCAAACCCTTTTTTAGTAAGTAGGTAAGCAACTTCTTCAGCCAGTTTATAATATCTGTTTGAAGAATGAGTGCGCGCTGAACCAAATATGGATACGCAAGGTCCGATCCTGCCTAATTTCTCAAAACCTTCGACAAATTCCGACATTATCTTAAATACTTCCCATGAATCGCTGGTCATGATTTCATTCCAGCTTTTCGGTGTTATCGCCTCCCTGATTCTATCTTCCTCATTAAGTCCTAACGGATGCATTAAATTGTCGTGTGTTATTATCAATGGTTATATGAGGCTGTAAATATAATACATTTACATTAAAAGAACAAAATTAAATATAATTAAGAGATTTGAAAGTCTTAATATAGAGAGCTAAGCTCTTTATAAAGATATTTGGCTGTAAGGCTTTCTTTGCTCTGAATAATGGTTTCAGGAGGTCCCTCTGCCACAATCTTTCCTCCTTTTTTACCACCTTCAGGCCCAAGGTCAATGATATAATCTGCAACTTTAATCACTTCCATGTTGTGTTCAATTACTATTACCGTGTTACCGCGATCGACAAGTTTATGCAAGACTTTCAGTAAAACGTTAACATCTTCAAAATGTAAACCTGTGGTTGGCTCATCAAGAATATAGAGCGTTTTTCCTGTATCTTTCCTTGAAAGTTCGGTTGCAAGCTTAACACGTTGTGCTTCACCACCTGAAAGGGTAGTCGATTGCTGACCTAGTGTAATATATCCTAATCCTACATCTTTAAGTGTTTTTATCTTCTGAAGTATAGCGGGGATATTTTCAAAGAACTCAACTGCCTGGTTTATAGTAAGATCAAGTACATCATTGATGGATTTACCCTTATACCTGACTTCGAGTGTTTCAGGATTATATCTTTTTCCATAGCAGGTTTCACATATTACCTGTACATCAGGCAGAAAGTTCATCTCTATAACTTTCACACCGGCGCCCCGGCAAGTTTCACATCTTCCACCCTTAACATTAAATGAAAACCGGCCAGGCTGGTATCCCCTGATTTTAGCTTCGGGTAATGCAGCGAAGAGTTTTCGAATATCATCAAAAACTCCGGTATAGGTTGCAGGATTTGACCTGGGAGTCCTGCCAATGGGCGACTGGTCAATCTCAATAACCTTGTCAATATTCTCAAGACCTTTAACTTTCTTAAAAGGTAAAGGCTTTTTGTCAGTCCGGTAAAAATGATGACTAAGTATCGGGTAGAGTGTTTCATTGATTAGGGAAGATTTCCCGCTTCCTGACACTCCGGTGATGCAGATAAAAAGTCCAAGGGGTATTTGAACATTCAGGTTTTTAAGGTTATTGCCAGAAGCGCCTTCAATAGAGAGGAATTTACCATTGACAATTCTTCTTTTTTCGGGAACAGGTATTTTCAGTTCACCAGTGAGGTATTTACAAGTTAACGTGCTGCATTTAAGCATTTCAGCTGGTGTGCCGGCAGCTACAATCTTACCGCCATGTTTACCGGCACCCGGCCCAACATCAACGATATAATCTGCTGCAAGTATCATATCCTTATCGTGTTCAACAACTATTACTGAATTTCCTAAATCCCTAAGGTCCTTTAAAGCGTGTATGAGTTGCTGGTTATCCCGTTGGTGTAAACCAATACTCGGTTCATCAAGTATATAAAGCACACCAACAAGTTGTGATCCTATTTGTGTGGCAAGCCTGATGCGCTGAGCTTCACCGCCTGAGAGGCTACCGGTTGAACGGCTTATCGTAAGATAATCAAGTCCGACATTAAGAAGGAATTTAATACGATTCCTGATTTCCCTTATTATCTCATACGCAATAGTCTGCCGGCGTATATCGCCTGCAAAATGATCTTCATTGAACCACTGTTCAAGGGCGGTTAATTCAAGTTCAGAAAGCTGTGCAATATTAAGACCATCAATCTTAAAATTAAGAGATTCGGGTTTAAGCCGGGTGCCGTTACAAGCTGAACAAATTACAGTGTTGGTAAAACTACCTGCCCATTTTCTTAATCCTGTGGAATTTTCCGAAAGCTGGTTGTTTATAAAGTTGATGATTCCTTCAAAATTCAATGAATAGGATGAGGTAACACCAAGATACTCATTTTTAACCTTCAGAATTTCTTCACTTCCATACAGTATTGAGTTCAGCGCATGTTCCGGGAGATCCTCAATTGGTGTATCAAGTGTAAACTTATATTTTTCACCAAGTGCTTCTATCTGCCTGAATATCCATGTCGGCTTCGCTTCCCCGAGAGGTGCTATTCCACCTTTGCGGATTGTTTTCTTTGCATCGGGAATGATCTTTTTCATGTCGATCTCAGTAATAGTACCGAGACCATTGCAGGTGGGACAAGCTCCGTAAGGTGAATTAAATGAGAAAGTATTAGGCTCAGGTTCATCAAAAGCAGTTCCTGTAGCAGGATCCATGAGCTTTTTACTCAGGTACCTTATTTGGTTGACAGCAGTATCAAGGATCAGCAAGGTTCCTTTGCCTTGCTTTAATGCAGTCTGGACTGAAGATTTAATACGCTGCGCCGATTTTTCAGAGACGGTTACCCTGTCAATTACCAGTTCAATATCATGGACTTTATAACGGTCAAGTTGCATCCCGAAAGTGATCTCTTTTAATTCACTGTCGATCCTTACTTTCAGGAAACCTTGTTTCCGGTACTGTTCAAAGAGTTCACGGTAATGGCCTTTCCTTCCTTTAATTAGGGGGGCTAGTATTATGATATCTTTCCCGTTAAAATCTTCAATGATCTGATGAATGATCTGTTCTTCTGTGTAGCGTATTAATTTTTGCCCTGTTACCGGAGAATAAGCGTCGGCCGCCCTTGCAAAAAGCAGCCTCATAAAATCGTATATTTCTGTGATCGTTCCGACTGTAGACCGTGGATTCC
>DATGZB010000004.1:0-107026 GCA_035297395.1 Lentimicrobium sp. | reverse complement strand
AGTTAATATAATTTTTTAGCCTTTAGCCTTTAGCCTTTAGCCTTTAGCCTTTAGCCTTTAGCCTTTAGCCTTTAGCCTTTAGCCTTTAGCCTTTATTTAATCTCCCAGGTATCGCCGCTATTCAAAAGATCATCAACATTCTTGATCCTTCCTGTTTCCTTAGCAAAGCTGATCTGCTCTTCCACCATATCATCATAGGTTGGATAATTGGCTGAGCGAATCACTCCCAAAGCTACCGGGAAATGAGGATATGCCATCTTGGCAAGCATCAGGTGAATGCCGGGATCCTGTTCATACATATCATGAACCAAAAGGTCATCTTCTGTAATTCCGTTCTGTCCGAGTGTCACAACTTCAAGGCGGGTGCCATTAAGGCGGATACCTTTATCCCTGTTCTTTCCGAAGACCATTGGTTCACCATTTTTCAGGATAATAGTGCGATCATCACGAAAATCCTTATTGGTAACGGAATCATGGGTTTTATCGGCAAATATGACACAGTTCTGCAGTATCTCAATAATGGAGGTTCCATCATGCTTTGCGGCTTCAAACATGATCTCGGTCATGAGTTTGACATTTCCGTCGGTACTGCGGGCAAAAAAGGTACCCTGTGCTCCAAGAACAAGTTCGCCGGGATTGAACGGATGTTCAATGGTGCCCTGCGGAGAAGTTTTGGTAACACTTCCCATGGGTGTCGTTGGTGAATATTGTCCTTTTGTCAAACCATATATCTGGTTGTTGAAAAGGATAATATTGATGTCAATGTTTCTCCTGATGATGTGTATAAAATGGTTACCGCCAATAGCCAGTGAGTCGCCGTCACCGGTTGTCATCCATACGCTGAGGTGCGGGTTCGCAATTTTAACACCTGAAGATATGGCTGCAGCACGTCCATGGATTCCGTGAATACCATATGTATTGACATAATAAGGGAAACGTGATGAGCATCCGATACCGGAAACCATCATGATATTCTCTTTACGGTATCCTAACTTTGGGAATACGTTCGCAACTGAAGCCAGAATTGCGTGGGCACCACAGCCGGGGCACCATTTTACCATCTGGTCGCTTACAAAATCATCTTTTGTCAACTCAACTGATGAGCGTTCTATAGTGAAATTCTGTATGTTTTGCATGTTATTTGTCCTCCAGTGTTTGATTAATAGCCTGTTCGAGTTCATTAACCGTAAATGGCAATCCCTGAACCTTATTGTATTGAGAATATTTATATCCAGGATGAGTCATTTTAAGATAATTCACAAACTGGCCATTGTTTAATTCACATACCAGTATTTTTTTGAACCCACCGAGTATATCACTGGTATTTTTTGGTAGAGGCATAATGTAATTGAAATGAGCATGACTTACTTTATTACCTTTTTCACGTAACAGTTCAACAGCTTCCTGAACAGCACCGAGGGTTCCTCCCCAACTGACTACCAGCAGGTCACCGGTGTTATCTCCGGTAACTTCCTGTAATGGAATATAGTCTGCGACTTTCTGGACTTTTGCATCCCTGTAGTCAACCATCTTCTGATGGTTAACAGGATCAGTTGAAACATTTCCACTGATATCTTCCTTTTCCAATCCGCCTATCCTGTGGCGTAAACCTTCCGTACCGGGGATAGCCCATTTACGGACAAGGGTTTCAGCATTACGGCGATAGGGTTTGTAATCAGGGTCGTTAGATTCGGCAATCGGTGGAATGATATTGGGTAAATCAGCCACTTTGGGGATCCTGAATAGTTGTGATCCGTTACCAAGATAACCGTCGGTCAGAAGGATGACAGGGGTCATGTGTTCCATCGCGATCTTCGCTGACATGTAAGCGTAATAGAAGCAGTTTGCTGAGCTTGAGGCAGCAATCACGACAACAGGGCATTCGCCATTTCTTCCGAAGAGTGCCTGGTACAAGTCGCTTTGTTCAGATTTAGTAGGTAACCCGGTGCTTGGGCCTCCGCGCTGTACATCTACGATTACCAATGGCAATTCAGTCATCACGGCCAGTCCTATTGCTTCACTCTTGAGTGAAAGTCCCGGGCCCGATGTAGAGGTAAGGGCGAGAGCGCCAGTGTAGCTGGCGCCAATTGCAGAACAAATACCTGCGATTTCATCTTCGGCCTGGAAGACTTTTGCACCCAATGATTTATGTTTGGCAAGTTCAATAAGGATATCGGTTGCCGGAGTAATTGGGTATGAGCCAAGGAAAAGAGGCCTGCCTGAACGTTCAGCAGCAGCAAGGAACCCCCATGCGGTTGCAACATTACCTGTAATATTCCTGTAGCGTCCGGGAGGCAAGGCTGCTTTGCTCACCTGGTAAACTGATTGGAGCGTCTCGACTGTATCAGCATAGCTGTATCCAGCTTCGAGGACAGTTTTATTGGCATCGATTACCTGGGGTTTATTTTTAAATTTCTTGCCGAAGAACTCATAGGTTGAATCGAAACCCCATCCAAAAAGATGGTACATAATTCCAAGAGCGAACATATTCTTGCTCTTGTCGGCAGTCTTTTGGTCAATCCCTTTATCTTTAAGCACTCCTCTTGTGAAAGAAGTGATTGGAGCTTTTACAAGGTTATATTTATCAAGTGAGTTATCATCAAGCGGACTAACAATATAACCGGCTTTCTTGACTGCGGCTTCATCAAAAGAATCGAGGTCTACAATAAGTGTTGCGCCGGGTTTTGCCCATTTAAGGTTAGCTTTCAGTGAGGCAGGATTCATTGCTACCAGGACATCACAAAGGTCGCCTGTTGTTTCAATCTTTCTTGCGCCAACATGAACCTGGAATCCTGAAACACCTGCAACAGTATTGTGCGGTGCCCTGATCTCGGCCGGATAATCAGGGAAAGTTGCTAAATCCAGTCCGGCTAAAGCAGCTGTGTCAGAAAAGAGAGTACCGGTTAGTTGCATGCCGTCGCCTGAGTCACCGACGAATTTCACAACCACCGTTTCCCTTGAAATAACATTACTCTTAGTTTTTACCATGATATGTAGGAAATTGAATTTATGACCGGCAAAGTTAAGAGTTTTAAGTATTCGATTTCATTGATTACTCACTATTTAGTACTGATACTTCACTATTTAGAAACTTTAAAAATTTCAATTCACTTGTTTTTATAAAATAAATTCACGTTATCTTTGCATCAGTTAACTAAAAAAACAACCAAAATTATAAAGCCATGGCTTACTTAATTTCAGATGACTGCACAGCATGCGGCACTTGTATTGACGAATGTCCAGTTGAAGCAATCTCCGAAGGTGATATTTATAAAATTGATGCCGATATCTGCACTGATTGTGGATCATGTGCTGATGTATGCCCTGTTGAAGCTATTCACCCCGCATAAGGATCAATTCCTTCGTACAAAATAGAGAACGCCTGCCCAAAGCAGGCGTTTTTCGTTTATCCCATCGCTATGCATGGTGGATGGTTTTTGAAACTTTATCACCTCAACTTTGTTTTTAAGGGGATTGAAATTTGGCCTGTTTATTGGTACATTTGTAAAAAAGCCAAGGTATTTAAGATATTGTGACTTATAGTGATGGATAAATTTTCATTTTTTTCGAACGCCGATACTGCTTACATAGAAAACCTGTATAAGGAATATTTGTCTGACCCTCACTCTGTTGATGAAAGTTGGCAGAGATTCTTCCAGGGCTTTGAATTCAGCAGGATGTCGTATAACGGCAAGGGAACAAGCCAGTTGACACCAGATGAATTCAAGGTGATAAATCTCATCAACGATTACCGGAAGAGAGGGCATCTGTTTACCAAAACGAACCCTGTGCGTACCAGGCGGACTTACAGGCCTACACTTGATATTGAGAATTACGGACTCACGAAAGAAGACCTTAACAAGACTTTCGAGGCCGGAACTGAAATTGGCATTGGTTCTGCGCCTTTGCATAAGATCATTGAACACCTCGAAGCTACTTACTGCCAGTCGATAGGTGTTGAATATAATTATATCAGGAATGTAGAGATCGAAGAATGGTTGAGGAAGAGGATGGAATCAACCAGGAATACTCCTAAATATTCAACCGCCACCAGGAAAATTATACTTAAGAAGCTTGGGCAGGCCGTATTCATGGAGAAATTCCTCCATAAGCGTTTCCCGGGACAAAAGAGATTTTCATTGGAAGGTGTTGAAGCTTTGATACCTGCACTTCATGCCGTTATAGAAAAAGGGGCTTCGCTTGGCGCCAGGGAGTTTGAAATTGGAATGGCTCACAGGGGACGCCTAAACGTGCTTGCCAATATAATGGAGAAACCCATGGTTGATATATTCAACGAATTCTCGAATAAGCGCTATGAGGATGAAACACTTATGGGTGATGTGAAGTATCATCTTGGATACAATACAAAGAGAACAACCCTTGGAGGAAAAGAAATAGAGATCACATTAGCGGCAAACCCTTCCCATCTTGAGGCAGTTGGATCAATTGTCCAGGGCATGAGCAGGGCTGAGATCGATCTTCATTATCAAGGTGATACTGATAAAATAGTTCCTATTATTATTCATGGGGATGCCTCCGTTGCCGGGCAGGGTATCGTATATGAGCTTGTACAGATGTCTGAATTGAAGGGTTACAGGGTAGGTGGCACTATTCACCTGGTGACAAATAACCAGGTAGGGTTTACAACCAATTACCTGGATGCCCGAAGCAGCACATACTGCACCGATATTGCCAAGATAATACAGTCGCCTATTTTCCATGTCAATGCTGATGATATTGAAGCTGTCGTTTATACGATAGAATTAGCGATGGAGTATCGTGAAAAGTTCGATAAGGATGTGTTTATTGACTTACTTGGCTATCGCAAATACGGTCATAATGAAGGCGATGAACCCAGGTTTACCCAGCCGATATTATACAAGATCATTGAAACCCATCCTGATCCATGGACAATCTACTCGAAGAAACTTGAAGAGAAGGGTATTGTAACTGCTGAAGAATCATCAAAGATCCAGGAAGAAATCAATCAATATTTGGAGGTTCAGCTCAAGGAATCAGAGAAAGCTGATAAGGCTCATTTTAAAACATTCCTGAGTGAGAAGTGGAATAAAATCCGTTATGCTGAAGAAAATGATTTCGTGAGTTCTCCCGAAACAGGTGTGCCTTATGAAATTATCAATGAAATTGGCAGTAAGATTACTCATTTACCCGAGGATAAGAAATTCAACAGGAAGCTTGTCAAGTTAATGCAGGAGCGTAACAATATGATACAACCCGGCGGACAAATTGACTGGGCAATGGGTGAATTGCTTGCTTACGGAACGTTGGTTAATGAAGGATACCCGGTGAGGGTTTCAGGCCAGGACTCTGAGAGAGGCACATTTTCACACCGGCATGCTGTTCTAACCATTGAGGATTCGGAAGAGATTTATATTCCCTTACATTCGGTAAATTCCGAAAATGCAAAATTCAGTATTTATAATTCGCCCCTGTCTGAATATGCAGTACTTGGGTTTGAATATGGTTATTCATTGGTGAATCCTGATTCCCTTACAATCTGGGAAGCACAGTTTGGTGATTTTTTCAATGGTGCACAGATCATTATTGACCAATACCTTACTGCCGCGGAAGATAAATGGAGGGTAATGAGCAATCTGGTGCTGTACCTGCCTCACGGTTATGAAGGACAAGGCCCGGAACATTCTAGTGGCCGCATGGAGCGTTTTCTGGTGCTGGCTGCTGAAAATAATATACAAGTGGTTAACTGCTCCACTCCTGCAAATCTTTTCCATCTGCTGAGACGTCAGATCCACAGGCCTTTCCGTAAACCTCTGGTTTTATTTACACCTAAGAGTTTACTGAGACATCCCTCCTGCGTATCACCTATAGAAGATTTAACCAGTGGCGGATTCAGGGAAGTGATTGATGACACCACGACTGATCCTTCAAAGATCACCAGGGTTGTCTTTACGAGTGGAAAGGTCTATTATGAGCTCCTCGAGGAAAGAGAAAAATTAAAGGCCGACCATGTAGCTTTAATCAGAATTGAGCAGATCTATCCATGGCCTGCCGAACAGATCAGCGCTATAGTTGAAAAGTACTCATCTGCTTCAAGGTTCTTATGGGTACAGGAAGAACCTGCTAATATGGGCGCCTGGCCATTCATTCTCAGGCATTATAAAGAAAATGAACTGCTGCTTGTAGCTCGTCCTGAAAGCGGAAGTCCTGCCACGGGCTCTCCCCAGCTACATAAGCTGCGTCAGCGAAAGATCATTGAAAAGGCATTTGGAGAATGCACCTGTGTTGATTCCGACAGAGTATGTAAAATGTTGTGTGCTCCAAAAGAGTGGGTATATGTCCCTGAAACAGAGAAAAGTGATTTGAGGGAAATCTAAAAATAGTAGCAAATAATTAATCCAATCCTGAATAAGAACATATTGTTATAAGTAATGATAATTGAAGTAAAAGTCCCCAGTCCCGGCGAATCGATCACCGAAGTGCAATTGGCATCATGGCTGGTAAAAGATGGTGATTTTGTAGAGCGGGATGCAGAAATTGCTGAAATTGATTCTGATAAAGCTACCCTGACCATTAATGCTTCAGATGAAGGAACTATCAGCCTGAAGGCAGCTCAGGGCGATACACTTAAAGTCGGTGCGTTGATTGCAACTATTGATTCAAGTGCTGTCCAGGGTAAACCATCCGGCGACAAATCAGCAGCCGGCACTGTCCAACAAGTCCCTGCAGGAGAGTCTGTATCCCAAAAAACAGCTGTTGTAACTGCTGAGAAACCACTGACATCTGAAGATAAAATGAGTGCCGGGCAAAAAACAGGTGAACCCAAACATACTGAAAATTCCCATGCAAAAGCTCATATAACACCGTTGGCCAAGAAGATGATGGAGGCTAACAACTTAACCAGTGAAGAAGTGCTTCAGCAGGTAGGAAATAAGAAAGTTGGGAAAGCTGATATTGAATCCTTTACAGCAGGAAAAGGAAGCAAAGATAAACCAGCCATTGATGGTCAAGCCGGACAGCCGGGTTCTGATACTTCAGTCAGGGCTGGTGAGGGCAACAGGACAACAGAGCGTAAAAAGCTGAGCACATTGCGGTTAAAGCTTTCACAAAGACTGGTTTCTGTAAAAAATGAAACAGCCATGCTAACCACCTTTAATGAGGTTAACATGAGTAATATTATGGAGATCAGGAAAAAGTACAATGATAAATTCAAGGAAAAGTATGGTATTTCACTTGGATTCATGTCTGTCTTCACCAAAGCTGTCACCATAGCCCTGCAGCAGTTTCCGCAGGTGAATTCAATCATTGACGGTGAAGAGATCATTTACCATGATTATGTGGATGTCGGCATTGCCGTCAGTTCACCCAAAGGATTAGTAGTGCCGGTTGTAAGAAACAGTGAATCACTGAGCATTCCAGAAATAGAGCTTAGGATTAAGGAACTTGCTGATAAAGCAAGGAACAACAAATTATCACTGGATGAAATGACCGGAGGAACATTTACCATTTCAAACGGTGGTGTGTTTGGTTCATTACTTTCAACCCCTATCCTCAATCCACCCCAAAGCGCGATCCTTGGGATGCATAATATTGTGGAGAGGCCAATAGCCCAAAACGGACAGGTAGTAATAGCCCCCATGATGTATCTCGCATTATCTTACGATCACCGGGTTATTGATGGCAGAGAATCCGTTACATTCCTTGTGAAGGTAAAAGAGATGCTCGAGAACCCGGCGACAATGTTCTATGAAGGCAAAGATCCCGTAAAAGGAATCCTGGGACTATAAAATGTTGTTCAAAGCCTTCGGCGTTCAACACTTCGACTCCGCTGCGCAGCGCTCAGTGACCGTTCAAAGCCTTTGGCGTTCAATGTTGAACTATCTTGAACAATATTGAACAACGTTAAGCCCTGTTGAGTAATTTTGCCTGATCTAAAAATGAATGCTATGCGTAAGAAGGTTGATTTCCTGGTACTCGGTACCGGCATTGCCGGCTTAAGTTTTGCACTTAAAGTAGCCGACCATGGAAAAGTTTGTATTGTTACCAAAAGAGAGGCTGAAGAAAGCGCTACCCATTATGCCCAGGGGGGGATTGCTGCAGTGATGTATACGCCTGATACTTATGAAAAACACATAAGGGATACCATGATTGCCGGTGATGAATTAAGTGATCCGGAGATAGTAAGGATCACTATTACAGAATCCACCGACAGGGTTCGCGAACTGATTGAATGGGGTGTTGAATTTGATAAGAACAGAAGTGGAAGATATGACCTTGCAAAAGAAGGCGGCCATTCTGAATTCAGGGTACTTCACCATAAAGACCAGACTGGCGCTGAAATCGAAGCAACGCTTATAAACAGGGTAAAAGAACATCCAAACATTGAAATACTGGAAAATCATTTTGCTGTTGATCTCATCACACAGCATCACCTTGGTGATGAAGCAGAACGTAAGGCTAAGGAAATTGAATGTTACGGTGCCTATGTGTTGAATAACGCAACCCACCAGATCATGACCGTACTCTCGAAGGTCACGATGGTAGCTACCGGAGGATCAGGCAACGTTTATGCTACAACAACAAATCCGCCAGTTGCCACCGGAGATGGCATCGCTATGGTTCAAAGGGCAAGGGGGGAAATTGATAAAATGGAATTTATCCAGTTTCATCCTACTTCACTTTACAATCCTTTGGAAAAGCCATCTTTCCTTATTACTGAAGCACTACGGGGTTCCGGTGCTGTCCTGAAAACCAGGGAAGGCAAAGAGTTTATGCAAAAATATGATCCAAGGTTATCGCTTGCTCCCAGGGACATTGTTGCCAGGGCAATTGACAATGAATTGAAAATAAGCGGTGATGATTATGTATGCCTGGATGCTATGCATCTTTCAATGGATGTGATCCTTAATCACTTCCCTACGATTTATGCAAAATGCCTGAGTATTGGAATTGATATGACTAAAATGATGATCCCTGTTGTGCCGGCTGCCCATTACACATGTGGCGGAATAAAAGTTGATGCCTGGGCAAGAAGTACTATCAAAAACTGCTTCGCATCAGGGGAATGCTCGTCTACTGGTCTGCATGGCGCCAACAGGCTGGCTTCAAATTCATTGCTCGAATCACTTGTCTTTTCACACCGTGCTTCAATTGTCGCAAAACAAGAATTCGAAAAGATTCCTTTTAAAGATGAAATACCAGACTGGGATGACAAGGGTACGGTATTTAATGAAGAAATGATTTTAATTACCCAGTCAACTAAGGAATTGCAATCACTGATGACCAATTATGTGGGCATTGTGCGTTCAAACCTTCGCCTAAAGAGAGCTTTCGACAGATTACAAATCCTGGAGCAGGAAACTGAAGAACTTTATGAAAAATCGGTTCTTACCGAAAAGATCTGTGAATTGAGGAATATGATCTCAGTTGCCTCTTCTATCATAACAATGGCGCAGAACAGAAAGGAAAGCAGGGGATTGCATCACTCAATTGATTATCCAAGGAGATCGGAAGTAACTATTCCTGCAATAGAGCCAGGCGATTCTCTTTAATGAACACCTTTATAAAGTCCTCGCTTGATCTAATTCAAGCATGTATTGTTTTAAGTAGTATAAATTAAGCTTCAAATAATATGGCACTAATAAGAGCGGTAAATGATAAGCATCCTAAGTTTGGTGAAAACTGCTTTTTTGCTGAAAATGCAACTGTGGTAGGAGAAGTTGAAATGGGTGACAATTGCAGTGTTTGGTTTAATGCTGTTGTCAGGGGTGACGTCCATTACATCAAAATCGGAAATAATGTCAACATCCAGGATGGAGTGATCATCCATTGTACCTATCAGAAATCGCCTGTCAATATTGGGAACAATGTCTCAATTGCCCATAATGCTATTGTCCATGGATGTACTATCCACGATAATGTCTTGGTAGGCATGGGTTCTATCATTATGGATGACGCTGTTGTTGAAAGTAATTCAATTATTGCAGCCGGAGCTGTCGTATCACAAGGTACCCATGTAGAATCTGGTACTGTCTGGGCAGGGGTTCCTGCCAGAAAGATCAAGGATATTGATACTTCATTGTTGGAGGGACAGGTTAACAGGATCTCAAAAAGCTACACTATGTATGCCAGTTGGCATGACCCTAATGTTAAGCCAATATGAAATTTTACTGACACAATGTCTTTATATTTACTGATGGCAAACTTTTTGTTGTATCAGTATTCATAACTAACAACTATAAAAACAATGAGTTACTTACTGATATTTTTAATCTTCATGCTGGCCAGCTGGGCTGTTGGAGCACGACTTAAATCTAAGTTCCGTCAGTATAGCGAGATACCGGTCAACTATGGTTTGAGTGGAAAAGAGGTGGCTGAGAAGATGTTATATGAGAACGGTATTACCGATGTTCAGGTGCTTTCAGTAGATGGTGAACTGAGCGACCATTATAACCCACAAAAAAGGACTGTTAACCTGAGCCATGATGTATATGCTGGCCGAAGTATAGCCGCCGCTGCAATTGCTGCACACGAATGCGGCCATGCTGTTCAGCATGCTGAGGCTTATTCATGGTTGCAAATGCGTACCGCTTTAGTACCAATGGTGAGCTTCTCCTCAAAATGGGTTCAGTGGATTCTTCTTGCCGGGATATTGCTTATTAATACCTTTCCCCAATTGTTGCTTGCAGGTATTGTCTTGTTTGCGCTGACAACTTTGTTCAGCTTTATCACCTTGCCTGTTGAAATTGATGCCAGCCGCCGTGCAACTGACTGGCTGGATGGAAGTGGTATAGCAACTGCTGCTACCCTGCCCAAAGCTAAGGAAGCATTAAGGCTTGCCGCTTATACTTACGTCATTGCCGCCCTTGCTTCACTGGCTACCCTAATGTATTATATTATGATTTTTATGGGCAGGAGAGATTAACTTCACAAGAATTATTCCGCAACATAAGTGCTTAAAGAAATAGTTTGATTAAATGAGTGAATAGATTGAAAGGCACCTGAAAAGGTGTCTTTTTTTGTTAATTTTGTCCACTTAATTGAACCGGGATAAACTAAAAAATTAACTCATGAAGTGGCTTCGCCAATTGTATGACTGGGTACTCGGATGGGCTGAAAGTACATATGGAACACTCGCTCTTTTCATACTATCTTTCATTGAAGCAGTATTTTTCCCTGTGCCGCCTGATGTTTTGCTTATAGCACTTGCCCTGGGAAAACCTAAAAAAGCATTTTACTTTGCGGCAGTATGTTCAGTGGCATCCGTTACCGGAGCTCTTGTAGGCTATTCCCTCGGCTATTATGCCTGGATAGCTTCTGATGGCAGTTTCACTCCATTTGCACAGTTCTTCTTTCATAATATACCCGGTTTCACTGAGAGATTATACTTTGATATCAAAGAGTTGTTTGATAAATGGGATTTCTGGGTAATATTCACTGCAGGTTTCACACCAATTCCTTATAAGGTGTTTACTATCACTTCAGGTGTATTCCAAATGAACCTTCTGATGTTCATTATCGCTTCCGTAATAAGCCGTAGCGCAAGGTTCTTCCTTGTATCAGGGCTTATTTGGAAATACGGACCCGGAATTAAAAGTTTTATCGATAAATACTTCAACACATTGGCACTTGCTTTCACAGCATTGATTATTCTTGGATTCGTTGTGATCAAATACGCTTTTTAGGAACTGGTTTCTCTTTGTTTTTCTTTGTTTCTCTTGGTTTTCCTTTGTTTCTCTTTGTTTGGAACAAGGAAAAACAAGAATATTAGTTTCTCTTTGTTTCTCTTGGTTTCTCTTGGTTTAGAACAAGAAAAACAAGAAAATAGTTTCTACCTTTCATCTCTTGGCTTTCCTGGTTTTAAACAGTTTCTATGTTTTGAACAAGGAAAAACAAGGAAAAACAAGAAAAAACTTTTTCTACAAAAGTTAAACGGCATTGCGTGCTGCGTTAATATTGCCAAACAGCGACCGCATTACAAGCTTTTCATAAATTTCTTTATGTTCTGTCTCTTCCCTCTCGATCATCATAAGTGCGTATTGCTGGATGACCAGGAGTGGGAGTACTATATTTTCACGCAATCTGATACTTTTCCTGCTTCTTGGATTATCTTCAAGCAATACAACCATTCCGGAAACTTTTAATAACATCTGGCGTGTAAGCTGGAATTCATCGTATAATATCTTCCAAAATTCACCAAATTTCTGGTCGTCGGACATATATTTTGTGAGCTGAAAATTTGATTTACTTATACTTTGCATGCTGTTTGACACAAGTGCCCTGAAGAAAGGCGACCTCTGATAAAGTTCAGCACATTGTTGAAGGGCTCCTTTATCTTCCTGTTCTTTAAGTGCGGTACCAAATCCAAAATATCCGGGAACATTTTGTTTTAACTGACTCCAGGCACCTACAAAAGGAATTGCCCGAAGATCTTCAAGCTTAAGCGGTCCTTTATTTTTCCTGCTGGTAGGTCGACTGCTAATATTCGCCATTCCATAATATTTCAGGGTGCTTTTCTCTTCAAGGTAAGGAATAAAAAGCGGATGGTTCTTAAAATCATTATACTTCCTGAAACCAGAATCTGCCAGTTCTTCCATGAGTGCCCTCTCTTCATCTGTCAGGTCCTTCTCGGCCTGACTGTACAGATTATTTGAAAGCCCGGCTGTAATAAGATAGCCAAGATTGTGCATGGCAGACTCCTTTATTCCATAATGGGAGCTTATAGTTTGGCCTTGCAGGGTAAGCTGAATTTCCCGGCTTTCAATCTTACTGCCTAAAGCTGAGTAAAAAAGATGGGCGTTGCCTCCGCCCCGGGCTGGTGGGCCTCCCCTGCCGTCAAAAAAGATAACTTCAATGCCGGCATCCCTTGAAATCCTTGAAAGACTCTCCTTGGCTATAAAAATTGACCAGTTGGCAGTTATATAACCTCCGTCTTTTGTGCCGTCTGAAAAGCCTAACATTACTGTCTGTTTATTATGCCTTCTTTTCAAATGTTCCTGATAGGATGAATTCCAGTAAAGCTCAAGCATCGAGTCCCGTGCTCCCCTTAAATCCTCAATTGTCTCAAAAAGTGGCACTATATCAACCTCAGGTTCCTTCCATCCCGTGAGTTTCAACATAGCCAGGATGCGTGCTACATCAACAGCACCGCGACAATTACTAATTATATAACGGTTACAGCCAAATTCGCCGTTCATGGATTGAATCTTCCGAATAGCCGCAATTGATCCTATAGTGTCCTTAACCATCTCATCATCAAAATCTTCCATCCTGGCCGAACCATCAATATTAATGACCGCATTTATTTGCTCATTATGGGTCAGTTGTTCAAACCCATCTGGCAGTAAACCCGGATTTTTTAATAATACAGCTTCAAATGCCATTGCAATTATCCTGCTATCCTGGCGGATATCCAGACTGGCGAAATGCCACCTGAATGCAAAAACCTTTCTTCTGAAATTCTGGAAAAGATTCAAAAACAGACTGTGATGCTTTTCTGCCAGGCTCCTTTCAATTTCTATTATGCTGTCAAAGAAGAACGAATAATCTGATTCCGGATTGGTGACCGGCAAATCAACCTCGTTACTTTTATCACCTGCAACAGTTTCTTTCTGAAGTTTCAAACCACCGGTACCTGTTATTTGGCCCGTTAACTTATTATCCAGGTATTCTTCCAATTTCTCCAACTTATCAATAATACCAACAAAAGTGAGTCTCTTTTTAAGCATTTTCAAGCTGTCAAGATAGCATGTTATGATGGATGACTTCAGCAATCCGGCAACTTTTAAAGTAGTATCTACATTTACGAAGGGATTGCCATCACGGTCACCACCTGGCCAGAAACCAAAGCTGATTAATTGAGGATTGGAATCTGCCTCATCAGGATAATAGCTTGCGATCATATCCATGAGTTCGCCCCCTGCGGGGTAAAATACGTTTACAAGATACCAAGCCAGACGTTGCGCTTCATTGAATGGGGTGGGTTTTTCTTTCCTGAAGAATGGGGTTTTGCTGAGTTGGTGCATAAAGTCGCGAACCGCTGAAGTTCGCTTTTCGGCAATTGCCGAGGAAAGGTCGCTGCTTATAGCAAGTACTGTACCCGGATAAAATTGTGTGGGATGGGCCGTTAAAACCACCCTGACACCAAAATTTGCAATAAAATGCTTCATTTTCCACTCCAGGTTATCACTTTTTACTCTCAAAAGAAACTGTTGCAATGAGTGTGGCCCATCAACCCTGTGGATTTTATCGAATGCGGCATCCTCCAGTGAATCAACCAGTAAGATTTGTCTCTCTACATATTGTATCACCTGGAAGAGAAAATCAATTTTCTGCCTGCCATCCATTCCAGGTCGGTTTTTTGAAAGGAAATCGTTAATAATTGTAACCGGATCTCTGCCTTCATCCATTCCTTTTTCGCATTCATCCCTTAGTATCGGTATCAACATGCCGGTCTTTACGGCATCGTCCATAGGAATTGTGAGAAAGAGATTGCTATATAGCTGGAAATTAAGTTCAACAAGTTCTTCAAAGTTCTTGACTATCTGGTCTACCATTATGTTGTTCTTTTTAATAGAAACATAATTAAGGCACAATCTGCTTATGAGTATTGTTTCGTTAAAAAAACGTGATATTTTACCAGCAAGGAAAATCACCCCATCCATTGACCCTTAAATAACCTGTTACTGACCTTAATTGGACCTTATAGAGTCAATTAAAGGTCACTTACAGGTCAGTTTAGGGTTAAATGTTTTATAGATATGTCCGGCAAAAAAAAAGACCGCCCTTAACTGGGGCAGCCTTTATAATCCTTTTGATAAATATTTATTGCAAACCGAGTTTCTTCTTCACTGGGGCCATGATATCATCAGCTTGCTCAGTATAGAGCAGCAAACCCTCTGTTGAATTAAAGATAAAAGAGTAACCATTCTCTTTAGCAACTTCCTTGACAGCATTTCTTGCTTTCTCGATTATTGGTGCAGTCAGTTCGTTTTCCTTGTTCTGAAGTTCTTCCTGGGCAGTTTGCTGGAACTCTTGTATACGCCGCTGAAGGTCAACGATCTCTTTTTCCTTTGTCTGCTTGATTATATTCGACATCGTTGCCTGATTGTTCTGGTAATCTGCGAGTTTGTTTTCGTATTCAGTCTGCATAGCCTGGAACTGTGACTG
Organism: Lentimicrobium sp.; assembly: GCA_035297395.1. Classification (GTDB taxonomy): domain Bacteria; phylum Bacteroidota; class Bacteroidia; order Bacteroidales; family Lentimicrobiaceae; genus Lentimicrobium. The sequence continues at coordinate 91,879 of DATGZB010000004.1, read as the reverse complement.
AAGTTGCTCCTGGAATGCTGTGAATTCCTTTTTTATACTATCCTGTCCCGGCATCATTTCATAAAGCTGGGCAAAATTAATATGGCCTAATTTCTGTGGTTTCTGGGCACTGGCCTGTAATGCAACACCTGCAATGATTATTACCAGAAATACTTTAAATATTTGTTTCATTTTACGCTTTTAAGGGTTTGATGTAAAGTTTGCAAATTTAATAATTAATGTGAAATATAAAAATCCACATAACAGATGTTGTATTATGTACTTAAGGGCTTTATTGCCTTGTTTTATATGAGTAGCCCATTTTGTCAAGCACATCTTCACTGATATCATAGCGAGGGTTTGTGTACATCATGGAGACACTTCCTGCCTTATCAAATATCACGGCATAATTCTCAGTTGATGCCAATGATTCAAGTGCTGCGGCTATTTTTTCCTGTATAGGTTTGATCAACTCTTCACGTCTTTTAAAGAGATCTCCATCGGTTCCAAAACGCTGTTTCTGAAGGTCCTTGGCTGCTTTTTCCTTTGCAATGATCTCCTGTTCGCGTTTTGCTTTAATATCCTCTGGTAAAAGAACTGCCTCGGCGGTGAACTTTTTATAAAGCTGGTCTATCTCAGCAAATTTTGCTTCAATTTCTCGCTGCCATTGCATAGACAAATCATCTACTTCTTTTTTTGCATCAGCATATTCAGGAATGTTTTCCAGGATAAATTCACTGTCAATGTATGCGAATTTTTGTGCCTTACCGGCAGTTGCTGCTATCAGGAATACAGCAATGATCATTAGAAAGCGTTTCATGGGTTCCTCCGTTTTTGCGGTCAGTATTTTGGTTGTAATAAATATGTTAATATGTTATCAAAAAACCTGCCATAATTATAACACAGGTTATTTAGCATAAGATCTTAGTCGATGCTCTGGTTAATTGAGAAATGGAACTGTCCTTTATTTGCCGAAGGCAATCCTGGTATATCATCAAATCCATAACCCCAGTCAAGTCCCAACAATCCAAACATTGGAAGATAGACCCTTACCCCAACACCGGCTGACCGCTTTAAAGAGAATGGATTAAATTCCTTGAATTCTCTCCATGAATTTCCCGCTTCAACAAATGTCAAAGCATAGATCGTCGCACTGGGGTTAAGTGATAACGGATACCTTAATTCAAGAGTGCTCTTGTTATAAATAGTACCGCCTATATTACGGTTCCTGTAGTAATCAGGAGTAAGACTCTCATTTGTATAACCACGCATTCCAATGATCTCACGGCCATCAAGATTGGTTGTACCCGATAAACCATCACCACCCAGGTAAAAACGGTCGAATGGTGTAATTCCGATATCCCTGTTGTATAGTCCTAAGAAGCCATATTTTACCCTTGCCGTCAGGACCAGTTTATCAACCAGTTGCCTGTAAACTGTAGCATTGAACTTCCATTTATGGTACTCAATCCATTCGTATTTCTCTTCGTCAGGCATGTTCTTGAAATCCTTGTTACTAAAAAGAGAATATGGAAGTGTGACATCCAGTGCCAATGCAACTTCTGATCCGGATCTCGGGAAAATAGGACTATCTACTGAATTACGGCCGAAGGTAATGCCGTAGCTATAATTCCTGTATGTTCCGTTCCCTGAACCAAAAGCGAAGATGTTGCTATAGTTGTCAAGCCGGTAATTCCTGAAGGATACATTCTGGAATAAAGTGAAAAAGTCATCAGGCCATTCAAGGCGCTTACCTAATGAGAAGGTAAGTCCATCAATCTTGAACGAATAATAGTTAGCAAGATCTTTATCTATGCCATTCGAATACAACGAATGAAAGTAACTTACGCTGAAGGAATTTGGTTTGCGGCCACCAAGCCAAGGCTCAGTAAATGAGGCACTATAGCTAACATATCCCCTTCCATAAGATGAAAAACGAAGGCTTAATTTCTGCCCGTCACCAGTTGGGATAGGCCTCCATGCTTCGAGGTTAAAAAGGTTACGGGCAGAGAAGTTATTAAACGATAATCCCAGTGTTCCAACCACACGGCCATATCCCCAACCACCTGATAGTTCAACCTGGTCAGATGACGTTTCTTCAACTTTATATTCAATATCAACGGTACCGTCAGCAGCGTTCGGAATAGGTGTGGGAACAATTTTCTCAGGGTCAAAGTAGCGCAGCTGCGCCAATTCACGGGTTGTACGGATGATATCTGAACGACTGAATAGCTGACCCGGGCGGGTACGTAATTCACGCATTACCACATGGTCGTTGGTCCGGGTATTTCCCTTTACCGTCACTTTATTGATTGTAGCCTGTTCTCCCTCCCTGATCCTCATTTCGAGGTCAATGGTGTCATTCTCAATGTTGACCTCAACCGGGTCGATTGAAAAGAAAAGGTATCCGTCATCCAGGTATAATGTGCTGACATCTACTCCATTCGGATTGTAATTAAGATTTGCCTGCAGCTCGCTCTGGTTATATACGTCTCCTTTCTTGATCTTCAAAACCTCATTGAGTTGCTCAGCTGTATATTTGGTATTGCCTATCCAGGTAATATCACCGAAATAATAGCGGTTTCCTTCATTAATGTGAATATCAAGGTTAATATTCTTCTTGTCATCAGCTGCATAAATTGTATCGCTGATAACCACCGCATCCCTGAATCCCTCATCGTTCAAACGGATAACCAACTTATCAAGATCTTCCTTGTATTTGTCCCTGATGAACTTTGAAGATTTGAAAATCCTAAGTTTCATGTGGTCATTTATGGAAGAAGAAACAAAATCAATAATCGTGTCAGTATTGAATTTCAACAACTTAGCCGGTAGCAGAAGAACGAGTTTATCAAGGATCTTAAAAGGTTGAACCACTCCCTTTTCCTTGGTCTCCTTCATTGCTTTCTTAAGCTTGTTATCAGATACAAGCTTATTGCCAATGATATTTATATTCTTGATCTTAACCTTGTTTCCTTTGTCGATATTGATAACGAGGCTTACTTCGTTTGGCTTTAAACTATCCTTCGATTGGTCTATCTGAACTTTGGTATTAAGATATCCTTTGTCAGTGTAATGATTCCTGATAATATTATTGGTTCTGATAAGTACGTTTTCAGTAACAACATCATTGCGAACCAGCTTAATCTTTTCCCTAAGGTCATCGGCTTCAGATTTCTTGATTCCCTTGAATGAGAACTTTAATAACCTGGGCCTTTCCTGCAGATCGATATTCAGGAAAATGAGGTCTCCTGAGATCTTTGTGGCTGTAATCTTTATATCTTCAAAAAGTCCCTGTTTCCATAGTTTATCAATTGCTTTCTTTATCCTGTCGCCGGGAACTTCTATGCGGTCGGCAACCTGAAGACCTGAAAGCATGACGATCACATTATGGTCGAGGAACTGAACACCCGAAACAGTAATCCCACCAATAATATACTCTCTTGGATTCGTGTAATCAAAGGTGTTAAGGTCATCGCCCAGTCGAATCTGCGGGAAGGCACTTAAAGAAAAAAAGAGCAGTAGAATGGTTAGGAGGCGATGTTGTAATTTCATTTATCGGTCGCTTGGTTAATTTGTTCACTAATCATACCAAAACGGCGTTCGCGTTTCTGGTAATCGATGATTGCTTCGTAGAGGTTATTCTCCCTGAAGTCGGGCCAAAAAATATTTGTAAAGTATAATTCCGAATAAGCAATTTGCCACAGAAGGTAATTACTAACCCGGTTTTCACCTCCTGTACGTATGAGCAATTCCGGATCCGGCATTCCTTTGGTACTCAAAAAGCCATCAATTGTATCACTGTTGATCTGGTCAATGGTAAGACGGCCTTCTGCCACCTCGATGGCTGTTTTCTTTGCTGCTTCAACCAATTCCCACCGTCCGCTGTAATTCAGGGCAAGTACCAGATCCATTTTGTTATTGCCGGCTGTTTGTTCCATTGTCTTTACCAACTGGTTATGACAACTGGAGGTTAATCCCGATACATCTCCAATGGCTTTCAGTCTGATGTTGTTTTTCATCAGGGTTTCAAGTTCTTCACTCAGCGTATGAACCAGGATATCCATCAATGCATCAACTTCATATTGCGGTCTTTTCCAGTTCTCAGTTGAAAAAGCATAAAGGGTAAGAAACTTGACACCTAACTCAGCTGCAGCCGTGGCAATCTTACGAACAGATTCAACTCCGTGGTTATGACCACTAACCCTGGGTTCGCCCCTTTGCTGAGCCCACCGGCCGTTACCGTCCATGATGATGGCAATGTGCCGGGGAATGCGTGAGGTATCTATCTTGCTCTTTAAATCCATTATTTCAGATTCGGAATAAAATTAGGCAGTAATAATCAGCCTTTGTTTTCTATGCTGTTAATAATTGTTAATCGCTCTACAAAAATTTGTTAAGACACTTCTTGCTTGAGCCATAGTTGATCATAATTGAAACACTGACTCCTGCTGTTGAGTACCAGTCATTATTTTGTGAATTGCCTCTCTGCATCCCTGTATTATGGTTCAGAGTAGGATCTGATAGAAGTCCTTCAATACCTACATCTGTAGGGTTACTGTTTGCCAGGTCAAGATAATAGGTTGTGCTGACATCATCAAGGTAATCAGTATAAGTTTTATGCATAGCCCAATGCAGGGAAAGTCCGATGAATTCATTAAGGCTATATTTGACGCCCACTCCAAATGGAATCTGGAAAGCTATCCTCTTATAAGGATCCCTGTCGGGATAAACTGAACTCCCCTGCCCTTCAGTTCCTAATGGTTGAAGTTCATACCAATCCCCGTCATATAACCCTTTAGGATTGAACATCGTAACACCTGCCCCGCCAAACATATAAGGCGTAAAATAATACCGGAGGCTGCCGATGAAATACTGAAAGAAATTAATCTCAAATGTTGCAGAAATATCAGTCAGGTTACTTTTGAAATTAAGGTTACGGTCGGGATTATAACCTGATACCGCATCATCCCCTTCGACACTTCCAAAAGTCCCAGATAATTTAATTGCAAGCCTTTCATTGAAATTATGCCTGAGGAATCCTCCGAATGCAGGTTTTGTCAGCATGAAATGTTTACCCGGATTCAGGTCGCCAATGTAATACGCTCCGCCTCCAAAGATGCCTATTTCACCATAGCTTTGTGAAAATGACATGCCGGAGATAAGCGCAAAGAGTGGAATAAATAACAGTTTAAGAACAGCTGAAGCTGAAAAAGAATTCATATTGAGCGGATTGACGTTCATGTTTAATATAATAACCTGTCAGCCGGTTAAACGATTATTTGAGGCTGCAAAAATAACAAAAAAACCGTCCGCTGACACATGAACCGGAATGCTGCAAACGACTAAATCCGAATATCGCGACCCCACATAAGTTTCTGCCGGATAGTGGTGAAGAAATTGTCGTTCAGGCGCTGTACCAGGTTGATATGGAATTTTTCCTTTCGGATTATCATTTCTGTTGTAGCATCTATTGTTTCATATCTGCTGTCCAATCCTACAAGGAACTGTGACATACGGCCCTCCACCCTGACTTTTAATTCACAACTGTCAGGAATAACGACCGGACGAACGGTTAAATTGTGTGTTGCAATAGGAGTTATTACAAAATTCTCACTGTCGGGAGCAAGAATAGGCCCGTTACAGCTTAAGGAGTAAGCAGTTGAGCCGGTTGGAGTGGCAATAATGATACCATCACCCCAATATGCGTTCAGAAGCGTGTTATTGACATAAACATATACAAGGATCATTGACCCTGTATCTTTTTTGTTTACGGTAAGCTCATTAAGTGCATAATTAGTGCTGCCAAAAAGGCCTTCCTTTGTCTCCAGACGGATAAGTGAACGTTTTTCAATCTTTATCTGCCCATTTACAAGGGCACTGATGGCTTCATCAATCTCTTCCTTGTGTATGCTTGAAAGAAATCCCATCCTGCCCAGATTTATTCCCATCATTGGAATAGCTGAATCCCCAATGAATGTAATGGCATCAAGCATGGTCCCGTCTCCGCCTACTGAAATAAGGTAGTCAACTTGTCCTGCTATATCTGAAGGCTTGTTAAAGGTTGCCACACCATTGCTGACAGTTATCTTAGTGGAAATGCATTTAAAGAAATCTTCCCAAACAACCAGTGAAATTCCTTCATTCTGGATTTTATTTAACAGCAACTGAAGATAATTGTACCGGTCATCTGCGCAAACCCTTCCAAAGAGAGCAACTTTCATATGCTGAATATTTACTGCTAAGTTAGTGGATTACTCAATACAAGGCATTCCCGGCTGCTTATGTTTGAAAAACTTTTAGGAAATTTGCATGTTCTACAGGCTGATGTAAGAAACTACTTTCTTACTGAACCGAAAGTTCCGGATTATGTCGCAAATTAACGTTTTCAAGCTGAACAACAGCATAAATATACCTGCCGTTGGCATGGGTGTTTATCAAATGCCTGATAACGATAATACGCGTAAAGCTATTGAATTTGCACTTAATATAGGATACCGGCACATAGACACTGCCATGATCTATGGCAATGAACGGTCGGTTGGAAAAGCAGTAAACTCAGGAATTATCCCCCGGAAAGAGATCTTTATAACAACCAAAGTCTGGAATTCAGACCATGGGTACGATCAGGCGATCCGCGCTTTTAATGCCAGTCTCAACCGCCTGCAACTTGAATACATTGATCTTTATCTTATTCACTGGCCGGTGATGGGAAAAAGGAAAGAAACGTGGAGAGCGCTTGAAACCTTATACAATGAAGGCAAAGTAAGGGCAATCGGGGTGAGTAATTATATGGTACAACACCTTAATGAATTGCTTGGCCATTGCAAAATAACCCCGGCAGTCAATCAACTGGAACTACATCCTTTTATTTACGGCAGTCGTATTGAGATAATCAATCTTTGCCATAAAAATAACATCCTGCCGGTTGCTTACAGTCCACTTACCAAAGGAGAGAAACTCAGGGATCCTTTTCTGATCAAAAAGGCTTCAAAATACAGGAAAAACACCGCGCAGCTAATGCTGCGGTGGGGCATACAGCATGGTTTTGCAGTAATCCCCAAATCTTCGGTTACCTCAAGGATAGCTGAAAATAAACAGATCTTTGATTTCGAAATCCTTCCTGATGATATGATTGCATTGGATAAACTGAATGAACACCTGGCAACCGGATGGGACCCCAGCGATATGTTATAAAAGAGTAAATGCAAACCAGCAATAAATACTTTTTCAGTTATGAAAAATGAAAATTTAACCAGCGATTCAATTAAAGCAGCAATAGCTGAAAATTTAACCCTGCCTTCCAAAACTTTCCTATCCAACAGGTCGATGATGCGTTTTGCGCTTAGCATCCTTGATCTCACGACACTTGAAGGTAATGATAATGAGGAAACCATTAACGCCCTTTGTGAAAAGGCTAAAGGCTTTTCAGCCATGAACATGCCAAACGTTGCTGCTGTTTGCGTGTATCCGGTTTTTATAAAGCAGGCTAAAGAACTTCTTCAGGGTACTTCAGTGAATGTAGCCAGTGTCGCGGGTGCCTTTCCTTCAGGACAGTCGCCTTTACGAATAAAAGTTAGCGAAGTTCAGTATGCCATTGAGCAGGGCGCTGATGAAATTGATATGGTAATCTCGCGTGGAAAGTTCCTTTCGGGAAAGTATGAAGAAGTTGCCGAAGAGATTAGGACAATTAAGGAAACTTGTCGTAATGCGCATCTTAAGGTGATCCTCGAAACGGGAGAACTCATATTGCCAAATTTGATTTATAAAGCATCCATGCTTGCCATGGAAGCAGGAGCCGATTTTATCAAGACATCAACCGGCAAGATTCCTGTTTCGGCTACAACTGAAGCAGCTTATGTAATGCTGACAGCCATACGCGACTATTATAATAAAACGGGTAAGCAAACAGGGTTTAAGGCTGCAGGTGGCATCGCGACTCCGGTACAGGCAGCTGAATATATACAACTGGTTGAAGGCATTAACGGACAAGAATGGCTGACTCCCAGGTTATTCAGGATCGGTGCAAGCCGTCTGGCAAACAATCTCATGTCAACTCTGAATGATAGTTCTGAGGAAGAATAAAAATTAGATCAGGCAAATGATTATCTTCATAGAAATAAACTTAAAAAGAAGTGGTACACTTTTTGCGCTTTATCTGTCAGATAATAATTAAAACTCAAGACAACATGAAATCACTACTCCGGATAATCCCACTGCTTGCAATGACTCTCTACATTGCCTCTTGTACACTTGATGAAGATCTTGGACCAATAACCGGAGACGACCGCGATAAATTCAACGGCACATGGTTGTTCTCTGAGTCACCCGCTGCGCGAAGCATCAGTTATTCAGTAACCATCAGTGATGATCCTTCAAACTCTTCTCAGGTATTGCTCAAAAATTTCGGTAACATGGGAAACTCTTACAGCGCTTATGGTATAGTTACTTCAAATTCAATCTACGTTCCATCACAGGAAATGTCAGACGGACTCTTTGTAGAAGGTGAAGGATCGCTGACATCAGCCGATAATATGTCGTGGACCTACACTATTGAGGGTGGCGGAGACAGTGAAAATTATGAAGCCACTGCTTCAAAATAACAGCAGACAGTTTACTTCCTTTTTACCTCTTTTATTTCAGGTTTGTTACCAGAAGTATTATTCTCTTTTTCTTTAATAACAGGCTTAATACTGTCCTCACTCTTGGTCTTCAGTGTTGAATCACCCTCAAGCTTTATGCTATCCTGTTTCTGAGTCAGGATGGTTATCATTTCTTCAGTCATTTCAAGATAATCGTTTAAATCTTGCTGATAATACTTCAAACTGTTCTGAAATGCCTGTGGTGTTGTTTTATAAAATAAATAAAGTGAGTCGTAAGCTCTTTCTGATATAATCTTCAGTGTATCACCTTTGAGGGTACTCTGCTTTTCCCTGAGGGCAGTTTCAGTAATCTGCACGTCAGCCATCAGCCTCACCATTACCGGCCTGGCAATAATTTCTTTTTTATTAAAATCCATACTACGGGGATCGCAGGCAACCATTAAAGCAATCAGGCCAATGAAAAGAAAAAGGTAATTTTTCATTGTCAATCGTTCTTCTGCTTGTATTCTGCATTCAGCAAATCAAGAATTTCGCGGGTAATATCAAGAGTATCATTAGCAATGAGAATGGAGCCACCCTTATTGTATGACAGGATGTAATCGAAATTCATCTTTTTATTATACCTCCCAAGAAAATTATCAAGGCTGTCGAGTAGTAGCTGATTCATTTTAAACTCCTGTTCGGCAAGGTCAGCGGAATATTTTTCCCTTAAATCATAAAGCTTTTGTTGTTCCTGCATCAGGCTGGCATAAATTTCCTGGGCTGAAGCTTCCGAGATTGCCTTTTTATTCACCTGTTCCTGGAAATATGCTGCATCTTTTTCAAACGAAGCCTGTTTGCTCTTAAGTTCCCTCTCAAGTTTATCGGTATTGGCCTGCAATTGATCTTTCATCCGTTTTACAAGGTCATAATTCGCTAAAATCGTATCGGTGTTAACATAGGCAATTGCAGGACCACCTGCTGAAGCTTTTTGAATTGCCTTCACCGGCAATTTATCACCTGGCTTGAGTATGATGAAATACAGGATAATCAAACCAATCAGTAACACAATATTTATTACTGTAAGTACAATGTTGTTATTCCTCCTTGGTTTTTCGGAATTTACTTCAATTATGGGTGTTTCCTCCATGATATCTTGAATTTGTAATTTAAGCTTAAGGAATCAGAATTGTACAAATATAGGATATATTATTATAAAGGGTGGAAGATTTCCACCCTTTGCTTTTTAATTTCCAAGGTCGGACATAAACTTGATGCGCATCAGCCGTATCTCTTCTTCGGTAAACTCATCCTCCCCAAGTTCAACTAAAGCGTCCAGTATGGAATCGCTTTCAGCTTCCCTGAAATAATCGTAGATCTCTTCCTGATGGTAAGGATCCACATACTCATTCACATAGTACGAGAGGTCAAGTTTTGTCCCTGAAGAAACGATGCGCTCAACTTCCGTTAACAGCTCACTTATGGTCATGTTCTTCGCCATTGCTATATCTTCAAGTGAGATTTTTCTATCAATATTTTGAATGATATAGACCTTAAGTCCTGACTTATTGACGACAGACTTAACTACCATGTCCATTGGCCTGATGATCTCATTTTCCTCCACATATGTCTTTATTAATTTCAGGAATGGTTCACCATATTTTTGTGCCTTTCCTGTCCCGACACCGGTGATCTGCTTCAATTCATCGAAGGTGATCGGGTATTGTATTGCCATATCCTCAAGTGAAGGATCCTGGAAGATCACAAACGGTGGAAGATTTTCTTTTCTTGAGATCTCCTTCCTGAGATCTTTAAGCATGGCAAACAATGCCTTGTCGCTGCTTGTTTTTGCTCCGCCGCCACCAAAAAAGTCTTCCTCTTCTGCATTCTCGTAATCATGATCACGTGTAAGCATTATAGACCGGGGCTCTTCGAGAAAGTCCTTGCCTTCCTGCGTGATCTTCAATATACCATAGTTTTCTATGTCCTTGACAAGAAGGCGCTCAATGAGTGTCTGACGGATTACTGCATTCCAGTATTTCTCATCATGCTCACTCCCCTTGCCGAATACTTCAAGCTGATTGTGCTTGAACTGCTTATTGTTGGCTGACTGCTTACCAATCAGGACATCAATGATGTGTTTTGCCTTGAACTGCTGCTTGGTGGCAATAACAGCATCCAGGACCAATTCAACTGATTCTTTGCCTTCGAATTTAGTCTTCGGATGCAGGCAATTATCGCAGCTTCCGCAATTATCTTCGTGATAGATCTCGCCAAAATAGTGCAGCAACTGCTTTCGGCGGCATACTGAGGATTCAGCATAGGCAACTGTTTCAAGCAGCAGTTGACTGGCAATTTCCTGTTCGGCTACAAGTTTATTCTTATTGAATTTTTCGAGTTTTTGGATATCATCATAACTGTAAAAGGCAATACAATTGCCCTCACCGTCATCCCTGCCTGACCTGCCAGTTTCCTGGTAATAGCCCTCAAGGCTTTTAGGCATATCATGATGGATCACATAACGTACATCGGGTTTATCAATACCCATCCCAAAAGCAATGGTAGCAACTATTACATCAATTTCCTCCATCAGGAATTTATCCTGGTTCATCACTCTTGTCTGTGAATCCAATCCTGCATGGTATGGCAATGCTTTGATTCCGTTTACCTGAAGCGTTTCGGCCAGTTCTTCAACCTTCTTCCGGCTGAGGCAATATACGATTCCCGATTTACCAGATTGTGATTTAATATACTTTATGATATCCTTTATTACTTCTTCTCCTTTCGGCCGTACCTCATAATATAAATTTGGCCTGTTGAACGAAGAAATGAACAGCTTCGCATCCATCATATTGAGGTTCTTGATGATATCCTGCTGAACCTTTGGTGTGGCTGTAGCTGTCAATGCAATGATTGGTACACGTTTGCCAATGGATTCGATTATTGGCCTCAGGCGTCGGTATTCAGGCCTGAAGTCATGGCCCCATTCTGAGATACAGTGTGCTTCATCAATTGCGAAAAAGGAGATATTAATATCCTTGAAAAATTCAACGTTCTCTTCTTTGGTAAGCGATTCAGGAGCAACATACAAAAGTTTTGTCTTGCCGCTGATCAGATCCTTTTTTACTTCGGCTATTTCATTTTTGCCAAGTGAAGAATTCAGAACATGGGCTATTCCCTTTTCAGCGCCAAAATTGCGTATAGCATCCACCTGGTTTTTCATCAAGGCGATCAGTGGAGAGATGATAATGGCAGTCCCATCGCTTATAAGAGCTGGTAACTGATAACACATTGATTTACCTCCGCCTGTAGGCATGATAACAAAAGTATCGTTCCCATCCAGTAGGCTCTGTATTATAGATTCCTGGTTTCCTTTGAATGAATCAAACCCGAAGATCTTTTTTAATAGCTCGTTTAAAGAAGTGTATTCAACTTTTTTGTTCATAATAGTTTTTTCTATAATAGCCCGAAAGCTTAACCTTATAGAAAAGGATATACTGAGTTAAAACTGTGCTTAAACAAATATAATTTATTCCTGCCGATTAATCAATTCTTTTTTTAACAATTAACCTTAACACCTGAAACATTTTTATTTGAGTTACAATGTGATATAAACGAATTTACTACCACAATATCTCTTCTCCCCCGGCAAAAAGGTTAAAATAATTTAAAAAAGAAATTGCTTTTTTCTTTTACCTGAAGCCTGACCTGATTAGCTTATTTTAGTTTCCCGAACACATGCAATTTACTTCAATATGGCAAAAGGAATGCAAAATTGGTATTTTTTTAAGTAATACGCAATTAATATTCAAATAGTTTGGTAAAAAATCTTAAATTTTCTTTTAAAAACCCTTGAGCTTCAAGCCGCCAGGTTGATTTTATTCAAAACCCCTAGAAGCCCCCAAGTCGGTTCAAAACCCTTTGATGCCCAAGACTGATTCAAAATCCCATGGGGAGCTTGAAGCCCCAAAGGGGTTTAATACTTATAAACAATGTTGAACAATCTTGAACAACATTGAACAACCTTGAACAACCTTGAACATCCTTGAACAATGTTGAACAATATTGAACAACTTTTTTTGTGGTATATTTGCACCGTTTTTTAATTTTCACATTTTGAAGACAGCGGATGAAATAAGGGCAATTGCTCTGCGCACCATTAAGGAAGAAGCCACTGCAATAAGCCAGTTAAGCAATTACCTGACCGATGATTTTGAGAAATGCGTTGATCTGATCCTTCAGTCTAAAGGAAGGATCATTGTTACCGGCATTGGTAAAAGTGCCAATATCGCCTCCAAGCTGGTAAGTACACTCAACAGTACCGGCACCCCATCTATCTTTATGCATGCAGCCGATGCCATCCATGGCGATCTGGGTATGGTAAGGCAGGACGATATTGTCATTTGCCTCTCAAAAAGCGGTGATACCCCTGAAATAAAGGTGCTTGTTCCTCTTATTAAAACCATGGGCAATACTCTTATTGCTATGGCCGGGAATACTGATTCGTACCTAGCAAAGACTGCCGATTTCTTACTCAATACAACAGTTGTTCGTGAGGCTTGTCCAAACAACCTTGCTCCAACAGCCAGTACAACTGCCCAACTCGTCATGGGTGATGCTCTTGCTGTCGCATTGCTTGAATGCAGGGGTTTCAGCCGCGAAGATTTTGCGCGCTACCATCCTGGTGGAGCGCTTGGTAAAAGGTTATACCTCAGGGTTTCAGAAGTATACAAGAATAACGAGAAACCCGAAGTGCAGGCAGGTGATGATATGAAGTCGGTGATTCTTGAAATTTCATCCAAGCGTCTGGGTTGCACTGCTGTCCTGGACAGTAAGAAATTGGTTGGGATTATCACGGATGGAGATATCCGCCGGATGCTTCACAGGGATGTTCCTTTCCAAAGCCTTAAAGCAGGTGAAATTATGACCAAGGATCCGCTCACAGTCAATTGTGATCTGCTGGTTGCTGATGCCCTTGATGTTATGCGTCAAAATAACATCACCCAGATGCTTGTTATGGATAATGGCAACTATATGGGAGTTATTCATTTGCATGATATACTGAAGGAAGGTATTCTTTAAAAGGCTAAAGGCTAAGGGCTAAAGTTGTGAATGATGAAGGATGAATGATAAATAATTTAACCTTTAAGAAAGCCCCTCTCCTTGAGGTGAGGGGTTGGGGTGAGGAAATAAAATGGGTAAAAAGAAAGATGAATTTGATGAGTACCGCAGCAAGATGAACAAGCGTCTGCTTTCTGCTGCTAATAATAAGATACTCAAGCGAATTTACAGTGTCGATGCTTTAACATACGAGGATGGCGCCCTTGATTCAAGGACAAAAGAGATGCTGGGGCTGGTCTCTTCAATGGTGCTTCGCTGTGATGATTGTATCAGGTATCATCTTATTAAATGTCATGAGTTGGGGGTCACCGAAGAAGAACTTATGGAGATTATTGGCATTGCCAATCTTGTTGGCGGTACAATCGTGATCCCTCACACCAGGCGCGCTATTGAATTCTGGGATGATCTTGTTTCAACTGAATAACATTATTGGATAAAGGTTTGCAACATCAAAATTTTAGTGAAAACCGGAAATAAAAAGCATTTTGTTAAAATATTTTCAGAGTATCAACGCTATTATTACTTCAATACTGACCAATGATATTAAGAACTGATAACCTGGTAAAGAAATATCGTCAGCGTACGGTGGTCAATAATGTTTCCGTTCAGGTGGAGCAGGGTGAGATCGTTGGATTGCTTGGCCCTAACGGTGCGGGTAAGACAACATCCTTCTATATGATTGTCGGATTGATCAAACCCTTATCAGGCCATGTTTACCTGGAGAATACAGAGATTACCAGAATGCCTATGTATAAACGGGCCCAGATGGGAATCGGTTATCTTGCCCAGGAAGCATCGGTCTTCAGGCAACTGAGCGTTGAAGATAATATCAAAGCAGTACTTGAGTTTACCAATTTTAGTAAGAAAGAGCAATACGACCGCTTGGAAAGCCTCATTGAAGAATTTGGACTAACGAATGTCAGAAAAAGTAAAGGTATACAGCTTTCAGGGGGAGAACGCCGCAGGACTGAAATTGCCCGTGCCCTTGCAGTTAATCCTAAATTTATTCTTCTTGATGAACCCTTTGCCGGCGTTGATCCGATTGCAGTTGAAGATATCCAGAATATTGTTTCAAAACTTAAGGACAAGAATATTGGCATCCTTATCACTGACCACAATGTTCATGAAACTTTGAGCATTACCGACCGTGCCTATCTTCTGTTCGAGGGATCAGTTATGCGCTCAGGCTCTGCTGAAGAACTTGCCGCTGATGAGCGGGTAAGGGATGTTTACCTGGGGAAAAACTTTGAACTCAGGAGATAATTTAAGACTCTTTTTATTTAAATTTGTCTTCAGGATTGAAGATTCAAAATAGTAATTGAATCCGGTATAGAGCCGTTAAATAGATAGCGGACTTGCTTATCATTATTGAAATATTGTTTAACCTTTCAACATTTGCATGGAAGGACTGATTAAACAAATCTTCAAAGCCAGTTTCAGGATCCCTCCGTATTTTCTCTGTATTAACTCTGTACTAAGTCTGCATTAAGTAACCTGGGTTGGGGAGGTAGTACATTGTTTAATCATGGTCAGACCATATGTTAAACAAACATTAAGCCCTCAAGAGCTATGACTATCCTCTGCTTCTGTAATCCGGTGAGATGAGATTTATGATTTGTAAAAAAACAATAAAAAAGTCCCCGGGACTTTCTGTCCGGGGACTTTTTGAGTTGGTTTGAGTTTAACGAGTATGATCAGACATTGAGTTCTTTTTCGAGTTGGTCGAGCAGATCATTTAGTCTCTTTACCACTGCCAGGGTGGGCTCCATTGAAGTCATATCCACACCGGCCAGTTTAAGTTGTTCAACCGGGTAATTATTACCACCCGATTTAAGTAAGTTCAGATATTTCTGCAGTGCTTCCTCACGCTGCTGGGGAGTGCCGGTTGAAATAAGCTGATGTATCCTGGAAGCCGCAGCATAGCTGGTAGCATAATTATAAACGTAATAAGGATAAATGTAAAAATGCATTACCTGTGCCCACACAAGATCCCGGTCGGGATGCTGGATAACTGTCGGACCATAATAGGCATCGTTGAGTTCATGGAATATCTTTGTTAATACAGATGCATTAACCGGTTGGCCTTGTTCTACCAACCTGTAAACCTGAAGTTCAAAGTCGGCAAACTGGCTTTGCCTGTAAAAGCTTCCGATCAGATTTGTGATTGCCTGGTCGAGCAATGCAATCCGCTCTTCCCTGTCGGCTGAATTCTTAAGCATATAATCGAGTAGCAGTTCCTCGTTGAAATTTGATGCCACCTCGGCAACAAACGATGAGTACTGGTAAGTATCATAAGGCTGGTTTGCAGCTGAGAACATCGAATGCATGGTATGTCCCAGTTCGTGTGCCATGGTTGAAACGGCATCTGTGGTTTGGTCGTAGTTAAGAAGTATATATGGATGAACACCATAAACGCCCAAAGAGTAAGCTCCGGTTTCTTTGGCTTCTCCTTCATAGACATCAATCCAGCCGCCATTCAATGCTTGTTGTATACCGGCAGAATACTCTTTTCCAAGTGGTTTTAACGCTTCAGAGATCATTGATTTAGCCTCATCGTATGTATAGGTGCGGTTAAATGTTCCCAACGGCATGTTACCATCCCAGGGTGCATAATCTTCAACCTTAAGCACTTTTTTACGTAGTTTCATATAGCGCTGAAGTGGGTCGGGATTCTCACGTGCTACTTTAATAAGGTTTTCATAAACGCTTACAGGAATATTTGGTCCGTTGAGCGCCGATTCAAGGGTACTGTTGAACTTATATGCCTGGGCATAAGCCTGATGTGATTTAGCAACGCTGTGCAGTATTGCAGCCATTGTATTTTCCCTGGCTTTGTAATTAGCATTGAAAGTCTCGTAGGCGCGCTGTCTTTCATTCCTGTCGGTACTGAAACTGAGTATATTGGTGAGCATTGGGCGCGAAAGTGTAACTGTATCGCCATTGGAACGAATAAATTCAGGATACTTGTTATCTGAAATAGCTACTTCGGTATAAATGGAAGATGGTGTTTCGGCTATACCTGAGAAGTAAGATACAAGTTGTTCCTGTTCAGTGGAAAGTACATGATCCTGAAGCCTGTACAAGTTTTCCATACTGAAGCGGTAAGGTTTGAATGCGATATTTTTATCAGCCCATCCAAATGCTTTCTCCTTTGGGATAGAAACCAGTTCAGGAGTAGTCCATGAAAGTTCTTGTCCGGTTCTTAGCCCGAAAGCCTGCATCCGCTGGAAGTTTTCGCTTACTTGCGGATCGCGTGAGTCGAGTGAGCGTTGTAAAGAAACCATACAGTAAAGTTTGCCTGTAATTTTTCCAAACTCATCGCCAATAATATAATAGCGCAACAGATTTTCAGGTGCAACACCAAGTGTGCCTTTCATTGAAACCAATTCCTTAAGCAGCGATTCAGCTTTCTCAAGATCGGCATTCCATGCATTCATATCAGGATAGATATCTGTTAACCTCCATTTGGCACTTTCAGGTGCATTTTCACGGGTGATAACAGGTTTATCGTCAGGTTGGCCGGCATAAGCCAGTCCTGCAATAAATAAAGTAAAGAGGAGTGTAAAAATTGAATTTTTCATTTATCGGATGTTTGTGTGGATGTAAGTTTCTTACCAAAAAATGTTCCGATTTATTTATGACTGATATTCAACTGCTTATAGAAAGTTGTCACACATATTACTGTTCGCATATGAACAATCAGCTGTCAAAAGAGGACACTTTTAAAATGAAGATTAAGTTACTTTTATCAGAAAACTAGTATTTGGGTGGTCAGGGAATATTTTCCATCAAACACTTACCATAGACTGGCAGAGTTTCTTAAATTCTTCGGCCTTGGTTTCCTTACCAATTTTCTCAAGATATTCAATAGCCTGCATTAACTTGCGTATATCGGGGCGGGCGAATGGATTCGTTTCCTGTATCTCGCAATAGTAATCATAGGCTGATTGGAAGCCTTCGTTGATCAAAAGTTTTGTTATTTTGGAAGTTACTTCAAGGTTGGTTTCATTATTGAGTGTAGCCTCAATAAGCCTTACAAGCTCATGGTTGGAAGAGATGCTTGTATTGTTAAGTACTATTATTGTATTACGGCTGTCAATAAAACGATGGAAATTGGTACGTGAGCCTTCCCAAATCCCATTATGGTAAACAACCTTGCAGCCATTACAATCCTTGAGCCTGAACCCACAGCCATAAGGAATTTCTTTTCCGGCTGAAGTCACAGCGGGTGAGAAAACAAGGGCTTTCAGATCATCATTGAAAAGTGATGTTTCGTAAAGGGCATTATCCCATTTGAGCAAATCTGCAGTAGTTGAGCACACACCTTTATCACCGACGATACCATCGTGATGCGAATCCCTGATCCTCACATATCCTCTCTTGGTTGCCCTGAAACCATCAGCTTGCAGGCGTTTGCTGGTCGAATCAGATGAACTGTAAACAAATGTACTTTTCATGCCCAATGGCTGGAAAATCCTTTTCTGGAGGAAATCATTGAGTGAAAGTCCTGTAATCCTTTGAACTATCGTTGCCAGAAGCACATAACCGGTGTTGGAATAATCATATCTGCTGCCGGGTTTAAAGAATAGCGGTATCTTGTATTTTGCCATCAGGTCGATTGCATCTTCATTATCGGGAGGTTGCTCATTATGCCAGTATTTATCAATCAGATACATATAATTTGGCATTCCCGAAATATGATGCAACAGATGGTTAATTAGAACCCCTTTATAGGGTAGTTCAGGAATATATTTTGAAAGGGAGTCATTAATATCCAAACGCCCGTCAGACTGGAGAAGCATGATTGCAGCTGCCGTAAATTGTTTGCTAACAGAGGCCAACTGGAATATCGTTTCAGGTTTAGCAGGTTCCTTCTTCAGTGGATCAGCATAACCAACTGATTTACTGTATATCTCACTTCCACCATAAGCAACCATAATATTACCGCTGAACCTGTAACGAGAGGAAAATTTGTTGACCAGGGAATCAATTTTAAGGATTACCTCATCAGCAATCAGACGGGTAAGATCATTAAGCTCATTATTGGTAAGTATTTCACTCTCATTTAGAGTAGCACTGGTAATACGGGATTCATAAGCTGAAAATCCGAAGAAGAAGAGAGTTATAAGAACAAACCTGTAAAGGAGCTTCATTACTGTTTTGCGTGCAATTATTTAGTTAATACCCGGTTTAGTGTAGTGTACTCCGCAAAAATATAATTTATTCTATAAGTACTTCAAAAAGTAAAAAAAAATTACTGTTTTCTTGAAAATAAACATGTTAATACATAAACCACCATCGAAATTGCGATTCCTGTCCAATGGAATAATGCTGTTGCTACAATTATGAAAACAATAAATGTATATTTAAGTTTGTTATTAGTGAATTTATATCCTCTTGAAAATTTCAGAGAAAACATAGGGAGGTCAGAAACAAGCAGATACGATGAAATTGGAATTAACGCTAATTGAAACCATAAATTTGAAGCAACAGAAGTAACTGCCGGAATAATATTTTCTCCGCTAAGCGGTATCATGGCAAGGGCTATGATAAGGATCGCGTTCGCAGGTGTTGGTAGTCCAATGAATGAAACTGACTGTCTCGTATCCAGGTTAAACTTCGCAAGCCTTAGTGCTGAAAAGGCCCCGATAAGCAAGGCAAAATACGGAAAAATGCTGTATGGATCTTCGCTGGTCAACGGATGCCTGCTCATCAGGACATAGAGGAAAACAGCTGGCACCAATCCAAATGAAACAACATCGGCAAGTGAGTCTAGTTCTTTTCCGATCAATGATTTTGCATTAAGCATTTTAGCGCTGAATCCGTCAAGGAAATCAAATACTGATGCAATAAGGATCAATACGGCAGCTTCAGTATAGGCTCCTTTAAATAGCAGCAGCAGGGATAAAGAGCCTGCAAGTAAGTTTAATATCGTAAATGTATTGGGAATGTGAATCCGGAAATCCATGCCTGGCGTTATATTTGACCAAAGATAAATCTTAATTGAGGAGCTTCAGAAAAATATCCGATTTTTATTCAACCTCAGCATGTTCATAAATTGTTTCACCTTGTTTTTCTTTGTTTCTCTTGGTTTTTCTTTGTTTTTCTTTGTTTCTCCTTGTTTCTCCTTGTTTATCCTTGTTTATCCTTGTTTCTCTTAGTTTCTCATTTGTTTTCTTTGTTTCTTTTTGAACAAGTAAAACCAGGGAAAACCAGGAAAAACTAGCAAAACAATAAAACCAAGAAAAACCAGAATTGGAAAATAAATGGTTTGTTTAACATTTGGCTGTTTTTCTTGTTAGAGTAATCTTAAATGTGGTCACATAAAATGTATAAATCATGGAAAATCCTAAAATGATTGAATCACTGGGCTTTGTGGTAAAAAAGGAGACACTTGCACTACTGGCCGCTGAACACAAATTTAATGAACTGATCCTTGAAGACCTGGATCCTTATCCTGGTTTTTATGATCATTTCCACATCCCCCTAAATGAAAAAGAGAAGAAACCAAGATCTATATTCGCTATTACAAAGGAATTGTCATTTGAACAGATGAATGATTTCATCAGGATGACCAGAAATATCAAGAAAACCTTTACTTATAAATTTGATGCAGTTATGGCAAGGCTGACCTTTCAGAATGAAATGGTTACTGCCCTCAGAATCTATATGGATGACTATTCCGCACTCCCTCAGTTAATTGAGATGTATAAGAGAAATGGTACTGTTTTTACATCTGCTAAAAATATTAAGCCATACAGCAGCCTTATTCAGATATGGAAATTCATGGTGCTTGAAGAGATAGTTCCAACGATCTTCAAGGATACCGAATTACCTGACACCTATTATTTCAGGGTAAAGAATTATGTGAACTGGAATAAATTCGAATCGATAACCCATGCTATCCGTAACAATAATAACCATAAAGTGTACGATGCTGCACAAGCAGGGTACTATAGTCCGGATGGCATTTTTGAGCTGGTGAGGATCTATGATCAGAAGGCTACGCTTGATAATCTTAAGTTTTTAAAAGAAAAATACGAGGTTGAGATTGAACGTGCGCTATTTCAACTTGCGAACACCTAATATTGATTAAAGTAAGTATTTTTGCCAGAAAGCGTATCAGCCGGAAATATCAACTTATCGAATTAAAAAATGACACCAAGGGAATTCGCCGAGCTTCCCATTGAAAAGAAAGTCAATCTTGTCCTTTCAGAAGGGGAAGAAGTACTCGACAGGATTTATATGTACTACCTCGTTAAATTATACGCATTCAAGGGCTTATTCATCGAAATCTGGTACCAGCAGGTCACCAACCGTATTGACCGCATTCAACTCATTGAGCAAGAGGATGTGCTTCACATTTATGAGAAGCAGATCGACCTGAATGACCTGTTTAAGTAAAGGCAAAGACTTGTTTTTCCTTGTTTCTCTTTGTTTCTTCTTGTTTTTCTTTGTTTTTCGCTTGGAGTAAAAGCTGGGGCTGGGAGCGTAAGGCTGGGCAAAAAAGGATGGCGCTTGTCGCAGGCTCACAACTCACAACTCATAACTACAACTTTTGCCTTTGAGTTTTTGCCTTTCGCCTTTTGCCTTTTTAACCATGGGATGCCTATTTTTGCAACACAATAACTAACTGATGATCCATAACATCCCGATAAGCAACTATAATTACGATCTTCCTGAAAACCGGATTGCCAGGTTTCCGCTTGAGCAAAGGGATGAGACTAAATTGCTGGTGTTCCGGGGGGGTAATATCACCGATAGCTATTTTAATGCGATTGAAGATTTCATTCCTGAAGGCAGTTTATTAATATTCAATGATACCAGGGTAATTAAGGCAAGGCTAGTCTTCCACAAGGAAGGCGGGGCACGCATTGAGGTGTTTTGCCTGAATGAACTTGAGTCGGGTGAAGGATTTGCAAGATGGAAATGCTATGTCGGGAATGCTAAAAAATGGAAGAAAGACGACCTGTTTCTGCACTTTGAAGGGTATCCTGCCCTCACCGCCAAAAAAGAAATGTCAACCGACGATTCTTATATAGTTTTATTTACCTGGCATGATAAAACAAAGATATTTGAGGATATACTTGAATTATATGGCAAAGTACCGCTACCGCCATACCTCAACAGAGAGCCGGTTGAACAGGATCGCGGCAGATACCAGACGATCTATGCAAAATATGACGGATCAGTTGCTGCACCCACAGCAGGACTTCACTTTACAGACCATATCTTCGGAAAGCTTGAAAATAAGAGTTGTACCATTGATTATGTGACTCTGCATGTAGGTGCCGGTACCTTTAAGCCGGTCTCGTCAGGAAATGCAGCGGAGCATCAGATGCACGAAGAGAAGATCATCATTCACAGAGATACGGTATTAAGGTTAATTGATAATCTGGACAAAGACATTATTCCAGTGGGCACAACATCGATGCGTACCCTTGAAAGCCTTTACTGGTTAGGCCACCAGATTATAACCGGCAGAGAGAAAAGTCTGAATTCAGGGTCATTTTATATTGACCAATGGGAACCATATAATAAAGAGGATAAAATTCATACAGCCGATGCATTGACAGCGGTTTATGATTACATGAAGAAAAACCACTTACAGGAGATCTCGGGCGATACCCGCATCATGATCGTCCCCGGATATGAATTCAGGATATGTAAAGCATTGGTTACCAATTTCCATCAGCCACAAAGTACGCTTTTATTGCTGGTTTCAGCGTTTATAGGTGAAAACTGGAAGAAAGTTTACGACCATGCACTCAACAATAATTACCGTTTCCTGAGTTATGGTGATGGTTGCCTTTTGGTTCCAAAAGAATAAATAACAAATGCCTGTTATCATAAATAACAGTCAAGATGTCCACTTATAAAAGACAAAACTCTGTAAATGAAGACCTCAAAAGACTATCCACAAACTGAATACACCGGTATCATCCTTGCCGGTGGTAAAAGCAGCAGGATGGGCATGGATAAAGGACTGGTCCTTTACAGAGGTAAACCATTGATTACATACAGCATTAACCTGCTTTCGCCTTTTTGCAAGAGAATTCTCTTAAGCGCTTCAATTGTTGTTTACGATCATTTAGGACTGGAAAGAGTAACCGATGAATTTAATAACTATGGTCCGATGGCCGGACTGTACTCCTGTTTAAGAAAGAGTACAACTGAAATTAATATTTGCTTGCCTTGCGATGTTCCGGAAATCCCCGTTGAAGTGATTGCTACTTTAATTGAGGCAGCAAAAGAAAATCCTGGCAAATGTATCGTTCCACTTACTCCTCTTCCCGAACCATTAATAGCTGTTTATCCACTTAATGTGATTTCCGTGATTGAAGGTTTGATCAGCAGAAACGAATTCAAAATGACCCGAATCTTTGACCTTTTTCCCGTAAAATATATCCCTTTTGAAGAATTTTCGTTAAAGGATAACAAGGATATTTTTATGAATATCAACAACAGGAAGGATCTCCGTTAAAGGTGCCTCTGCTTTTAAAACTGTGCATGCGCATTAAATAACAAAGCACTGTAGTTGACATCCTGACGTCAGAACAGAATAATACTTAATTTTGCTTTTCTTTCATCTGTATGGCTGAAACTGTAACCAGTAAGAAAAATAAAAATCAACAACAGGAAACTGCTGAGATGTCGTTCTGGGATCACCTGGATGCCTTGCGCGGACATCTGTTCAGGTCAGCCATTGCAATCGTGGTTTTCTTCATTGCAGCATTCATCAACCGTACTTTGATCTTCGATGACATAATCCTGGCTCCTAAAGAACCAACATTTTTTACCAACAGGATGCTTTGCCAATTAGGTGAGTGGTTAAAAATTGAAGGTATGTGCCTTGGCGACTTTAAGCTTGATATTGTAAACCTGAATTTATCAGGTCAATTTACAACACACATGGCCATCAGTTTCTTTGTAGCGCTCGTGCTCGCGATACCTTATATAATATGGGAATTCTGGAGATTCCTGAAGCCGGCTCTCTATGAGAAAGAACGCCAGCATTCAAAAGGAGCAGTTTTAGTGATGTCACTGCTTTTCATTACAGGGGTGCTTTTCAGTTATTTCCTCATTGTACCGCTTACAATAAATTTCTTTGGAAGTTACCATGTTAGTGCCAGTATAGCCAACCAAATTTCCCTGGCTTCCTATATCAGCACATTCTTATCTGTCACTCTTTGGATGGGAATCATCTTTGAACTTCCGGTGCTTGTATATTTCCTTGCCAAAATTGGTATTGTAACACCTGCATTCTTAAAGAAAATCCGAAAATATATGATAGTGGTCATTATCACTTTGGCCGCAATCATCACCCCGCCCGATGTGATTAGCCAGATTCTGGTAAGCATACCGTTATTTGGCCTGTACGAATTAAGTATCTGGATTGCAGGTCGTACCTATAAAGAAGCAGCTTGATTTTCTCTTTTGTAACCTGATTGACACTTCTGCGTCAAACGAAGTGATAAAACAATTAAGTCATGAAAGAGAACAGATTATACCGTGTAATGAACGGTAAAGTTATCGGAGGAGTAGCCGGAGGGTTAGCAGAATTTTTTGGAATGGACCCAACTATTATCCGGATCATTTTCATTCTCCTCACTGTAATGGGAGGCGGCGGTTTACTGATTTATATAGTACTCTGGATCGTAGTTCCCGAAAGATATAATGTTTATAATCCTTACAGTACCAGTAGCCCACGACCGGCTGCGCCAACCGGAACGGATACCGGCGTTGGTGAAACTTATGAGGGATACAGTGCAGGTGTTCCGCCTGTTGTGAAAACCGGTGAGGCGGGATTTCCGGTCGAAAAAGGGAGAAAACTCGACGGAGGCCTGATTGCCGGATTGGTATTGATACTTATTGGCGGATTCTTTTTATTTGAGCGATTCTTCCCAAGACTGAGCTTTGGTGATTTCTGGCCGCTTCTGCTTGTTTTGATCGGAGCCATCATGATCATCCGCGGATTCCCACTGGTAAAAAAATCTGATGAAACCGAAATCAGGATGGATGAAACCACCCGTACAGATAAAGAAAATACAACCAACAACGATTTAAATTTATAAACCATGAGCTACAAGAAACTATTTTGGGGTATACTGCTGGTCATTATCGGCATCCTCTTCATCCTTAAAAATATGGGATTGATATTCTTTGACTGGTGGACGATCGTCCGTCTGTGGCCATTGATCCTTATTCTATGGGGTGTATCGCTCATCCCCGTTCAGGGATATATTAAACTCATACTTTCACTTGTGGCTATTGCAGTCACTGTAGTGCTTGTTACTCAATTCGACAGGAATGAAAGACCTTTTGGAAAATGGCACAGGGATCACAGCAAATGGGAATATAAATGGGATCACAATGATAATGACACTGCCTGGTCGAACGAGGTACAGGAATTATTCCAGACCTATGATTCAACAATGAAAGAAGCTACACTGACTTTCGATGCTGCAGCAGGTGATTTCAAGCTTTCGGATTCTTTACTTACCGATAAGCTTATTTTATTTAAAAAGAGAGGAAACATCGGCGATTACAGTATGACCTCAACCGACGAAGAAGGCAGGAGAATTGTTAATTTGAGTATTGAAGATTCGGATATAAAACTTAACAACCGGGGCAATATGGTTCAGTTATATCTTAATCCGCAGCCGGTGTGGGATTTTAAATTTGAAGTCGGTGCTGCAAGCATTGACTTTGACCTAAGCAACTTTAATATAGCTACACTTGGATTGGAAGGTGGTGCTTCATCAATGAACCTGAAACTTGGAAATAAAAACCCTATGTCGAAAGTTAACATTGAAGCAGGAGCTGCCTCAATAGATATTGCAGTTCCCACAGCAGCCGGTGTTGAAATCAATACTGAAACAGTTCTTACAAGCCATAATTTCCCCGGATTCAAGAAGATCTCAAAAGGTCAGTTCCGTACGGATAATTATAATACAGCCTCCTCAAGAATAATAATTGACGTTGATGCCGGAGTATCCAGTCTGGCAGTTACGCGATATTGATCATCTATTCTCTAAAAGAAATACGTTGAGGCATTCCAAAAAAGGGATGCCTCATCTTTTATGATTCAATGAGGGATTCAACTTTGGAACTGATGTAAAAAAGAACTAAATGCTTCCAACGTCTCCTGGGGCTTTTCGGCATGAATCCAGTGTCCTGCACCCTTAATTGTAATTACTTCTGCCCTTGGGAACATTTTCTTTATCAGGGGTATGTGGTCTTCAAGGATATAATCAGACTCTGATCCACGAATGAAGATTGCCGGTTTGTTAAAGATTTTATCTGAGGCAGTACTTCCAACCATCTTTGAAAGATTTTCACTTATTGCGTTCAGGTTAATCCTCCATTCAAATTGATGGGCAGCTTTTCTGTGAAGGTTCTTCATTATAAATAAGCGTGTAACCTCATCAGGAATACTTCGTTCAAGCACCTCTGAAACCTCTTCCCGGGTGTGTACCGCATTCATGTTTACCGACATCATTGCCGATACAATATCAAAATGGTAGTCATGATTGTCATAGGCCACCGGGCTTATATCAACAACTATCAACCCAATGATCAGCTCAGGATGGTTAAGGGCAAAAAGCATGGCAACTTTTCCCCCCATTGAATGGCCTGCTAAAACAGGGTTCTCTATCTGATGATCCCGGATGAATTCCAACAGGTCATTCGCCATTGCTTCATAGCTAAATTCCATGCTATGCGTTGACTGACCATGGTTTCTAAGATCAGGAAGATATACCGTATAATTTTCAGCAAGCTTTTTTCCAAGTGTCACCCAATTATCCGACATGCCTAATAAACCATGGAGAATGATGAGTGGTCGTCCCGAACCAAAATTCCTGAAAAAGAGTTTCATCAGAGCTGGCGTTGTATCTTCTTGTAGATCATAAACCCGTTTAATGCTTCAGAGTTTAAACCTAATCCTGAATTATCTTATATAATTTAAACCGTCTCAGCCAGATAAAGCTGTATCGTCTTTTCGAGTCCGAAGTACAAGGCATCCGCAATCAGCGCATGCCCTATTGATACTTCCAGTAAACCTTCAATATTATCTTTAAAGTAGCGCAGGTTATCCAGGTTCAGATCATGCCCGGCATTTATTCCAAGTCCCATCTGAAGGGCAGTCTTTGCAGCTTCTATGTAAGGCTTGATGGCCAGTTCCCTGTTTTTATGATAACCTGAGGCATACATCTCGGTATAAAGTTCAATCCTGTCGGTGCCTGTTTTTGCAGCTCCCTCAATAATCTTAGGATCCGGATCTGTGAAAATAGAGGTGCGGATATTATGTTTGTGGAGTTCGTTGATGATGTCAGTCAGGAATTCCCTATAAGTTACTGTATCCCAACCTCTGTTTGAAGTAACTGCATCATGGGCATCGGGGACCAGGGTCACCTGCTCGGGCTTTACGGTTGTTACGAGATCCATAAACTTCTTCTCAGGGTTTCCTTCAATATTGAATTCAACCTTAACAACAGGCTTCAGGTCGTAAACATCCTGGTAACGGATATGTCTTTCATCAGGCCTGGGATGCACAGTGATTCCCTGTGCGCCGAATTTAACGCAATCAATGGCGACTTTTATTACATCAGGAAGATTCCCTCCGCGAGCATTCCGTAGCGTGGCAATCTTGTTAATGTTTACGCTTAATTTGGTCATTAGTATAGAAATTGGTGCCGCAAAATTACGAAAAGGTAATCGTAAAGGCAGTCATGGGTGAACAATGATAATAACCTATTTTCAGATATCAAGGAAACGCATTAAGCTATCATACCTGTCGTGCAAAGTTTCATCATAGTCATTGCGGAAAAATGAAGCTTTTATTTCGTAATTGAAGCGGTTAAAGGTAGAAATCAGCGGACCAATATCCATGCGGTTTACTTTAATTGTCACCTGCATTTTGGTTGAGTCGGGGAGATTCATTACGTAAAGACTCAAGATCAGTGCATCGTTTGATTCAACGATACGGGCAATTTCACTCAGCAGGAAATCATGTACCCCCATTTCCAGTACGATGATACCTCCGGGATTATCAACTGCAGCTAACCGGGCGAAATATTTTGTAAGGCACTTTAAAGTAATGGAACCCATGTAATGATTTTTATCATTAACTACAGGAATAAGTGTAAGCTGCAATTCATGCACTAATCGAATTATCTCGTAAACATGCTGGTTTTCATTTACACTTGGATTTTTGAGGGATAAGGCATGATTACCCAACGGTTCATCATAACTGTTCCTTTCGTAAATATCCTGTTCACTGATAAGGCCCAGGAAATCATTATTATTCACAATAGGCAGATGAGTAACTTTAAACTCTTCCATCCAGTTCAGAGCGGTCATTCCGGTATCTGATGTCTGTAATGGCATAATTGTATCACTGATCAGATCCTTTGCAATCATAAATGCTCCTTTTTTCTATGTCTAACAAAAGTAATCCAATTTTGCTTAAGAAAGAGTATTAATGAATCCAGCGCTTTTCGAGCATCCTGATTTAAAATGGTGGATGAATGAGCTTCTCCGGCAAAATTGCATTCACAGAATAATTTTCATTCTAAACTTAGACCATCAGGGTATCGCTATAACCTGTAACCTTGGATTGCGGGAATGAATGGAATAAGGCAGGATAATTGTCGGGTCAATATAGATGAACTCAAGTTTCCTGCAGTTATTAATGGATTCAGGAATTGTGATCATCGGTCCTGAATGAGCAACATTCAGTTCAATCAGGTTCACGAGATTGCCAATTTCAACAGGAAGAGCGGTCAGAGAATTTTTACCGATACTCAAATACATCAGGCTGGTAAGTCTTCCTATTTCAGGAGGTATCCTGACAAGGTCGTTTTCGTTAAGCCTGAGAAACTGAAGGTTTTCCAGGTATCCTATTTCAGCGGGCAGCTCCCTCAGGTCATTATATTCAAGGTAAAGTTCTTTAAGATTATAAAGATCTCCGATTTCTGCAGGCAGTTTCTTCAACCGGTTATGCTTCAGGGAAATGTACTGAAGGTGGGTAAGCTTTCCTATAGAAGCAGGAATTGATTCAAGTTTGTTATCGCTGACTACCAGTTTCTCAAGATTTCTAAGCTGACCGATTTCTTCAGGCAATGAGGTAATATTATCATTAAAGAGGTACAACTCCTTCAAATTCTTTAGTTTGCCTATTTCAGGAGGGATGGTTCCAAGATCACGGTTCATGATCTTGAGTTTGGTTGTCCCTTCAGGATTATTGAGTGCCTCAGCAAGTTTATCGGTAGTCGAACACCCTGAGGCCAAAACTGCTAAAGTAATAGCAGCTATTTTATTAAAGATACCTGTCATCATAATAAAGCTTAGAGTAATTCAAATATATAAAAATTCTTTCAATAATGCGTAAAACGTTCATTCCATAAGGAATAAGCATCATTTTGTACTATCACTACAGAAAATTAATATTGACCTTTCTTGAATTTTTACTATCTTTATTTATCAATTTTTCGGGTTCATGGGAAGTATGATAAGGCCACTTTGCGCCAAATGTGGTGCTGATTTTGAGGCACTTTACCTTGGAGGCGGTTCCCCTGGCGAAATAAGGGCATGTTCTGTTCCGGTTATCTGTGATCATTGTGGCACCATAATAACAGATAATATTCTGAACCCTCAGAATGTATGCGGCAAATGCGGGAATCCGCTTGTTTATGCAGGAAAAATTACTAATAAGGATACCAGGACCTGTGTTTTTACCTGGATGCTTTCGATCGATTTTTCGGATCCCCGTTTTTATGTTTTAAAGAGTAATTTTTACCGGTGCCCAAAATGCCACACAAGGAATTTGAGTTTTGCTACGGAAGGGTGCTGGGACTGAGGCAAGACTATAGGCTATAGGCGAAAGTAAAAAGGAAAAAGTAAACTACATTCAATTATACAATTCCATTTCAACTCTCAAAATGATGCAGTTTTTCACTATTGGGGTTTTTAACTCAGGCAAGGAAGAATATTTCAGGAAACTTACGGAAAATAAAATTGACCTGTTTTGTGATATCAGGCAAAGAAGGGGTGTGAGGGGAACTGAGTACATGTTTGTCAACAGCAACCGTTTACAACAGTCATTGAAGGATCTCGGAATTGCATATCAGCATGTTTCAGGATTAACCCCAACTGATGAAATTCGCCAAAAGCAGTTACATGAAGATAAACTACAGCATATGGGAATCCGGTCACGTGAAACTGTTGGTGAAACTTTCAGGAAAGAATACACAAAACAGATCCTGGATAAATTTGATCTCAACCAGTTTATTGAAGAAATACAGAAAGCAGGTTATAAGAGGATCGTATTTTTTTGCGTGGAAGAAAAACCTGAAGCATGCCATAGATCATTAGTTGCTGAAAGATTACGTGAGAAAGGCTATAAGGTTAACCACCTGTAACAGATTAAGTAATAATTTCATTGCGTTTCCAGATGAAAACAATACTGATAACAATAACATTATCGCTGCTTTTCAACTTATCCGGCTATTCTCAAATCTCATGGGAAAAATATCCCGGTAATCCTGTCATGGTTCCCGGTGATCCGGGGAGCTTTAATTCAGGTGGTTACGCTTTCGTAACGGTTATCATGAATAATGATACTCTTGATATGTGGTATACTGTAAGCGACCAACAGGAACAGAGAATCGGACTGGCAAGGTCCGTTAATGGTTATGAATTTGAATTTTGCGATTCAGTTCCTTTATTTGAGCCTTCTGTGGGTGGAGGTTTTGACACTTATGGAGTATTTAATCCCCAAATCCTTAAAATCAATGACACAAGCTGGTATATGTGGTACAGCGGTTTAAACAATACAAATTTTAATTCTCAGGTCGGCCTTGCTGTCTCGTCCGATGGCTTGAACTGGGAAAGATACTCAACCGACCCTGTTTTACCCTGGGGGCCGGCCGGAAGCTGGGATAATCTTCTAGTCTATGCCGGAACCGTTTTGTTTGATGAAGGAATTTATAAGATGTGGTATACAGGTATGAATACTTCATATACCTACAGGATAGGGTATGCTACATCGCCTGATGGAATTGTCTGGACCAGATATCAAGGAAATCCCATTCTCACGTTTCCCGCTGCTAACCCAAAAGTAATGAAGACCTTAACGGGATACCAAATGTGGTATAATGAATCGGTTGGAGGTAAAATGTATATTTTTTATGCACTGTCAGATGATGGAATAATATGGCAGGGCATGGATGCACCGGTTTTATCGCCCGATCCCGGGACCTTTGATGATGAAGGAGTTACAGCACCCTCCGTAGTATTTAATGAAACGACAGGATTATATCAAATGTGGTATACAGCATGGTCGGCAGTAGGTAACTATTATTCGGTGGGGTATGCTACTGATTCTTCATTGGTCAGCATAGATAGTCCTGAAACAATAAATACAAGCCTTTCGATTTATCCCATTCCGGCAAAAAACCGCACTGTCATTACATTTAATTTGAATAAGACGAGCCATACTACCTTATCCGTTATCAGTTTAAGTGGAATAGAAATGCTTTGTCCACTTGATGAAATTAGGACACCTGGCACATATAAGGTTGAACTTGATTGCTCAGAGTGGCCAGCCGGAATTTATCTTTGCAGACTCATCGCAGGTAATACAATTGTAACAAGGAAATTCATTATAGTCAAATAGACGGGCCGAAACTCTTACCTTCAATCTCTTCTATCTTCTGAATAAGGTCTTCAGGTATTTTCATTTTCAGATGCGTATTGAAATCCATCATTACTATAACATCGTGACTTTCAGCAACTAATTCGTTTTTCTGATTAACAATTACATGCTCAAACCCGAAGCTGGAATTTTTAATGAAGCTGATTCTGGAATGAATGGTAATTAGTCCCGGGTAATATAGAGGCTGCTTGAAATCGATTTTGCAGGATGCAAGTATTGGGCCTTTTTTTGTGAGTTTATGCACTTCCATCGTTCCTGTTAATTCCAGATAGTTGATCCTTGCTGCCTGTATGTATTTGAAAAACTGCACATTGTTCACATGCCCAAAATAATCCAGTTCACTCCAATCAATACGAAGCTCCAGCTTTACAGGGTATTTAGATAAATCCATCTCCGTTTATTTGAAACGTAAAAATAACTATTTGTACTCAGAGATTTGTTCCATTTGAACTCAGAAATTTCTTTCATATTGAATATCTTTTTAAATTTATCCTGTTTAAATCTTTACACATGAAAACACGATTACTAATTACAGCCATTCTAACCTTTGGATTTTATTCCTTCTCCTTCGCGCAAAATACCTGGGCACCCATTGGTGCAATCTGGCATTATGACTACCATGGAGGATGGGGCGAGTATATCAGTTATATAACAATAGAAGCAACTAAAGATACTGTTATACAAGGCATTCAATGTACAAAATTGGAGCAAAGAGGTCCTGGTTCAAATCCTGACCAATGGACAAGTGATAATTATTTTACATACGAGAGCAATGACACAGTATGGTTTTTTGATGGAACTTCATTCAGGATGCTGTATGATTTTGGAGCTACAGTAAATGAGAGTTGGGAAGCTTATGGACCTTCTTTATGGAATATATGTGAAGACTCACTAACAACAGTCATGGTTGATAGTATTGGATATGAGACTATTAATGGATTTTCTTTGAGATATCTTAAAGCAAGCACTCCTGAAAGTTCCTGGGGATTCAATAATTGCAGTGACTGGGAGGAAAATCATAAAATACTTGAGAAAATTGGCTCATTTGAATTCTTATTACCACAAATGATATGCGGAGCTGATTTCCCCGGAATCTGCAACCTGCGATGTTATGAAGATAGTGAGATCGGTTTCTTTTCTACAGGTATTGCTGATAGTTGCACGTATGAACGTGGAGTCGGCATACCAGAAATTGGATTCGACAACAATATAAAAATTTTCCCAAATCCGGTTACTGAAGAACTTACCATTGAATTCCCTGAGAGCAGCAGTACGATAAATAACTGCAGCATTCAAATCCGAAATGTTGATGGAATAGTAATAAAGGAACTTCAATTAAAGCAAAACACTAAGAATATAATATTTTCAGATCTTAAACCAGGGGTGTATCTGATCATTTTCACATACAACAACATAAGTTCAATAAGTAAAATGGTGAAACTCTGATCAGCCATTTCAGCAAACATGAAAAAAAGAAAGGACGGAACCGATGGTTCCGTCCAATCACCCTGTAAAAATTAACTAACATGAAGCCGAACACCCCTTCCATACCTTCGCAGCTAATGGAACAGGGTCCGCTCTCCAGCAGTTACTTAATTAAAAGCTTTGTCGTGCATGTGCCCTCTTCATTTAATATCCTTGCTATGTAGATACCTGAAGGAACGTCAACATTTATAGTTTTACTTCCTGAAAGCCTGTAATTAGCTATTTCAACACCCTGCATATTGATAAGGCAGAAATTGTAATCGCAGCTCAATTCAGTTTTGATATCAATTGTCTTGCCGGAACTCCATATTCTGGTATTTGATAACTCAATAACCTGTACTGGTGTATCGGTAAGGTTTATAACGAGAAGTTCATCAACCCCGCCTGAAGGATTTCTTGTATCAGTGATTCCCCACACACCACCCGGCATCTCATAAGTGTTTACAATCTCGCATGTTTGGTTAGTGAAAGTTTTTATAAGTTGTACTCCGTTCGCATTAATATTCGGAACTATTCCACCCCATGAACCATTCACGCCTTCGACGATATCTGAAAAGAATGGAGCATATAATCCTGTCAGGGCAAAATCTATTCCCGTGGTTTCAATGCTTGTTCCATAAAGTGGCCTTCCCGATTCGGTGATGTCATCGTACAAGAAAACAAAATTACCTGCCGCATCATCTGAAATCCCCCTGATGGCAGTACCCTGGGTGGGTTCGTAAGAAGTTTCAAACATTAAGACTTTAACAAATTCAGCCGAAGTAAAGTAATGAACTATTTCATTGCCTTCATTTCCATCATTCAGCATAAAACGCATATAGAGTTCATTCCCGGGAGCAAATCGTTCATTTCCTGTAGGCTCCAACATAAACCAACCGGTAAATTTTCCGGTTGAATCAGTTACAAATTCACCATATTGGCCGGAAGTGCCAAGTGAATTTCCTGTCGTGCGGTTAAAACTTCCGTCACTGTTTACAAATATCGTATTGCCGACTCCCGTATATTGAGGATCATCGGTGCCCAGGACGGCTTTGTTATAAAAACGATAAGTAGCATCGGGTTGTAAGTACTGGAAGGTCACCATGAAAGCAAAAGGAACACGGGTTGTATTGGTACCTTCCATTCCTTCCATATAAACAGGAATAGTAGTTTCAGCAATTCCCGGAACTGCCAAAGGTTCAACGTGTCCAATAAGGTAAACATACAATGCCTCAGCCCCGCCGCCTGTATGGCAGATGGTTTCATTATATTCGCCCGGCTGCAAGTCTGTTTTTAATCTAACATAAACAGTTACAGGTTGATCAGTAACAACACCATTTTCAAAAGGAACATATAAGGTATCAGCGTAAGTAGTATCATTGAAGGATATTTCATAGTGCCCTGGTGCTGCTATCGTTAAATTGCCCGTTCCTTCGAGGTTATTGGCTGACAGTTGATAAGGTTGTGATTCGGAAGGCCCGTTTCCTTCAAGGTAAGCGAACCCGGTCAATTCAGCAGGTGTTGCTGTGATTTCAGGTACAGGTGGCGGTGCAAGTTCTATGACAAGCTCATTCAGGTCACCACCTGTCGGATTAACTGTATTTGTCGTTCCCCATAAGCCATCCACAGAAGTCCAACTGTACACAAGTGAACCATCAGCGATACTTCTTTCTTCAATCCTAAGTATCCCTGATGGCAAAATATTTGGCACGATTCCAGCCCAGGAACCATTGATACCGGCGACTTCTTCAGTGAAAAATTCAACATACCCAATATCTGTATAATCTATGCCAGTCGATTCAATGCTGGCAGAATAAAGAGGACGCCCTGAACCACTCTCATTATCAAAAAGGTAAATGAAATTACCTGAATTGCATGATGATATACCTCTAACCCCTGTACCAGATTCAGGATCGCCCTCTGTTCCGAAGTTTATGACAGTTGTGTAATTAACTGAAGTTATTCTGTATGCAACATCTGTCCCCCCTATTCCGTCATTAAGCATGACTCTCATATACAACTGGTTACCGGGTGTAAACCTTACATCTCCGGTAGGTTCTGTAATAAACCAACCGCTAAATCTTCCAGTTTCATCAGCGGTAAAAGTGCCATATGAATCAGTAATTGAAGGAGTCTCAGATCTTGTAAATGTCCCGTCTTGATTAACAAATATCACATTACCGGCCCCGTCTTCAGTCAATGGATCGGTGCTCAGCACCACTTTGTTGTAATATTTATATTGTGAACCCGGTATAAGTTGATCGAATGACAGATAAAACGCATACGGAATACGCTGATTATTAATACTATTTACTCCCTGGATATATTGAGGGACAGTTTCAGACGCAAGTTCCGGTCCTGTTGTTGTGACCACACCTGAACATGTAACATTTACAACTGGTGCACCTCCACCTGAATGAGTTATAGATTCATTGTTATATAAACCGGACGGCAGCCCGGCAACCAACCTTGTATAAACAGTAACAGGCTGTCCGGTTATTATACCGCCTGCAAACGGAAGTTCGAGGGCATCAGCCCAACTAACGTTATCAAGGGAAATTTCAAAGTGTTCCGGTGACACAATTTCAATATTCCCTGTCCCTGAGAGTTCAGTGGCACTTACTGTATATGATTGTGATTCAGAAGGCCCGTTATCAAAGAGGTAAATAAAGCCGGATAAGGAAGTCGGATTTACTGTTATTTGTGAATTTGGCACCAGATTGATAACCAGAATGTTGTCGAGTCCGCCTGAAGGATTTGCCGTATTGGTTGTTCCCCACATACCATCAGTTGATGTAATAGTGCTTACAATCGCGCCATCGGTTAAACTTCTTTCTTCAATGCGCCTTACGCCGTTTGGGTTAATGTTTGGAACGATTCCACCCCATGCACCATCAACACCGGCGACAAAATCTTTAAAGAAAGCAGCATAGGAGAGTGATGTGAAATCAATGCCGGTAGTTTCAATTGAGGTTCCAAACAATGGTCGTCCGGTACCATCTTCATTGTCATAGAGAAATGCAAAGTTCCCCGCTCCTGCCATTGAAAGTGCCCTGATACCAGTGCCATCATTTGCAGTGGTTCCAGTTGAGAATGAAAGCACTGTTGAACTTTCAGTGGTTGTTAAGTAGAATGAAGGAGTGGTTCCATCATTGCCATCGTTGAGTATGATTCTCATGAAAAGCTGATTACCCGGGGTGAACCTTGTATTGGTTGAGGGTTCCAGCATAAACCACCCGGTATAGCTTCCATTGACATCTGTTGTAAAAGTTCCATATTCACCCGGGTTGGTAAATGAGCCAACGGGTGTCCTTGTAAAAGATCCATCGCTGTTAACGTAAATAATCGCGCCTGATCCCATGGATGTGGGTGAATCACTATCAACTACCGCTGAATTAATGTACCGGTATGTGGCTGAAGGCAATAAATTATTCAAGGTTACGCTGTATGCAAATGGCAAACGAT
This sequence comes from Lentimicrobium sp., assembly GCA_035297395.1. Classification (GTDB taxonomy): domain Bacteria; phylum Bacteroidota; class Bacteroidia; order Bacteroidales; family Lentimicrobiaceae; genus Lentimicrobium. The sequence continues at coordinate 55,549 of DATGZB010000004.1, read as the reverse complement.
TATTCGAAGGAGTGTTGCCGCTAATAAATTGTGGAATACTTAGGGATGTTAATGATGGTGGCAGCACTTCTGCGGTACCTGAAATAATTACATTTTCAAATCGTATTGAACCATCTGTGGTATAGTCGGTTATTGTGCCCCCATAACTTGTGGCATCAAAGAATTCAGTTACTAAGCGGAAAGCAAAATCGGGATTTTGCCCTACTTCGCTTATGGCACTTAAATCAGCACTCCTGAAAAACCAGTCGGCAGCATTTGTGGTATATCTGCCAGCATCGAAAGCGACGGAACTGCCATCGTTGAAGTTGGTAGCGTTGGCATCGCTTGCTTCAAAGTTGAGCCAGTCGGTCCCATTAAGAGTATATTGCAACCTAAGACGATTTGCCGCACTATTGCTGTTCCTGCTTTCCCAGTTAATTATTATATCAGTATATCCGGCTGTAGATACATTAAACTGAACGCCGGCCGTTCCTGAATTACTTCCCTGAGCGGGATAATTTGTTGTACTCCATGCATAAAGTATGGGATTGCCGGTAGCATATGATCCAATCGTTCCGCCAGTAGTAGCGGCTGTTCCAGTACCGGTTGAGGGTGTCAGGTTTTGCTGGTCAAAATTCCAGGCCGTGATAACTTCCTGTGCACTGATCGCACAAGGCAGTATCATTGAAGTAATAGTAAAGAATATACTAAATAAGGCAACTGACATGTAGTTTTTTATCATGACGTTAATCTTTAGTAACTTGATTAAATTAATTAATCTTTCAGCTAAACCATCTCTGAAGAAAACTATAGTTAATCTAATGGACTAGCATATGTTTATCACCAAAAAGAGAAAAGGTAATAAGATTTGTGAAGTATTTTTTTCGATAAAACATTATTATAATCGCTGCTTCTGACAGCAGTTCTGCCAATTCATAATAAAATTTAGAAGTATGCAGGATATTTAATATTTTTATAAAATAAAATTTAAGCCTGATGGGATACATGGGATTTGGAATGCGAAAAGAGAAGAACACAATTAACCCAATAAATGGAAAGCTAATATTCATTTTTACTGCTGATTTTATTGCAAGTCTTGCTTCTTGATTGTTAGGTATATAACTACTTAATACTGAAGCTATATGAAGTTGCTCTCTCTACTCCTTTTTCTTGTTTTGACTATAGATACAATCCAGGCCCAAAATGACTTACCGGGAAATTTGAAAGATAAAGTAAAACCATGTGATAACACGATCCCTGATCCCCTAACACCTTCACCAGGTGATAGTGTTGAACGCTATTCTGCAAAAATCTGGCCTAATCCTTCCATTGAGAGTTTCAACCTAAAGGTTCAATCGCCCTCTCACCAGGATATTAAAATAATTATCTCAGATTTAATGGGGAAAAAGGTTGAGGAGTTTTTTATGGATAATAATGCCTCTGTGATTTTTGGTAAAATGTTTTCCCCCGGGCTTTATGTTATCAGAATAAAGCAAGGGTCTGAAATCATGAGCACCTTCAAACTGATAAAGCAATAATTTTTTAGAGGAGTCATTTCCGTAAAACACTCCATGCCCCCTGATGTCTCTGGAGGGCAATTTAAAGATTAATCACCCCTGGATGCAACTCGAAAAATTAAAGACTCCACATTAAGTCCACATAGACTCCACATAGACTCCACATAAGTCCACAAAATATGTAGACTTAATATAGTGTCTATGACTGTTCAATGTGGATACATTATTTAGAAATTAATACATTTTTATTCAATAACAAATCCTGAAAATTACCAATTGAATATTAAACCATTCCTGGCTTGATGAGATAAATTACCCTTTGACGGGTTGATTTTACCCGTGACTTAAATTTAACTTTTGTTAAAACCCTGCAGAGAAAAAGTTGAGTGGGAAATTTAAAGGCTAAAAGAAATTACTTTAAAGCTCGTATCCGAATCTCTTCAACTGATTGGGATCATCCCTCCAGTCCTTGCTGACTTTAACCCTCAATTCAAGATAAACCTTTGCCTGAATAAATTCTTCAATTTGCTTACGCGCTGAAATTCCAAGACCCTTGATTGATCTTCCCTGGGCACCCAGAATGATTCCTTTTTGTGATTCCCGGGCAACATAAATAGTTGCTGTAATGTGAGTTATATTTTCCTTCTCCTTGTATTCATCAATGACAACTTCAGTAGAATAGGGGATTTCCTGTTTGAAGTAAAGAAGTATTTTCTCACGAATGATCTCAGAAACAAAGAAGCGCATGGAACGGTCAGTCAGCTCATCTTTAGGATAATAGGCTGGCGAAACCGGTAATTTATCCAGCAGGGTATTAAAGACTCTGTCTAAATTAAATCTGTGCAATGCTGAAACAGGGATGACAGTAGCCGTTGGCATCTTTTTTTCCCACATCTGCACCTGCTGCATTGCTTCATCCTGGCTTTGAAGATCTACCTTATTAACAACAACAATTACAGGCTTACCTGATTCATTAAGCTTCCGGATGTATTCATCCTGCAATTGGTCTTCAGACTTTTCCGTCACAAGGAGAAAAATATCGGCATCCTCCAACGCAAGGTTAACGAACTTCATCATTGATTCGTGAAGCCTGTAGTGCGGTTTAACCAATCCAGGCGTATCAGAATAAACTATCTGAAAATCCTCACCGTTTACGATACCCATAATCCTGTGGCGGGTTGTCTGGGCTTTTGAAGTGATGATTGAAAGATTTTCACCAACTAAAGCATTCATTAAAGTTGATTTCCCGGCATTAGGCAATCCAATAATATTCACAAATCCCGACTTATGTTCCATTCTTTAAAAAAATCTAAAAATTTTGTATGACAAAGAAACAAAATATTTATCTTTGCAGTCTTATTTAAACGACCCTATCTTAAAAACATACTGCGGGGTGGAGCAGAGGTAGCTCGTTGGGCTCATAACCCAAAGGTCATAGGTTCGAATCCTGTCCCCGCTACAACAAAACCTCAGCACAAAGTGCTGGGGTTTTTCTTTTCTGCGAAAGCCCGAGCTTGCTTGAAGGCTGAAGCGGGAAAGAAAAACCATTAGCGAGTGAAGCGAGTGGAGGTTTTGTTGTTAAGCTTCCCTAAAATGGATCACCGCAAGGTAATCCTGTCCCCGCTACAACAAAACCTCAGCACAAAGTGCTGGGGTTTTTCTTTTCTGCGAAAGCCCAAGCTTGCTTGAAGGCTGAAGCGGGAAAGAAAAACAATTAGCGAGTGAAGCGAGCGGAGGTTTTGTTGTTAAGCCTCCCTAAAATGGATCACCGCAAGGTAATCCTGCCAATTAAAGGCCCTGCGACGACAGCCGCAGAGGGATTTTTGTTAAGCTCCCTAAAATGGATCACCGCAAGGTAATCCTCTCAGTTTTTGGCTATTGTTTTGAACAATATTGAACGCGAAGCTTGAACGCGAAGCTTTGAACTATTTTGTTGTACCTTTGCCCCCTATGTCAAACATCATCGCAATCGTCGGACGTCCAAACGTCGGTAAATCAACACTGTTCAATCGACTCACAGGAGCCAGGAATGCTATCGTGGATCCTACCAGCGGGGTTACACGCGACCGGCATTATGGTCAATCAGACTGGAATGGCGTTGAATTTTCAGTTATTGATACAGGTGGCCTGGTTATAGGAAGTGATGATGTTTTTGAAGAAGCCATCCATCGTCAGGCTGAGCTGGCAATTGAAGAGGCAGATGTAATCCTTTTCATGGTGGATGCAAAAGAAGGCCTTTCACCCCTTGATGAGGAAGTGGCAAACATGATCCGCCGCTCTCCAAGGAAGGTTTTCCTTGTCGCCAACAAAGTGGATAATGCCGGAAGATCAGCTGAAGTTGGGGAATTTTATGCATTGGGCTATGATAAGGTTTATGAGGTTTCGGCTATCAACGGCAGCGGCACGGGAGAGCTTTTGGATGATGTAGTAAAAGAATTCGGGAATAAAAAGTTGGAAGAACTCCCTGAACTTCCCAAACTTGCATTTGTCGGAAGGCCTAACGTTGGTAAATCTTCTATGATCAATGCACTGCTTGGCGATGAAAGAAATATTGTAACACCGATACCCGGAACCACCCGGGATTCAATCTATACACGATATAAAAGCTTTGGATTCGACTTTTTCCTTGTTGATACTGCCGGTCTTAGGAAAAAGGGTAAGGTAACTGAAAATATTGAATTTTACTCTGTGATGAGAAGCGTCAGGGCCATTGAGAACAGTGATGTCTGTATCCTAATGCTCGATGCAACCCAGGGCATTGAAAGTCAGGATTTGAATATCTTCAGCCTTGCGCAAAAAAACCATAAGGGGATTGTAATTGTGGTAAATAAGTGGGATCTTGTTGAAAAGCACACCAATACCAATAAGGAGTTTGAAACTCTGATAAAAAGCCGTATTGCTCCTTTCTCAGATGTACCGATCATTTTCACATCGGTAATCAACAAGCAGCGAATTCACAAAACGCTTGAGACTGCCGCAAAGGTTTACGAAAACAGGCAACGAACCATTACTACACATAAACTCATGGATTTGATGCTGCCAATAATTACAGAGAATCCTCCTCCTGCTGTTAAAGGTAAATTCGTTAAAATCAAATACATAACTCAACTAAAACTGGCTTATCCTGCTTTTGTATTCTTTTGCAACCTGCCACAATATGTGACTGACTCATACAAACGCTTTCTTGAAAACAGGCTCAGGGAAAATTTTGATTTCTCGGGTGTACCTATTTTAATGTACTTCAGACAAAAATAATAAGCCGGTAAATCAGTCACTTTCACTGAATGTTAAAGCTCTTTGATAATGATAACTATTATCAAAATTCATGAATGAATATGGATGAAGTTAGAATTGATAAATGGCTGTGGTCAGTGCGGTTTTATAAAACAAGGAATCTTGCCATAGATGCTTGCCGTGCGGGGAAAGTAAAGATTGATGGCTCTTCAATAAAGCCATCCCGCATTGTAAAAGAAGGTGATATTATCTCATTATCAATCGGACCACTCAATAAAACGATCCGTGTTAAGCAATTGCTGCATAACAGGATTTCTGCTAAACTCGTTCCTGAATATGTTGAGGACCTCACTCCTGCCGAAGAATATGAACGTATTGAGTTTATGAAAGAATTCAATGCAGAATACCGGGATAGGGGAACAGGCAGGCCGACTAAACGGGACAGGCGCGATATAGACAGGCTTAAGGGGAGTGGTGAGTAATGAGGTGTGAGGAGTGAGGTGTGAGGTGTGAGGAGTGAGGCGTGAGGAGTGAGGCGTGAGGTATGAGGCAGAACGCTGAACGCTGAACGCTGAACGCTGAACGCTGAACGCTGAACGCTGAACTACATGGTGATCAATCAATTAAAAGAACTAATCCTTTCAGGTATTCCCCCTCGGGGTGGAAGATTGAGACCGGGTGATCGGGCGAGTGGGTCAGATGGTGCAGGATCTTCGCATTTCTTCCTGCATCCAGTGCTGCCGACATAATAATTGAAGTAAACATTTCAGAACTAATAGCCTGCGAGCAACTGAATGTAAAAAGTAACCCTCCTTGTTTAATATTCTTAATGGCAGTCTGGTTGATAAACCGGTATCCTTGAGTGGCTTTATGCTTATCAGCCTGGCGTTTAGCAAAAGCCGGGGGATCAAGGATTACAACATCAAAATCCTTATCCATCCGTGTAAGCCATTGTTTGGCATCGGCAGTAACACTCTTATGCGTTCCTGTGAAGGTATTGTGTGCAAGGTTTTTCTCCAACAGGCTCATCGCCCTTGATGAGCTGTCAAGTGATGTTACATGCCTGGCTCCCGCCGTAAGCGCGTAGATACTGAAACCTCCCGTGTAACAGAACGCGTTCAGCACTTTCATATTTTTTGAGTAGCTGCCGAGTAATGCCCTGTTCTCTCGTTGATCAAGAAAGAAACCGGTCTTTTGACCTTCAACAATATCAATGATGAATGTCCTGCCATTTTCCGAAATTAGAAGTTGTTCACCAGTATTTTCGCTACTATTATAGCCTTCGTTCTTAGGATTCTGGTACAGGAATTCATCCATTTCATCCTTGATCCCTGATCTTGCCAGCGTTTCATTGCTTTTACTATAAACACCTTTCAATTTATCTCCATAGAGTCTGATTAAAGCATCGGTTAATTCCTTTCTTATAAGATGCATTCCCATGCTGTGTGATTGAATTACAGCAACTCCGTTATAATAGTCAATAATAACACCGGGCATTCCATCAGCCTCACTGAATATTAATCTATAAGCATTGCTTAAAAGGCTGTTCTTTTTATCTGATAGATGATTGGTTAAATCAGCCGATAGTCCGGAAATGCTTGTATAGCCAATCTTTTGTCTTAAACTATAAGCATTTGAAAGCTTTTGATACCATATATCCGTGAGCATTTTTTCTGGCCCAAACCAGAATAATTTGACCGCAATTGATCCCAAAGCCGCATGGCCGGTTCCCAGGTAATTATGTTTTGAGTCGAATACATCGACTTCATCTCCATCTTCAATTTGACCTGATACATGGTCAATCGCACCCGAGAAAATCCATGGGTGAAACCGTTTTACTGATTCATCCCTTCCATTTTTTAAAGTTATTTCCGATTTTATTGCCATAAGGCAAAGGTATGAATTAAAAAAGGGACAGGTAATCCTGCCCCTCATTGTTTTAAAACCAACCCATAATGAGTTACTGCTTCAGGAATTTTTTACTAATCGTTCCTGAATCACTGATCATGTTACAAACATATAATCCTTTTTCAAGGTGTCCGATACTGATCCGATTAGCTGAATTTGCATAGAGAACAAGTTGTCCGCTCAGATTATAGATTTCAATGCGATTCACTTGCCCGGGTGAATTAATGAAAAGCACATCACCAGCTGGATTCGGATAAACAGATAATGCATCTTCCGGATTTAATTCCTTGACACCTATTACATATGAAGAGAGGTATTGAAATTGCGTATCCGTTCCATCAATAGAAAGATTGGCTACTTCACCATAATCATTGGCTATCCAACTGTAGCTAACGGTTTCATAGGTATCAGTGCGGTCAAATGTCCAGCCTGTACCTTGCGTCCATGTGTATGTGGAATCTACATGTGTCGAAGTTTCGTTGACTCTTAAAACCTCATATGAGTCAACCGGGGTAATAAGTGTACCGCTTCCATCTGCAGTTATAGTTGCAGTAATGTGGCTAATCACCATTGATGAATCAATAAGAAAATTTTCTATGCGTGTGGATGAGTACCTTGTGCCTGTAGTTGTCGATGATGATTCATCGCCATAATTAAGTGGGAATGGCAGAAGAACAGGATCGGGATCATAATCTTCAACTGAATTAAAATTATAACTGGTTGAACTAAACTGAAGTGTCCAGCCTACTGCATAATAGCCATTGCTGGTGTTGTTCCAAAACAAGTAATTGTACAATGTACCCTCAGGGTCAACAATTATCCTGCCCTCAGCAAGGTTAGCTTCGGGGAATAAATTGCCGCCAGGTAATTGTGCAGGATCCGAAAAAAAGGCAGTATCGAACATATAAACTGAAGCTGCTGCAAAATCCCAGGTCTGGTTTGTACCCGATCCACCAGGCAGGAAAGTTGAGGCAGTATCAATAGCACGAATTACAGTTAGTCCTGGTTTAGGCATATCACCACTTGTAATCGTAATTTGCGCCGATGAGATGAAAGCGCTCATTAAAACTATAAGAATTAAGAACCATTGAAAAGGTTTTGCGAGAGTAAACGTTTTTTCCATAATCATAAATTTAATGAATGTATATTTTATGAAGTAACAACTGATTCCCGATTAAGTTAATCTCTAATTTTACAGAAATAAAAACTCCTGAGATGAAGTTATTGCAATCTGTTACCAAGGCTCTTCTTTTAATTGCCATCTTTACAGAAACCGCTGGAGCCCAGTCAATCGGACGAACCTATGAAGGTTTCAAAGAAATGGAATATGCGGTTGAGGTATATGTAAATGATGGAAAATATCTTATCAAACCAATGAATGATAAGATCATGAATATTACTTTCTATCCTAAAGAGCTGTTGATCAAAGATTTATCATATGCTGTTGCCATGGAACAAGTGAAACTTGATCCTGTGGTAATTGATTCTCCCGAGACACTGATAGTTGACACTAAAGGAATTGATATTTCAATTCGTAAAGATCCTTTTAAGGTTACCTTCTTATATAATGACAAACTTCTGCTTGAAGAGAAGGAAGGTTTTATAAAAGCTGACAGCAGCTGGATGTTTGATTTTACAATCAAACCTGATGAAATCTTATACGGAGGCGGGGCAAGGGCATTAGGTATGAATCGCCGTGGCAATAAGCTAACATTATACAACAGGGCCCATTACGGGTACGAAACAAGGTCCGAATTAATGAATTATACTCTGCCACTTGTTTTGTCATCCAATATTTATGCGGTACTTTTTGATAATGCAGGGATAGGATATCTTGACCTCGACAGCAAGCATAATAATACAATTGCTTATGAAACGTACCATGGAACACCAAATTATTTCGTAATAGCTGGCAATGACTGGTTTGATCTGGTCAGTCAGTATACCCTGCTAACAGGGCGGCAGCCATTACCACCCCGTTGGGCACTGGGTAATTTCAGTAGCCGCTTTGGGTATCATTCTCAGAAAGAAACTGAAGAAACAGTAGAAGCATTTTTGAAAGAGGGTATTCCCCTGGATGCTGTAATTATTGATATCTATTGGTTTGGGAAAGATATTAAGGGCGAGATGGGAAATCTATACTGGTACTGGGATAGTTTCCCTGAACCGGATAAAATGATAGGAAAATTTGAGAAAAAGGGTGTAAAAACGTTACTTGTTACTGAACCATTTATACTGACTACCTCAAAACGATGGAATGAAGCAGTGAAAATGGATGTACTTGCAAAAAACAGCGAGGGAAAACCTTACACTTATGATTTTTATTTCGGTAACACAGGCCTCATAGATATTTTTAAACCTCAGGCAAGGGACTGGTTCTGGAATATATACAGCAATCTTATTAAAGAAGGTATTGCAGGACAGTGGGGTGACCTTGGTGAACCTGAAGTTCATCCGGCAGATATAGTCCATGCAGAAGGCACCGGCAATGAACTTCACAATGCATATGGCCATGAATGGGCAAAAATGATCTACGAAGGATATCAAAAAGATTTTCCCTCTGTGAGACCATTTATTTTAATGCGTGCCGGTTATGCCGGTTCACAGAGATATGGCATGATTCCGTGGTCTGGTGATGTGAACCGAAGCTGGGGAGGCCTTCAATCACAACCTGAGATTGCGCTCCAGATGGGCATGCAGGGTCTGGCATATATGCACTCAGACCTGGGTGGATTTGCCGGTGGTGATAGTATAGATGATGAATTATACGTGAGATGGCTTCAATACGGGGTATTTCAACCAATTTACCGTCCTCACGCACAAGAGCATATACCGGCTGAGCCTGTATTTCAGAAACCCCGTACAAAGTATTTCGCCAGTAAAGCCATTGAATTAAGATACAGGATGCTTCCCTATAATTATTCACTGGCTTTCAGGAACAGTATTTATGGATATCCCCTGATGACTCCACTTTTCTTTTATGATAAAGATCCTCAATTGCTTACATACGATTCGGCATATATGTGGGGAGATGCCTTTCTTGTTGCCCCGGTTAAAAAACCTGGTCAGATCTACCAGGACATTTATCTTCCAAAAGGCTATTCATGGACAGATTTTTTTACAGGTCAAGTTTATAAAGGTGGTATAATCCTGAAATATAATCCTACATATGGTAATATTCCGGTATTTGTTAAAGGAGGATCCTTTATCCCCCTGAAAACAGAAGCAGTAAGTACTGTGAATTATACACTTGATGAATTCGAGATGCACTATTACACTGACCCTCAGGTAAGCTCTTCATCCTACAGTTTATACAACGATGATGGACTGACAGCAGATGCATATAATAAGGACGAATATGAAATAATAGATTTCACTTCTGCAAATAGTGATGACCAACTTACTATTTCAGTCCAGAAAAAGTCGCCTGATGAAAAGTATCAGAAAATAAATAATAAAATCAGGGTAAATGTGCATAATTTACAGCTTAAACCTCAATCTATCCTTATTAATGGTCGTCAGTTAAACAATAAAAATATAAGCTGGAACCCGGTTACCAACAAATTAATGTTTGACATAGAATGTACCATCAGCAATACGGAGATCGTTATTAAAAAATAGATAACTTTATAATTCGATTCGATATTCGATATTTGATTTTTGAAATCCTAAACTCTCATATTATAATAACCCCTAAGTTTAATAATCATGAAAAAAATCCTTTACCTAGCTTTAATTCTTCCTTTGTTCTTCAGTTGCAATTCTAATAAAAAAGAATTGGAGCGTTTGCAGACACGTTATGACAGTTTATTAAGCATTGGTTTCACAAAGGACACAGCTCTCTATTCCTATATTGAATCATTTAATCAGATTCAGGCAAACCTGGATTCCATAAAACAAGCTGAGATGCTAATCTCACAAAATACTGCAGGTGGTGGAGAAATTGAAGCTGATCAGAAAGAGCAGATAAATCGTGATATAAACATGATTTATGACATGCTTCGTAAAAATAAAGAGACTATTTCGGATTTGCGTTCCAAACTAAAGAAATCGGGCGGGAAAGTAACGGAACTTGAAAAGATGATTGACCGTATGTCCCAGCAGATTGATGAAAAAGATGCTCAGGTAGCCCAACTGACCACGAAACTTGAAGAAATGAACATTCAGATTGAAGTCCTGTCATCAGATGTCAGCAGATTAACTGAGGAAGGTGAAGCAAAAGCACAGACCATAAGTGAACAAACTTCGGCACTTAATACAGCATGGTATGTTATGGGAACTAAACGCGAGTTGCTTGATAAAAACATAATTTCAAGAGAAGGTGGATTTATTGGATTGGGTGCTGATAAAAAATTAAAGAAGGATTTTGATAAAGGTTACTTTACAACCATTGATATTACCCAATTTAACAGTATTCCATTATCAAAGAAAAAGATAACCCTGATAACATCACATCCATCCAAATCCTACAAACTGTATGGGACAGAAAAGGCAAGTGACAGTTTGGTTATTACTGATCCAAGGGATTTTTGGTCTATATCAAAATACCTGGTAATAATGGTTGATTAGATTCAATATTACCATACGGATTATCGTCGTAGAGACAGGGCATGCCCTGTCTCTACGTTTTATTTTCATGCCCTGCCTCTACTGTTTTTTGGAATAATCTATTTCATTTATCATTTTGCCGCTCTCATCATAAAACTTCCAGACCCCGGTGCGTTCACCATCCCTAAATGTTCCTTCATAATATTTTTGGCCATTTTTATGGTATACTATCCAGTTCCCTTCACTTAATCCGTTGATGAAAACACCCTCGCTCCATAATTGACCGTTGTCATACCATGAAGTCCAATGACCATCGCGTTTATTGTCCTTGTAATATCCTTCCATGTATTTTTCCCCATTAGGGTGATAATGAACCTCTTTTACAAGCTGCTTTTCGCCGTCGACTTCTTTATAGGTTTTCTCTGATTTGATCTTGCCATCGTCATATTTTTCTTTTTCAGTAGTTGTATTATTACAACCACTTGCGATAAGCAACGTAAGAAGGAAAATTAGGATTATCCGCATTGGTTTCATTTGTCAGTAAAGAATTTTATTGAAGAATCCTGGTAAGAAAGACAATCAATATTTGAATATAAGACGCGAGCCTCTGAATTCTTCATTGAATTGTCCATCGTTATAAACCAGGTTTCCGTTGACAAAGGTATGAGTAACTTTCGAATTGAAGGTAACACCTTCGAAAGGTGACCACCCACATTTATAAAGCAGATTGCTTTTATGTACCTGCCATGGTGAGTTTCGTTTTACCAGTACCAGGTCAGCATGATATCCTTCCCGGATGAATCCCCTTTTTTCAATATGGAATAATTTAGCAGGAGCATGGCACATCTTTTCCACAATAGTTTGAATATCAAGTTCTCCTTCATTAACCTTTTCAAGCATTGCAAGCAGGGAATGCTGCACCAAAGGGCCACCGGAGGGGCAACTTAAATATGGATTCTTCTTTTCCTGGTCAGTATGCGGAGCATGGTCGGTAGCAATAATATCTATTTTATTATTCTTAACCGCTTTAATGAGTGCTTTCCGGTCTGATTCCTCCTTAATGGCAGGATTCCATTTTATCCTGTTACCAAGTGTTTCATAATCAAGGTCATTAAACCACAGGTGATGGACACATACTTCGCCGGTTATACGTTTTTCATCATTAAGGCTTTCAGCGCTTAATAAATCCATTTCATCAGCGGTAGAGAGGTGCAATATATGGAGCCGCGTATTATATTTCCTTGCGAGGTTTACAGCAAAAGTGGAAGACCGCAGACATGCTTCCCTGTTCCTGATCAATGGATGGGCAGTAGGGGGTATATCATCACCATAATGCTGCCTGTAGTAAGCCAAATTTTCTCTTATGGTGGGCTCATCTTCACAGTGAACGGCAATCAGGCATTTTGATTCCCTGAAGATAGTCTCCAGAGTTTTAGTGTTATTAACCAGCATGTTACCTGTTGAAGCACCAAGGAATATTTTAATTCCGCAAACCCTGGATGGATCTGTTTTCAGTACTTCTCCAACATTATCGTTTGAGACACCCATGTAAAAGGAATAATTGGCAAGTGATTTTTCGGAAGCAATGCGGTATTTATCTTCCAATAACTCCTGCTTCAGGGTATTAGGGATCGTGTTGGGCATATCCATAAACGAAGTGACGCCACCGGCAACAGCGGCTTTACTTTCAGTATAAATATCGCCTTTATAAGTTAGTCCCGGATCCCTGAAATGCACCTGGTCGTCAATAACACCCGGTAGAAGGTAACCATTTTTACCGTCGATCACTTCAGCACCATCCGATAATTCAGGACCGCTCTCACTGATCTTTGCTATCACTCCATTATCTATCAATACGCTTCCATGAGTGATGCTGCCTTCATTGACAATATTCACGTTGGATATTAAATACCTGTCAGCCATAAGAATACAGATTATATAAATTCCTTGTGGGAAAAGAGAGATTCAGATTATGGAATGAATAAACAAGCAGACAGGCTTATAAGCTATTTCCTGGGCCTGATTTTTTTAAACCTAAGTTGAATAACACCAAGTATCGCTTCACGGAAAATGCCACGGCTCATCTTTGACTCCCCTTCGGTACGGTCAGTGAAAATGATAGGTACCTCAATAATTTTCTTACCAAGTTTCCATGCGGTGTATTTCATTTCGATCTGGAATGCGTAGCCAGTAAATTTGATCTTATCAAAATCAATTTCCTCAAGCAGGGAACGCCTGTAACACTTAAAACCGGCAGTGGTATCCATGACTTTCATCCTGGTGATGGTACGCACATATGCTGAAGCAAAATAGCTCATCAGCACCCTTCCCATTGGCCAGTTGACCACATTGACACCCTTTATGTACCTCGAGCCAATTGCCACATCAGCTCCTTGTTCGTCACAAGCCTGATGTAACCGTATAAGGTCTTCAGGATTATGCGAAAAGTCGGCATCCATTTCAAATATGTAACGGTATTCCCGTTGCAATGCCCATTTGAATCCATGGATATAAGCGGTGCCAAGGCCAAGTTTCCCTTTGCGCTCTTCAATGAATAACCTGTCGGGGAATTGAGTGATCAGTCTTTTCACGATGGCGGCAGTACCATCAGGGGAGTTATCTTCTACAATAAGAATATCAAACTCTTTTGGGAGTGAGAATACCTTGCGGATAATGCGTTCTATATTCTCTTTCTCGTTGAATGTCGGAATGACAACAAGATTTTCCTTCACTTGCTTTGCTGTTGAAGAAGCGAAGTTATAAAAAAATCTCTAATTAAATTTCTTTTATAAAATTTATGAAAGACCTGCTATAAAAAGGCTGAATTTCAGGGTTATAACAACTAATTATCCTTTTTTATAAGAAACATATAAGTTGGAAAGTGATCGCTGTAACCTCCAGCGTATGCTCCGCCGGCAAAAGTCCTGAAAGGATAACCTTTGTATGGCCCATCCTGCTGAAGGAGAAATTTTTCATTGAAAACCTTTGCTTTAAAGTAATGCCAGCCTTTATTCTTTTGCAGCAAAGGTTCAGAAATAATAATCTGGTCGAAGAGATTCCATGCATCCCGGTATGCCAATGATCCGATACCATCCTGGAACAAACCAAACATAGGATTGAACAACTCACCCTTTTTTACATCTTTTTCTTTTCCTTTAGCTCCTAATACTTTATAGACACTTGGATCGACAGGGTCATCATTCAGATCACCCATTATGATAATTTTGGCATCAGAATACTGCTTTTTAAGCGAATCGGATAATGAACGCGATAGAAGTGCAGCCTGCTCCCTGTATTCAGGACCAGAAGCACGCGAAGGCCAGTGGTTTACAATAATATGAAGTATTTCACCATCAAGTTCTCCTGAAACCACCAATTGGTCCCTTGAATACCAATCACTCTTTCCTGGCATTCTAAGCCTGTTCGTTGTACTATTAATGACTTTAAAAGCAGCTTTCTTATAAATTAGTGCAACATCGACTCCTCTCTTGTCGGGAGAATCATAATGTACTATTTCATAACCCATTCCTTTAAGCGGGGGTGTATTGATAAGATCCTGGACCACCTGCCGGTTTTCTACTTCCGAAAATCCTATGATCGTTGGACCCCCGTTCATTACTTCATTGCCAATACGGCTTACCACATAAGCCATATTCTCTAATTTCTTCATGTAAAGATCTGAAGTCCATTTGTTTGTACCGTTGGGCAGGAACTCAGCATCATTTGTATTTGCATCATCAATAGTATCAAACAGATTCTCAAGGTTGTAAAAAGAAATACATGCAACTTTTGTCCTTTCCTGGGCTTGCACAAAAGATAAAGGTACCAGGCATAATATGCATAAAGAAACTATATAATTAAAAAATTGCTTCATTAAACAATGAGTTTTAATACATTAAGAATTACAAAATTGCAGGCAAATATAAGTGATTAAAAATTACTTCAGAAGACGATTGAAGCGTAAAATTTATTTCCTTTGTATACGTAAAAATGATTCTTTAAGGAGGTCCTTTTTTTTTATTTTACGCTAACAAACCACTCATGTTTAAAAAAATATTACTCCTATTAATGGTTATAGGACCAGTTTCTGTTTTATATGCTCAAACAGGAACTGTGAAGGGGAAAATAACCGATGCAGAAAAAGGTCTTGCTATTCCCTCAGTACAGGTAAGGATTGGAATAAATGAAACGTTCAGCCTGCCTGATGGTACCTTTGAACTTGCTCGAATTTCACAAGGTACGGCAGTTATCGACTTTTCAATCAGCGGTTACCAGAACGAAACAAGGCAAATTGAAGTAAACGAAGTAACTGACCTTGGAGTGATTCAAATGAAACCGGCTTCTGTTTCTGACCTCAATTCAGGATTGGCAGAGATAAATCTTGCCGGACTGGATTCCGATGATGATGCCAAGTCACAGAACATTTCAGGATTGCTGTCATCATCAAACGATGTTTTCGTTGCAGCAGCCTCCTATTCTTTTAGTTCCGCATATTTCAGGATGAGAGGCTACGATGCTGATCTTTCAGGTACTTATCTGGCAAACAGTCCGATAAACGATGCGGAAACAGGCAGGACTTTATGGGCATTATGGGGAGGTTTGAATGATGCAACCCGTAACAAGATATCTGTAAACGGATTAGCACCTTCTTCATTTTCATTCGGTAACCTTGGTGGTGTGACTAATATTATCACACGCGCTTCACAACAAAGGCCCCAAACAAAATTAACCTACAGCATGACCGACAGAACCTATACTAACAGAGTCATGTTAACACATTCAACCGGCCTTATGGACAATGACGGGGCCGTGACTTTAAGTATTTCCCGCCGTTGGGGCAATGGAGGTTACGTAGAGGGCACATGGTATGATGCATATGCCTGGTTCCTGAGTGTAGAGAAAAAACTAAATGAAAAACACAGTATTGCGTTTACTGCCCTTGATTCACCTGTTAAAAGAGGAATGCAGGGAGGATCAACACAAGAAGCGTATGATCTCACCGGATCAAATTTCTACAATCCAAACTGGGGATATCAAAATGGAGAACTACGCAATGCGAGAATCCGAAAAATGGATCAGCCTATCTTAGCACTAAACCATTTCTGGAATCCATCCTCCAAAACACAGATCACAAACACAATTTCTTACCTTTTCGGCAAGACATCAACAACAGCATTAAACTGGTACAAAGCTGCTGACCCGAGACCAGATTATTACAGGTACCTGCCAAGCTATTATCCGGATTCATTATATGTTTACGCTGACCTCAACACTGATGTGATTGATGAAAATTATGCTGAAGCATGGCGAAATGACCCTTCAACCAGCCAGATAGACTGGGATAATCTTTACCAGCAGAATTACCTCGGAAGCCTGGAAGGTGAACAGGCACATTACATTATTGAGGACAGGCATAATGACCAGACCCAATTCAATATTAATAGTGTCATTAACCATGAACTAAATGATAATATCAAGGTCAATGGAGGTTTTGAGTTATCATCATACAATGTTCATTATTACAAGATACTTGATGATCTTTTGGGAGGTGAATTTTGGCGTGATATTGACCAATTCTCGGAGAGGGATTTTAAAGGAGACACTGCAATACTTCAGAATGATCTTAATAATCCTAACAGAATAATTCACAGGGGTGACAAATTTGGTTATGATTACAAATTGCATCAGAACAGTGGAAATATATGGTCAGTTGTGCAGGTAGCAGGATATAAATTTGATTACTACGGCGGTTTACAATTAACCTATACCTCTTTCTGGCGTGAAGGCTTTATGCGAAATGGGCGATATCCTGAAGATTCGTATGGCAATTCTGAAAAACACAACTTCTTTGATTACGCGATAAAAGCGGGTGGCACTTATAAATTTACAGGACGCCATTTCCTTGAAGGAAATCTAACTTATATGACCCGAGCCCCTTTTATCCGTAACTCTTTCATTTCCCCCCGAACCAGGCATGGTGTGATCCCCGGGCTTACTAATGAAAAGATATTCAGTGGAGAGATCAGCTATCATCTCAGGGCGCCACGGGTAAAAGCAAGGATAACTGCATACCATACAATTTTTGCTGACCAATGTGAAGTCTTCAGCGGTTACCATGATGATTTTAAGACATTTGTAAATTATGCTACCTATAATACAGACAAAATTCATCAGGGAATTGAGGCAGGTGCTGAAATTAAACTTACTTCAGCATTTTCAGCGATCTTAGCTGGTAACCTTGGTAATTACAGGTATACCAACAGGCCAACAACAACCATTGTTACTGAGAATGGTTCGCTGCCCGATAGTACATCATTAATTTATACTAAAAACTTTTATGTTCCGGGCACACCCCAGACAGCATTATCAGCAGGATTAAAATATGCCGGACCACGTTATCTCTTTATTGAGGCAAATGTTAATTACTTCGCTGATACTTATCTTGATTTTAACCCGAGTATGAGGGCAGCTATTCCTGCTTTATTATTACTTGAGAATTTCATTGATCCATCAGGCCCGCTTGTTTATGAACTGACCAGGCAAAGTAAAGCAGATGATGGTTTAATGGTCAATTTATCAATTGGCAAATCATTCAGAATAGCAGACAAATATTTTCTTAATCTGAATTTCAGTATTTCCAACTTATTTGATAATACCGATCTTATCACAGGCGGATATGAACAAAGCAGGTATACGATTAGCAATGCTGCTACATTTGTTCCTAAAATATACTACGCTTATGGCAGAACTTACTTCTTAAATATTGGATTCCGTTTTTAAATAAAAATACAAGAGACAGCAAATGAAACAGATTAAACTAATCCTGGCATTGATTGCAATTATCTTATCGTCAACCCTCTTTAATACCGGATGTGTTAAGGATGAGCCAGATATCCCGCCCATCATCATTCCTTATGTTGATTTTGATGCAAATACATCGATCGCCGAACTGAAAAATTCATACACAGGCCTTCAAATGATCACTGATGATATCATCATTAAAGGAATCATCACGGGCAATGATGCAAGCGGTAACCTGTATAAAAAACTGATCATACAGGATGAAACTGCTGCAGTTGAATTGGCAATTGATAAGACAAATCTCTATGGCCTATATAGAGTGGGTCAATTGGTTTATGTTAAATGCAAAGGTTTGTTTATTGGTGATTACAACAACCTTATACAACTTGGTTATATATACGATGGTAAAATTGGCCGAATGCCTTCAATAATGATCGAAGAACATATTTTCCATGATAGTTTGCCAGGACCAAAACCTTTGCCCGACACTATAACTATCAGTGAGATCGGTACCGCTGAGGCTAAAAATCCGAATGTCAGTAAACTGATTACTTTTAAAAATGTAATTTTCTCTGATCCAGGTGAAATTTTTGCCATACAAGATGATCCTGAAAGTGACGCAACCAATAGAACCCTTATGGATCAAATTGGAAACACAATCATTGTAAGAACCAGCAAATATTCTGATTTTGCAAGTGATACTATTCCGGGAGGCTACGGAACTGTAACTGGTATCCTCTCAGTTTTCGGTTCAGACTGGCAACTTACATTGCGCGACAGAAATGATGTCACCGGATTCAGTGACACCATTCCTCCTCCACCAGGCAGTGGGTCAGGTACTTTTGAAGATCCTTATGATGTAGAGTCCGGGATGTCTAATACCAGCAACACACCTGTGTGGGTAAAAGGATTTATTGTTGGAGTTTATGAAACTGCTACATCTGAATTTACCCCCAATTTCAATCCACCGTTTACTACGAATACAAATCTCCTCATTGCCGCTTCAGCCAATGAGACTAATCTTGCAAATTGCCTGCCAGTTCAGCTTCCTTCAGGTGATATCAGAACTGCCCTGAATCTTGTTGACAATCCGGATAATGAAGGTAAAGAAGTAATGGTACTTGGCACTCTTGAAGCTTATTTTAGCCAACCGGGTGTTAAGAATCTCACAGGCTATTGGTTGGATGGGAACGGTATAATACCTGCAACCGGTTTCTTTACTGAAGAATTCAACCAATCGCTTGGAGCTTTCACCCAGTACAACGTCTTGGGCGAACAGGTCTGGATCGGACAAGATTATGATGATGGCTGTGTCACAATGACGGGTTATGCCAGTGGTTCTCAATTCCCTAATGAGGATTGGCTGATTTCTCCATTGATCTCATTAGAAGGAAAATCCAATGTCAAAATGATGTTCCGCGAAGCAATGAATTACGCTCAGAATATCAACCAGGAGGCAAAAGTATTTATTTCAACAAATTATCCAGGTGAAGGAGATCCGAATGAAGCCGACTGGACAGAACTTACCGGATTCACCAGGTCAACAGGCAATACATGGACTTTTGTCAATACCAGTGAGATTGATCTTTCCGGTTATGATGGTCAGGAAATATACATTGCCTTCAAATATACCAGCACTGCTTCTGTTGCAGGTACATGGGAAATAAGCCGTCTTGTACTGACCGCTGAATAGACTGCAATTGAAATTAAAATAAGAAAGGGACATCGAAAGATAGTCCCTTTTTTATTTTAAAAGAATCTAAAGAGGCTAATATATTTTTACTCTTACTCTTTTAAAGCATGAAACTTGCCGGTTACTGTTTTCTCTTTTCGGAATAGTATCTCTTGTATTTTGTTAAAAAATAAATGGAAACTCTATTATGCGTATTTTTGCAAAATCTTGGCAGAATACCTCGCATTTAATTTAAAATTGTTACAGTGAAAATGTTTACTGTACCTGAGCATGTGTGTCTTAATGCAAATAAAACGTAAGAACAATTGATGCAAAACCAGGAAATTAAACTCGTGTTGGAAGATGGAACTGAATTTGTCGGAAAGTCATTTGGTTTTAACAAATCAGTTGCCGGAGAAGTAGTCTTCAATACCTCAATGACCGGCTACCCGGAAAATCTATCCGATCCCTCCTACACTGGACAAATCCTTGTTGCCACCTATCCTCTTATCGGCAATTATGGAGTCCCTGAAGAAGAAAAAGAAGATGGTCTCCTGAAATATTTTGAGTCGGAAAAAATGCGAATTAGTGCACTGGTTATCTCAGATTATTCTTTCTCATACAGTCACTGGAATTCAAAGAAAAGCCTCGCCAACTGGCTTAAGGAAAACAAGATACCCGGGATTTATGGTATTGATACACGTGCCTTGACAAAGATCATCAGAGAAAGGGGAGCAATGCTCGGTAAAGTGGTGTGTAATAACTCTGATATCGATTTTTATGATCCGAATAAAGAAGATCTGACAAAACAAGTTTCTACTCCTGATGTGGTTATATACGGCAATGGCAGATACAGGATTATTTTACTTGATTGTGGAGTCAAGAATAATATTATAAGGAATCTTCTTAAGAGGAATACGACAGTGATCAGGGTTCCCTCTGATTATGATTTCACGACATTGGAGTACGATGGCCTCTTCCTTTCAAACGGTCCAGGTGATCCTAAATTAGCAGCAGAAGCCATCAGGAATGTGCGCAGGGCCTACGAGATTGGCAAACCTATCATGGGCATTTGTCTTGGTTGCCAAATCATGGCACTTGCATCGGGAGCCGATACTTACAAATTAAAGTATGGGCACAGATCACACAACCAACCGGTTCTTCAGGTTGGAACAAACAGATGCTTCATTACCTCACAGAACCATGGCTTCGCGATAGCAGAAAATTCGATTCCAAATGAATGGGAACCTCTTTTCATAAATGTTAATGACCAAACCATTGAAGGAATCAGGCATAAAAGCAAACCTTTCTTTGCTGCCCAGTTTCACCCGGAAGCCTCCAGCGGTCCGACTGACACTGAGTACCTGTTTGATGATTTTATAAAACTGGTTGCTGAAAATAGCCCTGAAAAAAATAGCCCTGAAGGGGCGTAGTCTAATAGCGATGGGTATAACCCATCGAATAGAGATGGATATAATCCATCAACGTAATAACATAGCGATGGGTTTTTAACCCATCGAAAACAAGATGATAGATAACAGCATAAAGAAAGTAATCGTTCTCGGCTCAGGTGCCCTCAAGATCGGAGAAGCCGGTGAATTTGACTATTCAGGATCACAGGCGCTTAAAGCCCTAAGAGAAGAGGGGATCAGCACGGTTCTCATCAATCCGAATATCGCAACTATCCAAACCTCCGAAAACATTGCCGATAAGGTTTATTTCCTTCCTGTTACCCCATATTTCGTTGAAAAGGTAATTGAGAAAGAAAAGGCCGACGGGCTTTATCTTTCGTTTGGCGGACAAACAGCACTCAACTGCGGTGTTCAGCTCTATAAAAATCAGGTATTTGAAAAATATAATATCCGTGTTCTGGGTACTCCGGTACAATCTATCATTGATACGGAAGACAGGGAGGCATTTGTACAGAAACTGAACGAAATTGAGGTAAAATCACCCAGAAGTATTGCCGTCACTAATATCGATGATGCAGTAAAAGCTGCAGAATCACTCCATTTCCCGATCATTGTCCGTGCAGCATACGCCCTCGGAGGATTGGGCAGTGGATTCTGCAACAATGAGGAGGAATTACGCAATCTGGCTACCAAAGCTTTTACCTATTCAAGCCAGATTCTTGTAGAAGAATCCCTGAAAGGATGGAAAGAGGTGGAGTATGAAGTGGTCCGCGACCGGTTTGATAATTGTATCACCGTTTGCAATATGGAGAACTTTGATCCTCTGGGAATCCATACCGGTGAAAGCATCGTAGTGGCACCTTCGCAAACACTCTCTAACCGTGAATATCATAAACTTCGTGAAATTGCCATTCGCATCATCCGGCATATAGGGATTATCGGGGAGTGTAATGTACAATATGCCCTTGATCCTAATTCAGAAGATTACAGGGTAATAGAGGTAAATGCACGCCTATCAAGATCGAGTGCATTGGCATCCAAGGCAACAGGGTATCCCCTCGCCTTTGTAGCTGCGAAACTCGGTATAGGCTACGGCCTGCATGAATTGAAGAACAACGTAACCAAGACAACCACTGCTTGTTATGAGCCTGCCCTTGATTATATAGTCTGTAAAATCCCGCGCTGGGATCTCAACAAATTCCATGGGGTATCAAAGGAAATCGGCAGCAGCATGAAGAGCGTCGGTGAAGTGATGGCTATCGGCAGGACTTTTGAAGAGGTGATCCAGAAAGGCCTGCGCATGATCGGCCAGGGAATGCATGGATTTGTCGGCAATAAGGATATCAAATTCAATGATCTGGATGAAGCCCTTGCAAATCCTACAGATTCAAGAATATTTGCCATTGCTGAGGCTCTTGAAAAAGGCTACTCTATTGACCGCATCCATGATCTTACCAAAATCGATAAATGGTTTCTGGTAAAACTGAATAACCTCATTGAGATCAAGAATGACCTCTCAAGTTTTGATTCACTTGAATCATTGCCTTTACCATTAATGCTTGAGGCAAAACAAGCAGGTTTCTCAGATTTCCAGATCTCAAGGTTTGTATTCAGAAGCAAAGCTGAAAATATCCCCTTTGATTCAGCTACAATTCGCGAATTCAGGAAATCGCATCACATCATTCCTTATGTTAAGCAGATAGACACATTGGCTGCTGAATACCCTGCCATGACAAATTACTTATATCTGACATACAATGGTAATAGTAATGATGTAATGTATGAAAATGATGGCAGATCGGTTATAGTGCTTGGTTCAGGTGCCTATCGCATTGGTAGCAGTGTAGAATTCGACTGGTGCAGCGTCAATGCGATCAACACCATCATGAAAGAAGGCTTGAGGTCGGTGATGATCAACTATAATCCTGAGACTGTAAGCACTGATTACGATATCTGCGACAGGCTCTACTTTGAAGAACTGACATTTGAAAGGGTGATGGATATCATTGAACTGGAAACACCAAAAGGGGTGATTCTTTCAATGGGAGGTCAAATACCCAACAACCTTGCCATGCGACTTGATGAATGCAAGGTAAATATACTGGGAACTGCCCCTGTTTCAATTGATAAAGCCGAAAACAGGCACAAATTTTCCTCCCTGCTCGACACTATAGAAGTTGACCAACCCAGGTGGAAGGAACTGACCAGCACAGAGGAAATGTTTGAATTCATTAAAACTGTCGGTTATCCTGTACTTGTCAGGCCTTCCTACGTTTTGTCAGGAGCAGCAATGAATGTAGTTTCCAACGAAAGTGAGTTAGAGCATTTTCTCACACTTGCAAGGAACGTTTCAAAGCAGTATCCTGTTGTGGTTTCTGAATTTATCCAGAATGCAAAAGAGATTGAAATCGATGCTGTTGCCAACAAAGGTGAGATCATTGCCTATGCCATATCTGAACATATTGAATTTGCCGGTGTCCATTCTGGAGACGCTACCATAGTTTTTCCACCGCAGAAGATCTATTTCGAGACAGCAAGAAGGATCAAGAAGATTGCCAGGAAAATAGCCAGTCAGCTTGAAATAACCGGACCTTTCAATATTCAGTTCCTGGCGAAAGACAATGATGTAATGGTGATTGAATGCAACCTGCGGGCTTCAAGAAGTTTCCCGTTTGTTTCAAAAGTACTGCGCACCAATTTCATCACCATTGCCACAGAAATTATGCTGGGTAAAGAAGTGCCTAAACCCTCGAAATCATTATTTGATATAGATTACATTGGAATTAAGGCCCCACAATTCTCATTTACCCGTCTTCATAAAGCTGATCCTATCATCGGTGTTGATATGGCATCAACAGGTGAGGTTGCCTGCATCGGAGAAGAATACTACGAAACATTGCTTAAAGCAATGCTATCAGTTGGATATTCCATTCCAAAAAAGAATATCCTGATCTCCTCAGGACCTGCAGAAGATAAAGCTTCACTGCTGGAACAGGCTAAAATGATCATCGAAAATGGTTACAACATATACGCCACAAAAGGAACCCAGGAATTCTTCGCTAAGAACAATGTGGATGCCACTGTACTTTACTGGCCTGATGAAGACAAAAAACCAAATACCCTCGATTATCTTAAAGAACGCAAGATTGACCTGGTAATAAATATACCTAAGAACCTTTCGCCGGGAGAGTTATATAATGATTATGAGATCCGCAGGACGGCAGTTGATTTAAATATCCCGCTCATTACGAATACCCGGTTAGCCAAAGCATTCCTTACGGCTATTTGCAGGTACCGGCTTGATGATTTGCCTGTTAAGAGCTGGGAGGAGTATAATTGAAAAAAGGCTAAGGGCTAAAAGTAAAAAGTGCCTTGTTAAGCTTACTTACACTCCGGGTGAGCCAGGATGAGTAAGTGCCACTAGTTCCTCAAGAGGGACCAATGCCTGAATGGCATCTGAAATAGAGGTAATATTCCTAAAGTTCAGGCTCAGCTTTTCATTAGCCTCTTTCATCCTCACCGTATGCTGATAATCCTGGATGAACTGCAAGACTGCATTAAAGACCGGGCTTTGATAGTATGCCGAATCCTTACTGGTAATAAAGGTGGCAGTCATGTTGGTATTCTTCAGCGTTATCTTCTCAAAGCCGAGTTTGCGGGCCATTCGCCTTAATCTTATTGTGTTCAGCAATTCCTGCGTTTGCGCGGGTACCGGGCCAAATCGATCTATCAATCTTTCCTGGAAAGCTAACAGATCTTCTTCAGCTTCAAGGCCATCCAACTCTTTATATAAGCTCAGTCTTTCGGTAATATTTGTAACATAATAATCAGGCATCATGATCTCCAGGTCGGTCTCTATCAGGCATTCTTTCACATAGTCCTTCTGAACCGGCTCATCATATAATCCCTTGAATTCCGTTTCTTTAAGTTCCATAATAGCCTCATCAAGGATCTTTTGGTACATCTCAAAACCGATCTCTGAAATAAAACCGCTTTGCTCGGCTCCAAGGATGTTGCCTGCTCCCCTTATGTCGAGGTCCCTCATGGCAATATTAAATCCACTCCCTAATTCCGAAAACTCTTCAATTGCTTTCAGTCGCTTTCGTGCTTCATCAGTGAGAACTGATACCGGTGGTGCCAGCAAATAGCAGAATGCCTTTTTATTGGTACGCCCTACCCTTCCGCGTAACTGGTGAAGATCACTCAATCCATAATTCTGGGCATCATTGATGATGATCGTGTTAACATTCGGAATATCCAATCCCGACTCTATGATTGTTGTGGCGACAAGTACATCATAATTTCCTTCCACAAATTCCATCATCACCTTTTCAAGCTTATGGCCTTCCATCTGACCATGGCCAATGGCAATTTTTGCGTCAGGAACCAGCCTTTGGATCATGCCGGCTACTTCAATAATATTCTTAATCCTGTTATTGACCACAAACACTTGTCCGCCGCGGGATAGCTCATAATGAACAGCATCCCTTATAACCTCTTCGTTGAACGGATGCAGCTCTGTTTGTACGGGGTACCTGTTTGCCGGTGGTGTATTAAGGATGCTGAGGTCACGTGCACCCATTAATGAAAATTGAAGGGTTCGGGGTATTGGAGTGGCTGTCAGTGTCAGCGTATCCACATTAACCTTCATTTGCTTAAGCTTCTCTTTGGTCGAAACTCCAAACTTCTGTTCTTCATCAACGATCATCAATCCCAGATCCCTGAATTTCACATCTTTACTGACCAATCTGTGGGTTCCGATAAGAATATCTATCTTACCTTCCTCCAGTTCCTGCAGGGTCCTTTTTTGTTCCTTAGCACTCTTGAATCTATTGATATACTCCACTTTACAGGGGAATTCCTTTAGACGGTCTTTAAAAGTGTGGTAGTGCTGAATGGCAAGGATTGTGGTTGGCACAAGCATTGCAACCTGTTTGCTGTCGGTTACCGCTTTAAAAGCAGCCCTGACGGCAATTTCTGTTTTCCCGAAACCAACATCGCCGCATACAAGCCTGTCCATTGGATATGGCTTCTCAAGATCTTTCTTAACATCGGCGGTTGCCTTCACCTGATCGGGCGTATCCTCATAAATGAACGAGGCTTCCAACTCATGCTGCAAGTAGCTGTCCGGTGAAAAGGTATGACCCTCTGAAGCTTTTCGTTCTGCGTATAATTTGATGAGATCCTTAGCAATATCCTTTACCCGCTGCTTGGTTTTGCTCTTAAGCTTATTCCATGCATTGGAACCCAGACGGTTGAGCGATGGTACGGTTCCTTCCTTGCCCACATACTTCGAGATCCGGTGAAGCGAATGTATGCTGACATACAGAATATCGCTATTCTGGTAAATGAGGCGTATGGCCTCTTGTTGTTTACCATTATTCTCAATCTTCTCAAGACCGTCAAATCTTCCAATGCCATGATCAATATGCGTAACATAGTCACCCGGCTGAAGATCATAAATTTCCTTTAATGTGAGTGCCTCCTTACCGGCAAAGCCATCCCTGATATGAAATTTATGATACCTCTCAAATATCTGGTGATCTGTGTAACAAGCCAGTTTCGACTGCTTATCGATGAAGCCTTCATGAAGTGAGAGATTCAGTAAATCGTAATTAAAAGCCGTGGTTGTAATGCCCCTGTTTCCCTTCAGATCATTGATAATGGTTTGAATACGCTCTGTTTGCTTGGGGTTGTCAGAAAGAATAATATTCCTTAAACCTGCAGAATTGTTTTCCTCCAGGTTCTTAAGCAACAAATCAAAGTTCTTATTGAATGAGGGTTGAGGCTGCATATTAAAATTAAATCCGGCACTCTCTTTTATCAAAGCGTGACTACCATATTCAATCAGTTTATGGTCCAGTATTTCCCGCTTGAACTGATCCGCATGGGTAAACAACTCCTCCGGTTTTAGATGGATAGTCTCTTCGCGCAACTCCGAAAATGCCTTCTCAGCTTTACTGAATTCCTTATCAATCTTATCAACGGCAAATGCCAGATCGCGAACCCAGATAATTGTATTGGGATCTATGAATTCTATAAATGATTGCCTCTTTTCCTGCAAAGTCCTGTCCTGAACATTAGGAGTTATCGTAATGTGATTTAATTTATCAATTGACAATTGATTAGCGGGATCAAACGTGCGTATTGATTCAACATTATCACCAAAAAACTCAATACGGTAAGGACGATCATTTGTATAAGAGAAAACATCGATAATGCCTCCGCGAAGTGAAAACTGTCCGGGCTCAACCACAAAATCCACCCTCTCAAAATTGTACTCCATCAGAAGGTCGATCACAAAATCGATTGATAAGCTTTCCTTTACATTTAACCGGAGGGTATTCTTCTTAAGGAATGTACGGCTGACAACCTTTTCAGCCAAAGCATCAGGATAAGTGACAACAATGGTACCGCCTTCACGGGTTCCAAGTCGTTTGAGTACTTCAGTCCGTGAGAGAATGTTATTATTATCGGTTTTCTCCACTTCGTATGGCCGCCTGTAGGAAGTTGGATAAAAAAGAACTTTCTTCTTATGGAAGGGAGTATCCTGTTCAAGTAGCAGATTCTCAAGATCATTGAACATGTAAGCAGCTTCTTCCTTATCCTGCGAAATGATCAGGAAAAGCGGATCCCTGCCTTGCGAGAAGACTGTCGCTGCAATAACCGCCGCAGAAGATCCGGCAAGGCCTTTCAGGTGGATTGGTGTTTTTTCTTTGGCGAGGGCGGACACACTTACTTCCGCAATAATTTGATTATTGCGGTAATTGTCAATCAGAGGAGCAGTTTTCACCAAGTCCTTTCAGTTAGAAAAATGGAACGCAAAATTACTAATTTTTGTTGAAACGCACCCCCTACCATCCTACCATACTGTCATCCCCGCTGGGGATTGAATAAAATTGAACCACCTTAAACACTTGAACCCCTTGAACCACTTTAACCCCTTGAAGCCCTTGAACCACCTTGAACCACCTTGAACAACGTTTAATGAAGATTCCATTTAGTTGGAAGGGTAATGGATTGATACCGGTTTCGTATTGGATTGGTCACAGCCTCGACTCTGCTTAATTGCTATTTGCATTTTACACACTTAAAAGACGTTATGTTTTGAAAGAGAGATTAAATTGCTAAACTCAATTTACTACATTTGCGAATACAAGAATCTGTGACACTAATGGTTAAAGAGAAGAAAAAAGGATTTAAGTCTTTCCCCGGTAATTTCTGGACAGTCATCATGATGGAGTTCTTTGAACGGGGGTCCTATTACGGGGTGATCTCGGTATTATCAATTTACCTGATACTTTCTCCTAATGAAGGAGGATTAGGGTTTTCAAAAGAGAGTGTGGGTGTTATCAAAAGTACTATAACTCCTTTGCTTTATCTGCTGCCGATACTTGCTGGTGCAATTGCCGACAGGTTCGGCTACCGCAGGGTGCTAATGTTTGCCTTCACCCTTATGAGTGCCGGTTACTTTTTTACAAGTATTTCTTCATCTTATGCAATTGTTTTCCTGAGTCTTCTGGTAATGGCAACCGGTGCGGGTTTCTTTAAGCCCATCATTTCAGGAACCATTGCACGAGTGACTGATGAATCGAATTCATCGCTGGGGTTCGGAATTTACTACTGGTCGATTAACCTGGGAGCATTTCTTTTCCCGCTTATCCTGATACCTTTCCTTAAAGAAATTTCATGGAGCTATATCTTTATTATGGCTGCTGTGGGTACCGGCTCTATGCTTTTGCTTAATATTTTCATTTACAAAGAACCTCCGAAACCTGAAATTGCTAAACCCTTATCACAGGTTTTCAAGGATATAGCCCTGGTACTTAAAGATTACCGTTTCATCCTGATGATTGTAATTTATTCAGGGTTCTGGATTCTCTATTTTCAAATGTATGATTCTGTGCTATGGTACCTGAAGGATTATGTTGATATGACCCCCGTAAGCAATGCTGTGAATAACTTCCTGTCGCTCTTCATAGCTAATCCTTCCTGGGAATTTGACGTTGAGCATGTTACAGTAATCAATGCTGGTGTCATTATAGCCCTTCAGCTGGTTGTCTCTTCCTTATTAAAGAATACAAAAGCGCTGCCAACTATGATTGCCGGTATAACACTGGGAACCATCGGTATGGGTATCCTGGCTATTTCAACTGCTCCCTGGGTTTTTATTACTGGTATTATGATCTTCACCCTGGGGGAGATGACCGCTCATCCCAAATTTATTTCATATATCGGATTGGTAGCACCTGCCGATAAAAAAGCCCTTTATCTTGGATATTCCTTCCTTTACGGAGTCATTGGAAGCGGCATCGGTGGCATCCTTGGAGCCACTATGTATGTTCACTTTGTCGATAAACTCAATAATCCGGGAATGCTGTGGTTCCTGTTCAGTATGATAGGGGTGTTGACGATTATTGGATTGTTACTTTACAATAAGTTTTTAGCTAAGAAGTAAAAGTTGTTCAACGTTCAAGATTCAAAGTTCAAGGAATATATGGTCTAATCCTACTTTTTAGGCGCAACTTGATTCACTTCTCATCATTCATCATTCATCATTCACTATTCACTATTCAACAACAAGCTGTACAGTCGTCCTGCTCTTCTGTTCAAGAAGCACTTTACGGGAACCTACTATTTTATCAATCGTACCCTGGTCATAATATCGGATAGTGATAAGTTCCAAACCGCTGTTATATCTGATCCTGTAATCTTCTTTCAGATTAATAAGTAAGCTCTCCAGTTTCTCGCTGATATTGTCTATGACTATAGAGAAACTGATGGCTGACAACTGCATCATATTTATGTGGATACCAAGTTGGGACAATGATCCAAATATTCCGTGAAGATTACCTTCGGCGATAAATGAGAAATCCCGGGGAGAAATGGACATAAGTATCTGGTCGTGTTTTATGATAAAGCTCGGTATTTGGTCTCCGTGCTCTCTTTCCTCAAAACTATAAATTAGTGTACCGGTTTGCCCGGGATCATAAAATGAGCGGACATACAAGGGTATTTCACTGTTCTGGAGCGGCTGGATGGTTTTCGGATGAATAACAGACGCGCCATAATAAGCTAATTCAATGGCATCACGGTATGACATTTTCTCAAGCTTTACCGTGTCATCAAAATATCTCGGGTCAGCGTTAAGCACACCCGGTACATCTTTCCAGATGATCATCTCTTCTGCCTCAAGCGCCCAGGCAAATATTGCGGCGCTGAAATCTGAGCCTTCACGGCCTAATGTCACAGGTTTGCCATTACCAGTGCTTCCTATGAATCCCTGGCTAATGATGAGTGCAGGTTTCCCTGCCCTTAACCGGCTAACAGCATGTAAAATATTTTTCTTTGTTTGATCCCATTTGACAGAACCATTGCGGTGTGTTTCATCAGTTATAATCACTTCCCTTGCATCAACAACATTACTGGCATTAAGGAAACTACTGATGATATCTGTTGAGAATAGTTCACCAAAAGAAACGATCATGTCGTAGGCTTCATCATAAAACGTTGGAGGCTCAGTCAGCAGAATATCATGTAGAGTATTTATCCGGTTATTAAGAACTTTCTTATCAATTTTAAGTTCTTCCGCAATGCTGTAATGAAAATCTGTTAGAGTTTTTAACAGATCTATAACTTCTGGATTATGTTTAATCCATGCCTCAGTAACCTTTTCAAGTGCATTAGTGGTTTTACCCATCGCTGAGAAAACAATTAAAAGATCCTCATCAATGAACCGGCCAATTATCTTCTGGACATTTCTGACAGCATCAGCATCTTTCACTGAAGCACCACCAAACTTGAAAACTTTCATTAACTGCTCTTGTTTCTATCACAAAATTACGACATTTGTTTAACAACCCTCCTAAGAGCAAATCAAATGAAAACCCTTATTGAATTCATAAACGACAAGCAGGCTGATATCACATATGCAACTGGTGAGTTTACACGATTGCTGAATGATATAACCATCGCTGCCAAGATCGTTAACCGGGAAATTAATAAAGCCGGACTTGCCGATATCAATGGCTATTTTGGTGAAACAAACATACAGGGTGAGCAACAAAAGAAACTGGATGTATTTGCTAATGACCATTTTATCGCTGCCATGAAACATGGAGGGATGGTGTGTGCAATAGCTTCAGAAGAGAACGAGGAGTTGATAACTTATGAGAATGCTCTGTCACAGAGAGGAAAATATGTGGTTGCAATGGATCCGCTTGACGGATCTTCGAATATTGAAGTTAATATTCCTGTAGGAACTATCTTCTCTATTTACAGAAGGATTTCTGAAAATGGTCCGGGAACAATAGAAGATGTGCTTCAACCCGGAAAACGACTTATTGCAGCCGGTTATGTGATATATGGTACCTCAACCATGCTGGTTTACTCGACAGGAGATGGGGTGAACGGTTTTACGTATGATCCTTCAGTTGGTTTGTTTATCCTGTCACACCCTGATATGAAAATTCCGGATGATGGAAGGATCTATTCGATCAATGAAGCCAACTATATTTATTTCCACGAGGGCGTTAAAGAATATATTAAATATTGTCAGCAGGATGATCCGTCAACTGACAGGCCATATACAACCAGATATATCGGATCGCTGGTTGCCGATTTCCACCGGAACCTTCTAATGGGAGGAATATACATTTATCCTGGTACGGTAAAAAATCCAAATGGTAAATTGAGATTACTCTATGAATGTAACCCAATCGCATTTCTTGCAGAACAAGCCGGAGGCATAGCGTCAGATGGATTTCAAAGAATACTGGATATAAAACCTGCTGAACTTCATCAAAGATCTCCCCTCTTTGTGGGCTCGAAAAATATGGTAAGGAAAGCGCAGGAATTCATGAGGTTATTTTCAAACAGTTCGGTTTTGACACCTGATTCTTTATAATTTTGTGCCTGATTTTTAATGGAATAATCCTCCTCATAAATATATAACATAATGAAAGGTTCGATTGCTATT
Source organism: Lentimicrobium sp. (assembly GCA_035297395.1). Lineage (GTDB taxonomy): Bacteria > Bacteroidota > Bacteroidia > Bacteroidales > Lentimicrobiaceae > Lentimicrobium. The sequence goes on along the minus strand of DATGZB010000004.1, from coordinate 23,500 downwards.
CTTGCCGGTGGAGGCCCTGCTCCCGGTATCAATTCAGTTATTGCTTCAGTTGCAAAAGTTTTTCTGAAAGACGGATACAGGGTAATAGGATTACACGAAGGTTATAAAACACTCTTTACCGATAATCCCAATATGATAGATGTTGATTTTATCCTTGCCGATAAGATACATAACCAAGGGGGGTCAATACTCTCAATGAGCCGTTATAAACCTGCTGATAAAGAGTTTAACACTAAGTTCTTTGTTGAAAACAATATAAAGCTGCTTGTTACTATTGGGGGTGATGATACCGCCTCGACTGCAAACCGCATTTCCAAGTACCTGGCCGCCAATAACATAGTGGTTCAGAATATACACGTGCCAAAGACCATAGATAATGACTTGCCGCTTCCCGACGGTATTCCTACTTTCGGGTACCAAAGTGCCAAACAGGAGGGTGTAAGGCTGGCATCGACCGTTTATGAAGATGCACGTACAAGCGGCAATTGGTTTGTGGTTTCAGCCATGGGCCGCGAAGCGGGCCATCTGGCATTTGGTATTGGTGCTGCATGCCATTATCCCATGATCATAATTCCTGAAATGTTCGATAAAGTTGAAGTCACATTCGATCATATCCTGCGCCTGATAGTTTCTTCCATGATTAAGCGCAAAGTATTGGGAATCAACTATGGAGTTGTCATCATAAGCGAAGGAGTTTTCCATTTCATGACAGATGAAGAGATCCTGAGATCAGGAATCAGCTTTACTTATGATGACCATGGACATCCTGAGCTAGGTAATGTAAGCAAGGCTCATATATTTAACATGCTCCTGCAGAATAAGCTCAAAGAATTGAAATTAAACATTAAAAGCAGGCCGGTTGAATTAGGCTATGAGCTACGCTGTGTTCAGCCAATAGCCTTTGATATGTTGTACTGTGCTTTACTTGGCATGGGTGTAAAGGTGCTTTTCGATCAGGGTCTAACAAGTTGTATGGTTTGCAGCGGTCCCAACGGCGATATCTTCCCAATTTTCCTTAAGGACGTTGAAGATGAACACGGCAAGGTACAACCCCGGCTGGTTAATATGCAAGGCCAGAAATCAAGGATGGTTTACCAGGATGGCGTTCAGTACCTTTGTGAGGAAGATTATGAAGAGGCAAGGAAGTATGTGGCTGATCCAGAGCATTATGATATGAGGAAGATCCTGAAATGGAATAGTGAATGATGAATTGTGAATGATGAATATTTAGTCCTTTCAATTTGAGAATTTTTTACAAAAAATCTCTGAATTGTTAATCATGTATATGAGCATTTTGCGAACTTCAGAATAACTTGTAATAAGTTCTGTAAAGTGTTCTTCTTTCAAGTATTTGCAATCAAGAGCATAATTTAACCAAACCTCTGTTTCATATTCTTCTCCTAAAGCATCAGATAGTTTACTTACAAAGTGTTTCTCATAGATCTTTTTTGCCCAGGCCTCTGAAATATTCGCACTGATAGATCTGGACGATCTCCTTATTTGATCTATTAAAGAGTATCTCTCTTCTTTTGGAAACTGACTGGTTAACTCAAAAACCTGCATTGACAATTTATATGATTTAGAAAATACAGGGAGTTCTCTAAAGCTTTTTATAGTAGCCATAGTAAAGATTATAGTTTTCGTTGTAAGCAAATTTAACTATTCATCATTCATCATTCATCATTCATGATTCATGATTAAAGTTTACGGATTTTATCCACAAGCGTTTTCGCCAATTTAAAATGCGACTCCACCGTCCACCCGGCAATGTGTGGTGAAAGGATTACCTTATCGGATTGGAAGAGGGCTTTAATGGAGGGTGGCAGATCAGCCGTATCAAGATTTTCAAAGGAAAGTTGCTCACATTCAAGTACATCAAGTGCGGCTCCGAGTATTTTACCTGACTCAATCGCTGTCATCAGGTCGGTTGTGTTAACACATTGACCACGCGAAGTATTAATAAGGTAAAATGGTTTTTTGAAGTGGTGAATCCAATTTGAGCTTACCAACTGGTTGGTTTCCTTCGTAAACGGAATATGCAGGCTCACTATATCTGCTGACTCAAAAACCTCATCCATTGGAACTTCATTAATGAGTTCATTCCCAAAGCCCGATTTATACTTATCATATACCAGGATATCTGCACCAAATCCGGTTAACCTTTTTGCAAATTCACTGCCTGTATTCCCAAACCCAATGATTCCAACCGTTTTACCTTTGATCTCTGTTCCACGGTTGTTGTCGCGGATCCATATTCCATTCCTAACTTCGGTGTTTACCCTGCATAGATGATTAAGTAATGAGAGGATCATGCCCATGGCGTGTTCAGCAACTGCATCACGGTTTCCTTCAGGAGCATTCAGACAAGTAATGCCTTTTGATTCAGCATACTGTGAGTCAATATTTTCCATTCCTGCCCCTACCCTGCCAATAAACCTCAGATTTTTTGCCAGGTCAAGAGCTTCTTTATCAAGCTTTATCTTGCTACGAATAATGATGCCGGTATACTGCTGAATCTGATCAAGAATTTCCTTTCGGCTAAGTCCGGTGTAATGTACACAATTATAGCCCATCATGATAAGTTCATCGGTTAAGTAAGGATGCGCCGTGTCAATGAAGAGAACTTTTCCCTGTGCCATGTGTTGAGTTTCCGCAAAATTAGACAATCAAAGCAGGAGTTTTACAATTTATTAACGGCAACCGGTCTTTTATTCCCGGGCATTTCTTAAATTAAAAATCGTAACTTCGCCACTTGATTGCAAATGCCTGATTTTTTGAATTGAATATGTGGAATTTTCTTGTTAGACTGATGTTGCGCAACCGACCCGGGATCCTTGTCGTAATAGGTCTTCTTACAATAATCATGGGTTGGCAGGGGATAAGTGTTGAGCTCTCGTATGAAAGCACCACCATGCTTCCTGCTTCTGATTCAAGTGTAATTACATATAAAGATTTCAAGGAAAAATTCGGAGAAGATGGCAGTGTACTGGTTATCGGAATCACGAACAAAGATATGTTCAGGCTTGAGCAGATCAACTCATGGTATGATCTTGGTGAAGAGATCAGTAAAATTGAAGGTGTTCAGAGTGTTACATCAATTACCAGGGCAGCTGACATGGTAAAAGATGACAGCCTGCATGAATTCCGCTTTGTTCCACTGGTTACAACTCGCCTGGAAACACAAGCGCAGGCTGATTCACTAAAAAAATTGGTATTCTCCTTACCTTTTTATGAAGGGCTTCTTTTTAATCCTAATACGGATACTTACCTCATGGCAGTTACACTTGAAAAAGAAAAACTGAATGATAAGAGTCGATTGGTTGTAACTGATAACATTATAAAATCGACAAAAGCCTTCGAAATCAAGACGGGGAACAAAGTACACCTTTCAGGAATGCCTTACATCCGGTCAATAATGACCAAAAAAACCAAGACTGAGCTTTTCTTATTTATCTTTTTATCCATTTTTATTGCCGCTGTAATTCTGTACCTCTTCTTCAGGTCAAAACGTGTTGTTTTAAGTTCGCTGATTGTTGTTGCAATAAGCATACTCTTTACGCTTGGAATCATTAATATACTTGGTTTTAAAATAAGTATCCTTACAGGTGTTTTGCCTTCGCTGATGGTAGTAATTGCGATTGAAAACTGTATTTACATTTTAAATAAATACCATTGGGAATACCGGTTCCATGGAAATAAGATCAGGGCACTCACCAGGGTTATTCAGCGTATCGGGCCGGCATCGCTTATGGTTAATACAGCAACTGCTGCCGGATTTGCCGCATTTATCCTTGTTTCCAATCAATTACTAAGAGAATTCGGAATAGTTGCTGCAATCAGTATTTTCATTGAATACCTGATCTGCATTTTACTTCTTCCGATAATTTTCAGTTATATGCCCCCTCCCACTGAAAAACATCTGTCACATCTTAACAGCAAGTTTTTCAGTAAAGCCCTTGAAAAGATAGTATTCCTGATAGAATATCGGAGGCCGGCGATTTTTATCACCGCAGGATTTCTTATAGTAATTGGCATTATAGGTATGCTGCAATTAAAAACATCAGGTAAGGTAGTTGATGATATAAGCAGTAAGAGTGAATTAGCTATCGATCTTAAATACTTTGAAACCAACTTTGGTGGTGTTATGCCTTTCGAAGTATGGATCGATGGTAAAAAACCAAAAGCAGCCCTTAGGCTTACAACAATAGAGAAAATAGAGGAATTACAACAAGTTGTACTGCAAAACAAGGAGTTTTCTAAACCGCTGTCTGTTGCTGAACTATCCAAGTTTGCTAAACAAGCTTATTTTAATGGGAATCCTGAAATGTATGAAGTTCCTAATAACCAGGAGAAAAATTTCATCTTCTCATATTTCCCCAGAAAAGCCGATGGACGTCAAAATTTGCTTAACTCTTTTATTGACAGCACACAACAGCATACAAGAGTTAGCTTTCAAATGGCAGATGTTGGTACAAAGGAAATGGGCCGCCTGCTTGACAGCATCAGACCAAAAGTGGCGGAGATCTTTTCTTCTGATAAATACGATGTTAAAATTACCGGAAACAGTGTTGTCTATACAAAAGGAACGGAATTCCTTATTAACCACTTATTACAGAGTGTGCTGATAGCCATCGGTTTCATCTCCCTTCTAATGGTACTGATGTTTTCAAGTTTTAGGATGATCGTAATTTCAATGTTACCCAACATTATTCCATTGATCATAACGGCTGCTATTATGGGTTTTGCAGGAGTACCTGTCAAACCTTCAACAATAATAGTGTTTGGTATTGCCCTCGGGATTTCTGTAGATAATGCTATACAATATCTTTCCCGTTACCGTCATGAGCTTAAATTAACAGGTAACAATATTCGCCTTTCAGCTTTAAATGCCTTAAGGGAAGCCGGTTTCAGCATGATTTACACGTCAATTGTCCTTGTTTTGGGATTCAGTGTATTCATTGTTTCAAGTTTTGGGGGTACACAAGCCTTGGGACTTTTGGTATCTACCACTTTATTCATAGCAATGTTTTTCAACATAATGGTGCTGCCTTCACTACTGCTTGTTCTTGATAAATTTGCAGTGACAAAGGCCTTTGAATCTGAGCCATTCATTGAAATATATGATGGAGAAGATCAGGAAAGCCAGGAAGATGATAACCAGGGATCAGAAAAGGAATTAATCAAATAAGATCATGAAAGGAATTATACTTGCAGGAGGATCAGGAACTCGCTTACATCCATTAACCCTTGCAGTCAGCAAACAACTAATGCCTATCTATGATAAACCGATGATTTATTACCCTCTATCGGTACTTATGATGGCTGGCATAAATGAAATACTGATTATTTCAACTCCACACGACTTGCCTCATTTTGAAAAATTACTCGGTGATGGCAGAAGCCTTGGCTGTAATTTTAAATATGCTGTACAGGAAGTACCTAATGGGCTTGCTCAGGCTTTTGTAATTGGTGCACCTTTTATCGGGAATGATGACGCTGCGTTAATACTTGGAGATAATATTTTTTACAGCACCGGATTACTGAAACTATTATCTGAATGCAGGCAGCCTGAAGGAGGCATTGTGTTTGCTTATCATGTTTCTGATCCTGAAAGATATGGGGTAGTTGAGTTTGATGATAATAACAAAGTAATTTCCATTGAAGAAAAACCAAAACTGCCCAGGTCAAATTACGCGGTGCCAGGGTTATATTTTTACGACAATTCAGTAATTGAGGTAGCACGAAACATTAAACCAAGTGCCCGGGGAGAATACGAGATTACAGATGTTAACAAACATTACCTTGATGAAGGGAAACTCTCGGTGAAAGTCCTGAGTCGTGGAACAGCATGGCTGGATACAGGTACTTTCTCATCCTTGCTTCAGGCTTCACAATTTGTTGAAGTAATTGAAAACCGGCAAGGCCTTAAGATTGGTTGCATTGAGGAAGTTGCCTACAGGATGAATTTTATAGACAAGGCGCAATTGCATAGGTTGGCACAACCATTGTTAAAAAGCGGTTATGGTGATTATCTCATAAGGATCACTGAAACCCAATACGTTTGAGTTATTGATAGTATAAGCGGTCATTATTAATACATGTATGTATAGCATTGAGCAGTTGCAACAAAAACTATCCGTTAAACTTAATGAACTTCCGATTCGCAGGGAACCATCAGGTTTATATGAGCCTATCAGTTATACCTTAGACCAGGGTGGCAAAAGGATCAGACCTCTTCTGGTGCTCCTGTCAAACCAGATGTTTGGTGGTAATATTGATGATGCACTGCCTGCTGCTACCGCTATTGAAATCTTCCATAACTTCACCCTACTGCATGATGATGTAATTGACCAGGCACCATTAAGACGAGGACTTGAAACAGTGTATCAGAAGTGGAATGTAAATGTGGCAATCCTTTCAGGTGATACAATGTTCGCGATAGCTTATGGTGAATTATCAAAGAGCAGCCCTTCACTCCTTCCCCAATTGATGGAAATCTTCACTAAAACAGCTATTGAAGTTTGTGAAGGTCAGCAATATGATGTGGAATTCGAAGAGAGCGATCAGGTTGATCTTGATACTTATATCAGGATGATAAGATTGAAGACTGCAGCATTACTGGCATCGAGTCTGAAGATCGGTGCAATGATCGCAAATGCCCCTGTTGATGAAACTGACAAGATCTATGATTTCGGTATCAACATGGGAATTGCTTTTCAACTACAGGATGACCTACTAGATACTTTTGGAGATCAAAACATATTTGGCAAGCTTACCGGAGGTGATATTGCAGCAAATAAAAAAACAGTTCTTTTCCTTAAAGCACTTGAAAAGGCTAATAATCCAACCCAGAAAAAACTAAAGGAATATTATTCAGGAAATTCAATATCAAGAGAGTCAAAAATTAATGAGGTGATTTCTATATTTGAAGACCTGGATGTTAAGAAAGAAACTGAACTAATGATTGAGAGCTACTTCTCAAAGGCTCTTTCGATTTTCAATTCAATCAAAGTACCAAATGAAAAGAAACAGACTCTGATGGAGGTTTTCATGTCAATGTTGAAAAGGAGTAAGTAAGATTTTAATCGACCGATTTTTTCAGATCCTCAGCTTCCTGCTGCAATTGTTCCCATTCCAACATTAAATTATCGAGTCTTTTCTTCAGATTATTATAGCGTGAATAGAGTTGAGAATCATTCAGCACCGACTTGTATTTTTCAGGGTCTGCAAGTATGTGATCTATTTCGGTAATTTCCGATTCTACTAAATTTATTTCTTCTTCAACCTTCCCTATCTTATTATTGATCTTTCGTAACTCTTTTTCAAAAGCTTTCCTTTTTTCATATTGTTGTTTATTGTCAGAAGCGGTTTCCTGTAATCTGGCTCCTGATTTTGATTGTTGTCTTAGAGAGAGCTCATCAAAATTTCTTATTTTCAATTTCTCCAGGAAAGCATACACATCACCAAGATGCTGTTTAACAGATCCATCCCTGAATTCGAATACTTTTTGTGTCAGGCCCTGTAAGAAATCACGGTCGTGTGAAACAACGATCAGTGTTCCGTCAAACATGAGCAAAGCATTCTTAAGGATATCCTTTGAAATCATGTCAAGATGGTTGGTGGGCTCATCAAGCACCAGCAGGTTTACCGGTGTTAGAAGTAATCTTGCGAGCGCAAGCCTTGATTTTTCACCACCGCTTAATACTTTAACTTTCTTATCTATATCCTCGCCGGTGAATAAAAAACTGCCTAAAATATTCCTCACTTTCGGTCTTATATCGCCAACAGCGATATCATCAATAGTTTCAAAAACCGTCTTATCGGGATTGAGAAGATCAGCCTGGTTCTGGGCATAATAACCGATTTTTACATTATAACCAATGTTACATTCTCCTGTGTGCTGCAAATTTTCAACTATTACTTTAGCCATAGTTGTTTTGCCTTCACCGTTTTTGCCTACAAAAGCCACAAAATCACTTCTTTCGATAGCAAAATCTACATGCTCAAATATTCGTTTGTGACCATAATATTTTGCCAGGTCCTTAGCTTCAACAACAACCCTTCCTGAGGGTGGAGCAGGTGGAAATTTAAAATGTATGGCACTCTTATCAATATTTTCGACTTCAATTCTGTCAACCTTTTCAAGCATTTTAATCCTTGACTGAACCTGCCTCGATTTTGTAGCTTTATAACGGAACCTCTCGATAAACCGCTCAATATCTGCTATCTGCTTTTGTTGGTTTTCAAAAGCTGCAAGTTGTTGCTCAAGTAGGTCAGCTCTTTGATCAACATACTCTGAATAAGAGCATTTGAAATCATAGATCTTTCCAAGTGTAATTTCAATCGTCCTGGAAGTTACATTATCCAGGAATGCCCTATCGTGTGAAACCAGGATAACAGCACCGCTAAAAGTCTGCAGATATTCTTCAAGCCATTGAATTGATTCAATATCAAGGTGATTTGTAGGTTCATCAAGCAAGAGCAGGTCAGGTCTTTTCAAGAGAAGTTTAGCAAGCTCAACGCGCATTTTCCAGCCGCCACTGAACTCTGAGATTTTCCGGTTAAAATCACTTGTTTTGAAACCTAAACCCTGTAAAACTTTTTCGGTATCACCTTCCATGTCATTACCACCCAGGATGGTAAAATGATCATTACAGTCATGAAGCTTCTGAATGATTGAAAGATAGGATATTGAATGATAATCGGTTCTTTCAGTAATCTGTTTGCTTAATTCTTCAGCTTCCGCTTTTAGTTGCAGCGCTTTCTCAAATGCTTTCAGCGTCTCATTAAAAATCGTATCGTTGCCCTTTGAGATCATCTCCTGCGGTAAATAACCTATGGTCATATCGGCCTTTTTCGATACGTTTCCTGTTTCAGGGATTTGGTTTCCATTGATTATCCTGAGTAATGTAGTTTTCCCGGCACCATTCTTTCCAACTAACCCAATCCTATCTCGCTCATTTACTAAGAATGAGACATTATCGAAAAGGTATTTGCCGGTAAAGTAAACTGAAAGATTGTTAACTGAAAGCATTTATTATCAACAAATAAGTCTGCAAAAGTACGGTTTTTAATGTTTATCCCTGAAAGGAAAGCAATACCAGTCATTCGGGTGTCTAAGGTTTCTACTGTTGGTTTTATAGAAATTAAAGTAGAAAATTGAGAATCCACATAGACACAACATATAGTCCACATTGGATCCACTAAATTTGTGGACTTATGTGGTGTTAATGTGGACTATATGTGGACTTAATGTGGAGTCATCTTTCAATTGATAAAAAAAAGACTGCCCAATTAAGGGCAGCCTCTCGCGCGAAAACCATAAAGCAATTTTATGGTCGGGGGGATCGCATTATCTTTATTGCTAGAATGGTGTACATTCAAGCTCGTGTTTTGACCTGGTGCTTCTTGGCGAGAAACTAAAGCCAGGGTCTTTTGATCCTAATAAACTGAATTTATCTAATTCAAAAGTGATGGTAATTTCATGAGAAGCACCGGTTCCGGGTCTGATTTCAGTTAATACAAAATCATAAGAATAGTTGAGTTTAAAACGAGTATTCTCAGAAATTACAGCATTTATACCCATCAGGAAGATCAGGTCATTTGATTTAATGAGGTCAGTAGTTCTGTTTCGGAACCAAACACCGGTGTAAATAGCTGACTTAAGTACATTTAATCCAACAGAATAAGTCCTGAAATCAGCTTGTGCTTCATAAATAAAACCGGGATTGAATTTCAGGTTTTTCGATCTGTCATTCCTCTGGAAATATGGGCCACCAGAATGAGCATCAAGTTCCAGAATCATATCTCCTGTAACGGTAAGTTTTCTGGGTAATGGTGAAGTAAGCCCCAAAAAAGATTCGTTAGGCCTGAAAAGGTGGTGCATCGCCACACCAAAGGTTCCCATTACAGACGCTAGTGTGGTTGTTGTTTCATGAAACCTGAATACTCCACCAGCTGAAAAATCTGGATATAAAACATTGTCGTCATCAGGAGGGAGGAAATTTGACTCATAAATATTCCCGTAAATTGGATCAAGTTGGTCACTAAATACAAGGTTTTCCCAATTGATAGTTTTCTGGACAAAGGAAGTCATTATCCCGACTTGCGAAACCATATTTTCCTGAAGGTCGATCCTAACTGCGGTTGTAAGTCCAACGGTTGAAGTTTTAAGGTATCCGGTACCAGCGTTGTCAGTCATGACCAGCAGTCCGAGACCACCGCTGCCCGGTATATTTCTCTCAGCAAAATCCATCGAGAAACTAATGTTTCGTAAGTCCCCGGGTAATTTTGACCACTGGTCCCTCACCGCCAGCCGAGCCCTGAGTCCGGGATTTAATCCAGCAAAAGAAGGATTATAATATCCTGGATTATTATAAAATTGTGAGAACATTGGATCCTGTGCCTGAATACTTTCAATTGATATCATTGAGAACAGAATGGCAATTATGTAGATCTTTTTCATTTCCTTGGTTTTTTCATTTGCAAATTACTCTCTTGGCCTTTAAAGCGTTATCTAATCAGATATACATTGCCATAGGAATAGTCAGGTATGTTATCATTATTACCCACACTCTTACCTTCCCAGATTGTACCATCATCAAAAACAGCTGTCGCTTTCCATAGATATGTATCCTGTGGCAATAGTTTGCCTTTATATACTCCATCCCAACCTTCAGCCGGCGATCCATTTTCATCCAGTTTATTGGATGTCCATAATATATTACCCCAGGTATCATAGACTTCAATCATATACGATTTAAGGTTAATACCGATTGGTTTGAATAACCTAACCTGAGCATTTGGATTATTTGGCGAAAAAGCATTTGGTATCCATAGTCCCTTATACATTAAAGTGTACTTCATCGTTATGGTGTCGGGGCAATTGAATTCATTGTAAGCGATCAAAGTAATCTCGTATTCACCATCACCCGGGAAAACAACAACAGGATCCACTTGGAATTCAGGTATTCCGGCATCAAAATCCCATTCATATTCTGTTGCCCCAACTGATGTATTTGTGAACAAAACCCTTCCCTGTGTATTTTCATAATTATCGGACATGGTAAATGAAGCTGTGGGAGTTGGATTCACAATAAAACTTCTGCTAGTTGTATCAGTACATCCATTAGCATCTGTTACAATGAGTTCAACATCATATACGCCGGTATCTTTGAATACAAAGTATGCATCCTGAACACCAGCAAGTCCAAGGATATTCAGAGAATCCCTGAATTTCCACCACCAATGTTCTATTGTGGTATCGGGGCTGTAACTCCTGTCAGTAAAGAGTGTTTGATAGTTTTGGCATGCAAGTCCTAATTCAAAACTTGATACTGGCAACCTGTGAGCCGTCAAATTCTTTGAGATTGTATCGGAACATCCGAATTCATTGGTTACAATTAAGGTGGTAGTATAATCACCTGGAAGCATATAACTGTATACTGGATTTCTTGAAGTTGAAGTATCTGATACAGCCTGGGGATCACCAAAATCCCAATTCCAGAGTCTCTCGCCTGATTGATCCCATTGAGTTTGGTCTATATATTGCGTCGAAGCGCTGACGCAAATATTACCATTGGTAAAATCGGCATCGGGTGCAGTAGCCACAGCAATTGATTGGGTAAAGGTATCAGTTGTGGTTATTCCGGCAACCGTCGTTGAAACAACCAATGATACCTGGTAATTTCCGTCGTTTTCATAATAATGATGCACCGTCGATTGGTAAGCAGAATACTCCAGAGTAGATCCATCACCGAAGTACCAGATCCAGTTAGTGATTGGATTCCCGCATTGTGACTGATCAGTAAAAGTAGCTGCACTTCTTTCACAGACTGTATTTCCTAACTGAGTAAATCCGGCAATAAGGCAAGGGGATTTTTCAATTATCATACTATAACTATTGCTGCAACCTGTCGATGTAACGACAGTGAGGGTTGCTTCAAAAACACCGGTGGTAGCATAAAAATGTGACGGGTTTGCTGAAATATCCCTGATGGTATCGGTAATACCATCACCATAATCCCATATCCACATTACGATTCCATTTCCATTTGCCATCGACATATCTGTAAAATAGATCGTACTATCGCAATTACCAACAGTGTAGCTGAATGAAGCCAGAGGTAATGCTTCAACAACGATGCTTGAATAGACCGTAATAAGACAGTTATTATTATCAGTAGCTGTCAGGGATACCATATAAGTTCCTGTATTCTCGTAATAGTGTGAGGGATTAGAATCTGTTGAAGTATTATTTACTCCTGACTGTACATCATCAAAGTTCCACAGGTAAGATTTAAGACTCCCGCCAACGGGTGAAAGAAGATTTGTTGTAAAGTATGTTACTTCACCCTGACATGTTGGTGTATGTTCAATTGCGACATCCAGTCCAGCGGGTACGCATACCTGTTGCATAGTGGTATCAATACATCCAAGCATATCAGTAACAACTAATTGTACATTGTAACAAGTATCTGATTGTGCAAATGTGTGTTGCGGGTTTTGCAGGTTAGAATAGTAATTGGGTTCAAATTCCCAGGTCCAGTTGGTTAATCCACCTAAGATAGAAGTGGACTGATCCTGAAAGGTAACACTACCATTATCGCAAGCATTGATTATGTAAGAAAAGGCTGCTATTGGTGCTGGAAGTACCTCAACGGGAATTTGGGTCGTTGAGGTACAACCTGAACTGCTTGTTACAGTCAAAGAAACGTTATACACTCCAGCACTTCCATAAGTATGTGTTGGATTCTGCAAAGTGGATAAATTGTTGCCACCTGAACCCGGATCTCCAAATACCCAATTCCATGCGGTGATTGGCTCACCGGTTGGAGAGTATGAATGGTCAATAAAAGATGTTACAGTACCTATGCAAGTGCTTGCAGCAGAGAAAGAAGCTATTGGCAAGGCTGCAACATATACTGTTTGGGAACCTGATGAAGTACAACCGTCAAAAGTTGTGACTGTCAATGTTACCGTATAATTACCGTGAGTTGCATATATATGCTCGGGTGACATTTGAGTAGAAGTACCTGAGCCATCGCCGAAATCCCACAACCATGAAATTATATTGCCTACGCTAATCAATGCGGGATCAGGTGTGAAAACAGTAGGCGAATTAGCACATCCGGTTGAGTAGGTGAATGTCACTAAAGGAGGTGCAGAAATGACTACTTGCTGAATAATACTGTCTTGGCAACCGGCAGTACTTGTTGAGACCAGTAAAACAGAGAATGTACCTGCTGACGTGAAAGTATGCAATGGATTCTGCAAGTTTGAGGTATTGGACCCTCCTGAAGCCGGATCTCCGAAATTCCAGTACCATTGAATTATCGGTGCACCGCCATTTGTTGAAGTATTATCGGTGAATTGAACCGGTGTGCCTTCACATTCAGCTTCATAGCTGAAATTTGCTTCAGGTTCAGGAAGGATATTTACATTACTTGAAGCTGAGCCTTCACAACCGGTAAGGTTAGTTACCGTTAAAGTCACGGTGTAACTGCCAGGGGATGCATAAACATGTGTAACATCAGGACTTGACGGAAGGGTAATAGTCTGATATGTTCCATCTCCAAAATTCCAGTACCATGTTGTTATTGTACTACCTACACCCACTGACATATCAGTAAATAATACTTCTGCTCCTGAGCATGCCGGTGCTGAGTACGCGAACATGGCGACCGGTCCGGCGATTACATCAGCCTGATGGGTAATTGAAGAAGTACAGCCTGATACATCTGTTATTGTCAAAGTAACATCATAGCTTCCTGCAAGGGCATATACATGAATTGGGTCAATCTCTGTGGAGGTTGATCCATCACCAAAATTCCATAACCAGCCCATGGTATTCGGGACGTTTACAAAATTTGAACTAACAAAGGAAATAGTATCTGCTGCACACCCCACTGTTGATGAAAAATCAACAAAAGGTAAAGGAACAACTACAACCACTTTAGTGACAGTATTAACACAACTATTTGTGGTTGTAATTATTAACTGGACACTGTAGGTTCCTGCCTGAGTATAGATATGTGATGGATTTTGCAATGTTGAAGTATTTGAAATACCGGATGCAGGATCTCCAAAATCCCATGCCCAGTTTGTTATCTGTCCTGCTCCATTGCCTTGTGAAAGGTCATTAAAAAGAACTGGTTCATTCAAGCAGGATGCGCTGTAAGAAAAGTTTGCAACAGGATCAGGAAGAACTGTAATGGTTCTTGAAACGGAATGCTCACAACCTGCTATCGTGGTAACAGTTAGCGTGGTATTGTAATTCCCAGGTCCCGGGTAAACATGGCTAATATTAGGACTTGATGGATAAAGGATGGTTGTTGTGTTTCCATCTCCGAAATCCCAAATCCATTGATTTATATAACCTGATGGACTTGATGACAAATCTGTAAATTGAACATCATCAAGGTTGCATGTGGGTTCGCTAAAGCTGAAATAAGCCTGAGGACCATCAGTAACAGTAATTACTTGTGATATGGTATTTTCGCATCCGGCAGTGTCAGTGATAGTTAAATAAACAGTATAATCACCTGTTTCAGTATATAAATGCTGTGGATCCTGTACATTAGATTGTCCACCATCACCAAAATCCCATAAGAAATCTGTTATTGCATTAATATTTACTATGGTCGAATCAGTATAGAAATTTGTCAGGGTATTTGCACATGATGCTTCCCAGGTGAAAGCTACGGCAGGTGCAATACCCGTATTTACCTGCTTGGTTATTGTATCGCTGCAATTATTCACATTCACAACAATAAGTACTACATTATACAGCCCAGGATCAGCATATATGTGTTGCGGATCGGCAAGTGTACTGGTGTTAAATATTCCTGAACCTGGATCTCCAAAATCCCAATTCCAACTGATTATATTTCCTGAAGCGTTTGGATTTGAGGCATCCGTGAAATCTACTACCATATCCTCACATGATGAAGAGAAGTAGAAATTAGCTATAGGTGCCGGTGTAACTGATATTTGGGATGTGTATATACTTTCACAACCATAAGAGTTAATCACCGTAAGGGTCACGTTATACGATCCCTCCACAGAATAGAAATGAGTTCTGTTGGGATCTTCCGGGAATGTCACCGTATCAGATGGAGACCCATCCCCAAAATTCCATATCCAGGTTCTGATGTATCCGTTTTCAGTTGAAGAAAAATCAAGGAATTGCGTTAAATGGCCAAAACAATTTGG
This sequence comes from Lentimicrobium sp., assembly GCA_035297395.1. Classification (GTDB taxonomy): domain Bacteria; phylum Bacteroidota; class Bacteroidia; order Bacteroidales; family Lentimicrobiaceae; genus Lentimicrobium. The sequence continues at coordinate 8,287 of DATGZB010000004.1, read as the reverse complement.
CGTTTCAATTCCAAACAATGCATCCGGTGTACTTTGAATTTCAACAAGATGGGTCATACTAAATACATTACCGGCAGTATCAGTGGTTGTCAATATGACATTATATTGTCCAAGTGCAGGGAAAGTATGAACCGGATTCATAATATTTGAATAGAATCCGTCACCAAAATCCCAATTCCATATTGCGATTGAATTTAGTGGAACAATTGCTTCCTCAACAAAGAAATTAGTTGGACTTCCTTCACAAACGGTATTCCAAGTAAACTCAACCATTATACCCTGATTAATGTATATGGTCATCTGGTCACTAAAAGTACCGCAACCATTGAAGCTTTCTGCGTTCAGGATTAATGTGACTGAGCCATTTGTAATATCTTGTACACTAGGTTGATAGCTAGGTGTAAGTGTATTTGCATTTGTGAGTGTTCCAGTTCCGGTACTTGTCCATGAATATGTTGATGCATTGGTAACAAATGCGCCCGAAACGGTATAAGAACAAGTCTCGCAGATAGTTGCATCCGGCCCTGCTTCAGCTAAAGCAGAAGGCGTAATTGTTAATGTTTGTGAATCCATGATATCAGCACATGGACTGTTAGATGCGATCAGACTAAGGATTGCAGTTCCAGAACTGAGATCAAAAGAACCTGGTACATATGTCGGTGTCAGAGTAGTACCATTAATAAAATATCCGTCACCTGAAGATATCCACATCAAGGAGGAGTAGTTAATTGCTGTTGCATCGGTAATAACATATTGCTGACCAATGCAGATATTACCATCGGTTCCGGCACTGACAAGTGGTTGCTGTTTAATAACCAGGGTCATGGCATCGGCGGCTGTCCCGGCACATGGAGCAATTGCTGTCCCTGTCAGGCTCAATTGAACCATACCAGCGGCAATGTCAGCCGGGGAAGGAGTATAAATAGGATTTAGGATTGTTGGATCATTAAAAGTTCCTGTTCCTGATGAAATCCATGAAAGTGAACTATATGCACTTGCTGTTGCACCCGTTAACTGATAAAGTGCGCCATCACATGTGATGCCATCCTCACCTGCTGATACTATTATTCCATCCTGGATAGTCAGTATCATCTCGTCGAATGCGGAGCAATTTTGGTTGTACCCTGTTAAGGTCAGAGTAACACTTCCATTGCTTATATCATTAAGAGAAGGGATATAGGAAGGATTAAGGGTATTAGAATTTATCCATGAACCTGTACCTGAGCTACTCCATTGTATTGATGTAAAATTTGATGCTGTGGCAGTTGATACGAGATATGAAGATCCTGTGCAAACAGCATCATCAATTCCGGCTGATATTACCGGTGAAGGAATCTGGTTTACTGTAATGATATTTGAAGGATATGAGCCACAACCATTCAAATCAGTTACTATTACATAATAATCACCCGGTGTACTTACATTTATATTTTGGGTTATAGCACCATTTGACCATAAATAAGTGGCATAACCGGATGGTGCCATAAGAGTTACTGATCCGCCGGCACAAATATCAGTAGGCCCATTTGCGGTTATTTCGGGGGCTGGTAAAGCATTGCCAACTGTAACTGTTATCGTGTTTGAAGGTGCACTTGAACAGCCGTTTACGTCAGTTACAATAACAAAGTAATCACCGCTGGTAGTAACCAGTATACTTTGTGTTGTTTCGCCGGTTGACCATAGATAATTTGAAAAACCTGAAGGTGCAGACAATGTTACACTTTGTCCAAAACAAAAATCCACTGGTCCACTGGCTATAATTGAAATATTTCCCGGAGAACTTATGGTCACTGGGTAGTTACTTGTAGGTCCATTTCCACAATTACTTTGCGGAGTACAGAATATATTTCCAGAAAAGCTGTTTGATCCAAAATCAACAGTAATTGTCATTGTTCCATTTCCTGAAACTATAACAGCTCCTGAGGGTACAGTCCAATTATAATTTGTAGCATATTGTATCGGGTTAACCACTGAATACTGGACACCGGTTACTCCGGCACATAATGATTGTGGCCCTGTAATAACTGCCATTTCAAGTGGTGCCGAGTCTATTGTCAGCTGCATATCATCACTGGAAGTATTCAAACAGGGGGCTGCACTGCCAACAGTAAGGGTAAGTGTGACATTTCCGGCAATGCGGTCGGCTGCTGAAGGAAAATATGTTGGAGTCAAAGTATTGATATTTACGAAAGTGCCACTACCTGAAGTGGTCCATACAATTGAGACAGCTCCATTGGCGGTTGCGCCTGAAACAACATAACCAGTTCCAAAACAAACAATATCATCAGGTCCTGCATTAGCAACAACCGGTGCCATGAATGTTAGGAGCATATCATCAGTTACGCTATTTGAACATGGACTCTGTGAAACAGCAGTCATGCTTAATACTACACTTCCATTCAGAAAATCAAGAGCACTTGGTTGATAAGTAGGAGTCAGTGTGTTACCGCTTATAAAACTTCCACTACCTGATGAACTCCAATTAATTGCGGCATAATTAGTAGCAGACGCTCCGCTTATTGTGAAGTTAGAGCCTTCGCATACTGTTGCATCAGGACCCGCAAATGCAGTTGCACCGCTTGCGAAAGTAAGCAGCATATCATCCTGAGAATTAGTATAACATGGAGAAGGTCCTTGAATTTGCATAGTCAGTAAAACTGAACCTGCTGCAACATCAGCAATGCTTGGAGTATAAGTTGGATTGAGTGTATTTTGATTAACAAAAGTTCCCGTACCTGACGTTGTCCACAAGATAGTACTCCCTGGAGTGCTAGATGCTGTGCTTACGGTAAATGGAGAAGCTCCGCAGGTTGAACCATCGTTACCTGCATTGGCAGTGACAGGCGCGGGGATTGTAAGTATCATATTATCAGAAGCCTGCATAAGACAAGGTGCAACGCCCTGTATTGTTAAAGTCAGCGTAACTGAACCAGAAAGGATATCATTATTGCTTGGGGTATAAACTGTATTAATAACATTAGGATCAGTGAAAGTTCCGGTTCCCGAGGTTGACCAGTTCAGACTCGAATAATTTTGGGCATTTGCTTGTGTTATCTGGAAGGTTGGTCCACAAAATACTCCATCCGGTCCGGCATTAACTATTGGTCCCTGGCTGATTGTTAATACCATGAAATCTGATTCCACTGTATTACAGGGTGCTGATCCTGTTGCTGATAGTGTCAAAATAACTGTTCCTGTAGCAATGTCTTCAACGCTCGGGAAATAAACAGGATTAAGCGCTGCACTGTTACTAAAAGTACCTGAACCGTCAGTGCTCCATAATATTGACACATAATTAATTGCGGTTGCAGCATTTAGTGTTACATTTTCATTTGTACATATCTGGACATCACCACCTGCTGAAACAGTTGGTCCTGATTGAAGGCTAATGATCATGAAATCTGTTACTTCTGCCGTACAAGGTAGTAATGGTGAAGCATGTAAGGTTAAGGTTACCTCACCAGCAATCACATCAGTCTGAGAAGGTATATAAACCGGCATAAGGCCAGTAGCATTTTGTAAAAGACCACTTCCATTATGCGTCCAGTTAATGGAACTGTAATTAATTGCTGATGCTCCGGTTATTTGAACCGGATCAGTATCACATGATGAAATATCCGGTCCGGCATCAATCACCGGCTGCGTATTAAAAGATAATATCATCTGATCGACGTCTGTGAGACTACATAAGTTATACCCTGTAACTGAAATTGTTAAGGTGACATAGCCGGCTACATAATCAGCAGCACTTGGGAAATAAGTTGGATTTATATCTGACGAATTGGAAAATGTTCCTGTGCCTGAGGTAGTCCAGTTTATCCCAGAATAATTAGTTGCAGTAGCGTCAACCAAAGTATAACTGTCACTTCCGCAGGTAGAACCATCAGGACCAGCGAAAGCTGTTGGTGCAGGTGTAAACGTTAATACCATCTGATCACTGGTTGTTGAAGAACATGGGAATAAACCAGTTGCTGTTAGGGTGAGTGTAACACTGCCTGCTGCTAAATCTGTCGGACTGGCTAAGTATGTGGCATTTGGTGAATTTCCGTTTATGAAAGCTCCTGTACCGGAAGTTGTCCAATATAATGTGGCATAATCAGTAGCTGCTGCATTAACAATTGTATAAAAGCTTTCACAGATCAATTGGTCACTTCCCGCATCCACCATGGGTTCGCTACCAATTGTTATAATCATATCGTCATTTGAGGCAACAGTGCAAGGACTTAGTGCATAAGCAGTAAGTGTTATTGTAGCGCTTCCATTGGCAATATCAGCTGAACCGGGGAAATAAGTTGGAGTTAAAGTCGAATTATTTGCGAATGTGCCGTCACCTGAGGTATTCCATACAAATGTCAGACTGTTGGTTGCTGACCCTGTGATCTGGGCTGATCCGTTTTCACAAATACTAATATCAGGACCTGCATATGCACTTGGATTTTTAGAAATAGTTAATTGCATCTGATCAGAAACAGTATTACTGCATGGAGCAGGAGCTGTGGCTGTCATAGTTAATGTCACAGAACCGTTAGCTATATCAGGGATGCTGGGCGTATAAAGTGGACTTAAAGTATTTTGACCTGAGAAAGTTCCGCTACCTGAAGTTGTCCAGTATATGCTTCCATAATTAGATGCCAAAGCAGTTGTAACCTGATAAGATGAACCCTCACAGATATTGGCATCGATGCCTGCATTTGCGGTAGGTACGCCCGGCAATGTGAGAACCATAAAATCAGTCACCTGCATATTGCATGGCGTCTGCCCCTGTACAGTAAGTATCAGACTAACAGATCCATTTATAATATCTTGTGCTGAAGCAGTATAAGACGGTGTAAGCGTATTTGGATTTAAAAATACTCCTGTACCAGTAGTTGACCAGGATACTGAGCTATAATTTGAAGCTGTTGCTGCTGTGATAAGAAATGTACCTGTACAGCTAATATAATCCGGACCTGCATTTGCAATTGGTAATGCTGTAATATTTAAAGTGAGGGCATCAGAAACGGATGTTGCACAGGGTGACAATGGAGCAGCTGTTAATGTTAGAATGATAGAACCGTCAGCAACATCAGAAGCACTTGGAGTATAAAAAGTACTAAGGTTGTTAGGACTGCTGAAAGTTCCGGATCCTGAAGTGCTCCACATTAATGTAGTGTAATTCTGGGCAAAGGCTGCTGTGATTGAAACAGGATCCGTTCCGCAAACTGCCAGGTCATTACCGGCGTTTGCTGTAGGTAATGGCACTATTGTTAAAACCATGCCATCTGTCACTGTTCCGGTACATGGTCCATTTCCGGCAACGGTCATTGATAGTGTAACGCTTCCGATTAGAGCATCACTGTGCGAAGGAATATAGGAAGGATTTAATGAATTTGCATTGGATAAAACACCGGTACCGTTAGATGTCCATGTGATAGTTGAATAGTTTGTAGCAGTTGCTGTCATAACAGTGAAAACTGTTCCTTCACAAGTTATGTCATTGATTCCGGCATTAGCGACTGGTGAACTGATTAATGTAAGAGTTAACTGGTCAGACGATGAAAGATTACATGCCGGGTCACCATAAGCGGTTAATGTTAATATAACTGAACCTGCAGTTACATCACTGGCACTTGGAAGGTAGTTTGTATTAATTGAAGTTGGACTGGTAAAGGTTCCAGTACCACTGCTTGTCCAGATTACTGAATTAAAATCATTTACCAGTGCATCCGTTATTGAATAAGGCGCATTATCACAAACATTACCATCAGCACCAGCGTAAACGCTTGGAACAGGAGAAAATGTGAGTATTTTACTTGAAAACGCAATCACTGAGCATGGTGATTCCGGATAAACAGTTAACCTTAAAACAACACCTCCAGCAGCAATATCTGCAGCACTGGGAGTATAGGTAGGTGATATTGTACCGTTATTTGTAAAAACTCCTGAACCTGAAGTGGTCCAGTTAAGCGAACTATATGAAGTTGCAGAAGCGTCATTGATGATAAGTGAAGAGCCTTCGCAAACCAATGCCGGAGCACCGGCATTTGCTGTTGGTTCGGCGGTTAAATAAAGTACCATCTCATCACTAACTGCATCACTTACACATTCATCCTGACCATATGCAGTAACAGTTAGGGTTACTGATCCTGCGGCGAGATCAGCGGCCGAGGGTAAATACGTCGGTGAAATGCTGGTAGGATTCATAATAACTCCAGAGCCGCTTGTACTCCATTGAAGAGTGGAATAAGATGTTGCGGAAGCACCTGTAATTGAATAAGAAGATGTACCACAACTTACACCATCCGGGCCTGCTGCTACACTGGCTGGTTCAGCAATTATGACAGTCAGTTGACTTGATACATTACCCGCACATGGATAAATGGGAATAGCAGTAAGCGTAAGAACTGAACTTCCAGAACTCAGATTACTTTGACCAGGGTAATATATTGTATTTAAAGAATTTGGATCTAAGAATGTGCCGTTGCCGGTTGAAGTCCACACAACAGAAGAATAATTTTCTGCAAATCCGTTTAACTGAACGGGACCAGTACTGCAACTAAATATATTAGGTCCGGCAATGACTACAGGCTTTAATATAATATCAACAGTCATATTATCAACCGCTGTATAACCACATGAACCTGTACCTAAAGCATTTAGAGTTAATATTACACTGCCAGCATTTATATCAGAAGGTCCAAAGATGTAATTGGTATTTAAAGAGGTCGCATTTGTAAAAGCACCACTGCCAGAGGTGGTCCAAAAAACTGAAATATAATTTGTAGCATCACCATCAAGAGTAACCTGGGAATCTTCACATACTTGTTGGTCAGGTCCGGCATTTGCAGTAGGTTGTTCAACTACATCAAGAAACATGGAACTTATTGAAGGAGCACAGGGTGATATCCCTATGGCATTGAGCGTTAGTGTAACCCCCCCATTGATTTGATCAAACATACCCGGTGTATAAACAGGGTGAAGCGTGTAAGGATCATTAAAAACCCCGTCACCAGAAGTAGCCCAAAGAAGACTACTGTAGTTCGTAGCTGTTGATTGGGTGAGCATATATGAACTTCCTGGGCAGACAACTGCATTATTTCCGGCGAAACCAGTTGGAGGAGGATTTACACTAATAGTAACTGCACTCCCTGTAACAGATCCGGCACAATTATCAAAATCATAAATTGCTAAGCCGGTATACTGACCTGCATTTCCAGTGGTCAATATATAAGGGCTTACCATAATGTTCGTAACCTCAGGCTGAGGTATACCATTGATTGAGTATGTTAATCGCCAAGGCCGCGCTCCACCCGTAATATTGAAATAAATATTTGTTACTTGCCCTTGACATATGGTAGCGTCCCCCGATAAACTAAGTACCGGTGGATCCATACATGGCTGTGCATTAATTGAGGAAAATAATGATAAGGTGATACCAAGCAACATCCACCTTATTAATTTCCCCCCGAAAATTGTATAAAAGGTTTTCATACCGCGCATTTTAATTCCAAAATCGAAAGAACTTATAAAACCTCCCCCAAAGTCAAGGATGTATTTGTTAATTAAATTTTTAGGAAATGGTAATACCTATTTTGGAAAGATTTTTTCGTTTACTTGGAAAATTTATTTACATCTCTCTCTAACTAGCTATATTTTAAATTATAACACATAATTACTATCAGAAAATTTTCTGCGGGGACGCTGCGGTTGGCTATACAAGTAACTTGATTATTGAATTTTGGAATTAGAGAACTTTCAGTTAAAAGAGTATAAAGAAAATAAAAAGGGCTGCCAATTTAATGACAGCCCTTATTGGGAAATCGATTTAACGATTATTTAGTAACTGCAATCTTTCTTGCAAAGCTTTGGCCTTCTCTTGTAATGAATTTTACAAGATATGCTCCTGCATCATAAGAACTTACATCTATCTGAACTGTCTTTTCCTTTGTAATTCTCATCTCATTTACTACCTGGCCAATATTGTTATAAATAACAAGCTGGCTGATATCATTGGTAAGTTCGATGTTAACTACACTATTTGAAGGATTCGGATAGATACTTACTGCACTTATCTCAGGATCAACTATTGATATAACAGTTTCACATGCTGTGTTGCTGAAATCAGATTCACAGTCACTATATACAGCCGTTACTTTATAGCAATAACTCTGTCCTAATACTGATATTTCAGGATCGGTATCCAGATATTCAGTTTCAGTTGTATTTGCTATCAGTTCATCATCACGGTAAACATTGAAACCGGTAAATTCACGACTTCCTGTTTCAGGTGCTACTGCGCCGTTTTCAT
>DATGZB010000003.1:0-119343 GCA_035297395.1 Lentimicrobium sp. | reverse complement strand
GGGATGAGGTGTAAAGGGTTGGGGATGAGGTGCTACCGGATGTGGCGTTAAAACTATGTCCTTCCTGATCCTCCTTTCAACAAATTGGTTATTCTCGATCCTGCTGAATCTCTTCACAATGGCATTCGCTACCGGTAATTCCAGTTCGGGGTCTTCAGTCAGGGAAACCCTGATGGTATCGCCTATGCCATGTGCCAGCACAGCGCCAATGCCGGCAATCGATTTCATCCTTCCTTCATTCCCCTCCCCTGCTTCTGTAACCCCGATATGAAGAGGAAAATTGAGATGCTCATGCTGCAGTTGAGCCGCCAGTTGCCGGTATGCATTGAGCATCATGACCGTATTACTCGATTTTACAGAGATCACAAGGTCATGGAAGTCAAGGCTTTCAAATATCCGGGCGTATTCAAGTGCCGAGGCGACCATTCCTTCAATGGTATCACCGTATCTTCCCAATATCCTGGAACCCAGCGAGCCGTGGTTTACGCCGATCCTTATGGCAGTCCCGTAATCCTTACAGATTGAGATGAGTGGTTTGAGGTTTGACCTGATAAGCTCAAGTTCATCGTTATATTCCCGGTCGGAATATTCTATGGTACGGTCTGCTTTAGCAGTGCTGCCTGTATAATTACCCGGATTTATCCTTACTTTTTCGACAATGGCGGCAGCGGTTTCGGCAGCTTTGGGATTAAAATGGATATCTGCAATGAGTGGGGTCCTGAAACCTCTTTCGTGAAGCAGTCGTTTTATATTCGCCAGGTTTTCAGCCTCCCTCAGTCCCTGTGCAGTGATTCTCACCATCTCGCTCCCTGCATCTATCATCCTGATCGCCTGGTTAACTGTCGCAACAGTGTCCATGGTGTCGGTATTGGTCATCGACTGTATCCTTATGGGATGATCACCTCCCAGTAAGAGATCACCGATCCTGACTACCCGTGATTTATAGAAGGCCATTGAATGAGTGCATTAGCAACACAAATTTAAGCAATTTCGCAACAACCCTTTCTCTTCCAAAAGCGTTAGTACCCTAATTCACCGCAAATACCTTAACTTTGGTATTCAATTTACCTGAATTGCAAAAGATAGTCCATCCATCCGTTATCCATGGCCAGGTCAGCGCTCCTGCCTCTAAGAGCATGATGCAGCGGGCTATAGCTGCAGCCATACTGGCAAGGGGCACCACGGTACTGAGGAATTACACTCCTTGTAATGATTCGGATGCTGCCATCCGGATTGCCGGTGATTTTGGCTGCCGGGTTGCTGTTGATGGATCAACTGTTAGCATTATCAGTAATCCTGATAATGAAAACCATCCTGCAGGAGATGGCACATCAAATAGATTTAACGTTTTTAGTAACGTCATTAATTGCGGGGAATCGGGGTTGGGGATAAGGATGTTTTCAGCCATTGCGGCTTTAAGTGATAATGAGATAATCCTCCATGGCGAGGGCTCACTTAAAAAGCGTCCGGTTTCAATGCTTGAGAAACCGTTGCGCCAGCTCGGTGTATCCATTGAAACCACGAACGGATTTGTCCCCATTAAAATAAAAGGACCCTTAAAGGGTGGTAATGCTGATATTGACGGCTCACTGAGTTCGCAAATGCTGACAGGATTGCTACTTGCGCTGCCCTGTGCCCGTTTGGATTCAGTATTCAAAGTAACCGCACTGGCAAGCAAACCTTATATAGAAATGACCCTAAGGCTGATGAATGATTTCGGGGTGAAGGCTTATCACGAAGATTATAAAACCTTCACCGTCAAAGGAAACCAGAAGTACATGCCCATAGATTACAGTGTGGAAGGCGATTGGAGCGGAGCAGCATTTTTACTGGTAGCAGGGGCTTTGGGTGGCAGGGTCACTGTGACAAACCTGGATTCCGGTTCTCTTCAGGCTGATGTCGCTGTCCTTGATGCTTTGAAAGCTTCGGGTGCGAAAGTAAGGATTGATGATAAGAGTGTTAGCGTTGAAAAGTCAGCACTGAATGCCTTTGAATTTAATGCGACAGATAGCCCTGACCTTTTTCCGCCGCTGGTTACCCTCGCGGCATACTGTTCAGGAAATTCAGTAATTTCAGGGGTTGGAAGGCTTAAGCATAAAGAAAGCGACAGGGCAAGCGTATTGCAGAAGGAATTTGCCAGGATAGGAACAGAAATTATTTTGGATGGAGACCTTATGGTTGTTAAGGGAGGATCGGTCAGGGGCGGCACCATGCATGCAAACCATGACCACCGGATTGCTATGGCCGGTGCTGTTGCCGGTATTGCGGCAAAGCAGCCTGTAGAGGTTGAAAATGCGGAATCAGTCGCAAAATCATATCCCGGTTTTTATGATGACCTGGCATCAATTGGTGCCAAAATTGAATAAATGGGCATAAGGTAGAGACAGGGCACGCCCTGTCTCTTGGAAAAATTGGTAAACATTGAAAAGACAGGGCATGCCCTGTCACCGTTAAATATTGAAACACACAAACAATGAACAGTTTCGGAAGAATATTCAGGGTGCATATTTTCGGTGAATCACACGGAATAAATATCGGAGTGGTAATTGATGGTTGTCCGGCAGGCATCCCATTGACGGAGGATGACCTTGAACCTGATCTTGCGCGCCGGCGGGCTGGTGCTGAGGGCACTACCCCCCGTAAGGAATCTGATATTCCTAAGATCGTTAGCGGTACCTATAACGGCAGGACGACAGGTGCCCCGCTGACGGTTCTGTTTGAAAACATGAATACCAGGTCAGAAGATTATGAGAAGCTGAGGCAACATCCGCGTCCCGGTCATGCCGATTATGCCGCTATGATGAAGTTCAATAAATACAATGATCCCCGTGGGGGCGGGCATTTCTCCGCACGCATAACGCTGGGTCTTGTGGTGGCAGGTGCGGTTGCTAAAAAGATACTGGGCGATGTGGTGATAAAGGCCCGGGTTAAAGAAGTTGGCGGCAACATGGATATTGAAGCAGGACTCAAAGCAGCCATCGAGGCAAAGGATTCGGTGGGCGGTTTGATTGAGTGTGTATGCACGAATCTTCCGATTGGACTGGGCGAACCATTCTTTGATTCTGTTGAATCAGCCATTGCACATATTGCCTTCGCCATTCCGGCAGTGAAAGGAATAGAATTCGGATCAGGATTTGAGGCCGCACGCATGTACGGAAGCCAGAACAATGATCTGTTTATTGACGAAGCAGGAACTACGGCCACCAATAACGCCGGGGGTATCAATGGCGGTCTTACCAATGGCAATGATCTCATATTCAGGCTTGCCATCAAGCCTGCTTCCAGTATCAGCCTTCCGCAACAGACCTTCAATTTTGAGCACAAACAGGTTGAAGAACTGGTCATCGGTGGCCGCCATGATGTGTGTGTTGCCCTCCGTGCGCCAGTCATTGTTGAAGCTGCGGCTGCCATAGTCCTTGCTGATTTTGCGCTGCTGGAGCATCGTTTGCCCTGACAAGCATTAGGTTCACCGAGTCTTACCCCTAAGGGGTTTGCCCCCCCTGCAACATTACAAAATAACTGCGGTGCTTGTGTTCCTGCAACTTTTTTTTATAAAGAGCAAGTAATCAATTGATTTAATGTGTTATTATAATTCAGTAACACATTTTATATCTCAAGCAACACTCACAACACTCGCTCCACTCGATGATAGTCAAGCCGGCCGAACGTACCAATGGTATCAATGAATACTATTTTTCACGAAAACTTGCGCAACTCGAAAGAATGCGCCGGGAGGGTGCTGATATTATCAATCTTGGTATAGGCAGCCCTGACCAGGCACCTTCAACAAGTACCATAAATGCGTTGATCTCAGGAGCGCGTGTTCCGACAGCCCATGGCTATCAAAGTTACAATGGCAGTCCTGCCCTCAGGAAGGCATTCTCGCAATGGTATAAAAAGTACTTTAAGGTTAATCTTGATCCGGAATCGGAAATACTTCCCCTGATGGGAAGTAAGGAAGGTATCATGCACATCAGTATGGCGTTTGTAAATCCTTCAGATGAGGTTCTTGTGCCTGATCCCGGCTATCCAACGTATACATCCGTTACAAACCTGGTTGGCGGAATAGTGAGGACCTACGACCTGAACGAAGAGAATCACTGGATGCCTGATCTTAATGTTCTGGAAGAAAGTGATCTTTCAGGTGTAAAGCTTATGTGGGTCAATTACCCGCATATGCCATCAGGCACAAAAGCTTCAAAAGCACTGTTTGAAAAATTGATTGCCTTTGGCAATAAGCATGGGATTCTGATCTGTAATGATAATCCTTACAGCTTCGTGTTGAACAATGAGTATATCAGCATACTGGCAGTTGATGGTGCCAGGGAGACTGCCCTGGAACTGAATTCCTTAAGTAAAAGCCAGAATATGGCGGGCTGGAGGATTGGTATGGTTGCCGGGCATGCCGATTATATTAAAAATATACTGAAAGTAAAGAGCAATATGGATTCGGGAATGTTCCTGCCAATACAGCAAGCTGCCGTTGAGGCACTTGGCAATCCTGATTCATGGTACGAGAGTGTCAATGCAGTTTACAGCGAGCGGCGAAGAATCGTTGAGAATATTATGGAAATTCTGGGATGCAGATTTGATAAATCGCAGGGAGGGCTTTTTGTATGGGGCAGGATTCCTGATGAAATCCCTGATGGTGAGACATTTATTGAAGATATCCTTGACAAAACCCACGTATTCATCACTCCGGGTTCTATTTTCGGAAAGAATGGTGACAGGTATATCAGGATCTCACTTTGCGCAAATGAGCTAAAATTATCTGAAGCCAGGGAACGGCTCACCACTATGTTAAAAAACTAAGAAATGACTATTACAGTAGTAGGTATAGGATTAATAGGTGGTTCATTGATGAAAGACCTGAAGATGAGGGGCTTTGCTGACCGCATAATTGGTGTTGAATCTAACCCCCATCATCAGAAGATCGCTCTGTTATGCCGGATGGCAGATGAAATTGACACACTTGAAAAGGCAGTGGAGCAGAGTGATCTGATTATCCTGGCAGCACCGGTTCATTCAAATTGTGCCATGTTGCCCTTGATACTCGATAAGATTGCCAATACCCAAAAGGTTGTTGCCGATATGGGTTCAACTAAAGGCAGTATTGCTGCTGTTGCAAGAGATCATGCCGGCAGGGGTCGCTATGTTGCCGTTCATCCTATGGCCGGCACCGAGCATTCGGGTCCGTTGTCATCAGTATGGAAACTGTTTGACAATAAAACCGCGATCATTTGTGATAAAGAATTGAGTGATCCTGATGCGCTGGAGGTAATCCATCAGATGTTGGACATATTGAAAATGAACCCTGTATATATGCGTTCAGATGAACATGATGTTCATGTAGCCTATGTATCACATATATCGCATATCACTTCATTCTCATTGGCTTTAAGCGTACTGGAAAAGGAGCATGAAGAAAAAAATATACTCACGCTGGCTGCGGGAGGCTTTGAAAGTACTGTACGTCTGGCAAAAAGCAATGCAGAGACCTGGGCGCCAATCTTCCTTGATAATGCTGCCTATGTGCTTGAAGTAATGGATACATACATTGAAAAAATGAACGAATTCAAAAAGCTGATCTCAGCAAGGGATAGCGACGGATTGAAAGCCATTATTGAAGAGGCAAATAAGATTAGTCATATACTGAATTACGAATTCTGGAAACCAATAAATCACAAGAATTTAACTACAAATACTCAATAATTGAAGAGATGATAGACACGAAACTACAAAATAGTATGATCGAAACCTGGAAAGGTTATATGGGCAGGCCTTTTCTGATTTCCGGCCCCTGCAGCGCAGAATCAGAGGAACAGGTGATGGAAACAGCTACAGAACTTGCTAAACTTGGCCGGGTAAGTGTATTCAGGGCAGGTATATGGAAGCCACGTACAAGGCCTAATTCCTTTGAAGGAATTGGCAGCGAAGGACTTAAATGGCTCAGAAGGGTAAAACAGGAAACCGGTTTGCTGGTAGCCACAGAGGTTGCCAATGAAAGGCATGTTTACGAAGCGCTGAAATATGGTATTGACCTTTTATGGATAGGTGCCCGTACCACCGTAAACCCTTTCACGGTGCAGGAGATTTGCGATGCCCTCCAGGGCGTGGATGTAATGGTGATGGTCAAGAATCCGGTGAATCCGGATATTGAACTCTGGATGGGAGCCATTGAAAGACTTGCCAGGGCAGGTATCACCAGGTTTGGAGCCATACACAGGGGCTTCTCTTCCTATGAAAAGACCATGTACCGCAACCAGCCCAACTGGCAGTTGCCCATTGAACTGAGGCGAAGAATTCCTGACCTTCCGCTAATCTGCGATCCCAGTCATATCGGCGGGGCACGCGAGTTCCTGCACGAGATCGCGCAAAAAGCACTGGACCTTAATTTTGACGGACTCATGCTTGAATCACACATCAACCCGGATGCCGCGCTGAGCGACAAGTTGCAGCAGTTGACGCCATCTGAGCTCAATGAGTTGATGCACAGGCTGATCCTCAGAAACACCAGCACCGATGACCCTAAATTGCTTGATGTCCTGGGTGAACTCCGTCAGCAAATTGACATGTACGATGAGCATCTGATTGATTTGCTGGAGAAAAGGATGGCTGTCTCAGAGACAATCGGAAAGTACAAGAAGGAGAACAACATTACGATCCTTCAGGCCACCCGCTGGGATGAGATCATTAAACGCGTTATAGTGCGGGGAACCTCAAAAGGCCTCAGCCATGAAATGATCGAACAGATCTTTAAGGCAATCCACCAGGAATCCATCAACCATCAGATGAAAGTTATGAATAACGGAGACGCAAGGCTGAACCTTTGAATGCTGAGAACCGCAACCTTTGAACTATATTGAACAACCTTTGAACTATATTGAACAACGTTTGAACAATATTGAACTATTTCTTTGGATTGATGTTACTGCCCTATAAATCATAATTAAATGTTTGTTGAGGGTAAGTAATATTTAATTTTATGGATTTTCACACAGCAGTTTACAACTTAAACTGGGGTGCCGTTCTCGTGGCAGCCCTGTCAACTTTCCTTATTGGAGGAATTTGGTACAGAATCTTCGAAAAAGCATGGCTTTCAGCTAATAGAGTCACCCGGGAAGACCTTAAGGGTCGTTCAATGGGACTGGTATTTGGCTTTGCTTTCCTTTTTTCACTTCTGATGGCAATAAACCTTGCGCTTTTTATTGGTGAAGAGGGCGTAACCCATGGTGCAATAACCGGATTCCATGTAGGCTTTGGATTTATCTTCTTTGCATTAGGGATCATCTCCCTTTTTGAAAACCGCTCATTCAAGTATGTTCTCATTAACGGAGGCTATATGATTGTTGCCTTTATGGTAATGGGAGCAATTATCGGTGCCTGGCATTGAACATTGAACAATCCTGAACGCCCGAAAATCTGGCAGTTTTGAACAATGTTGAACAACTTTTGAACAACATTGAACTATATTGAACAATTCTGGTGGAGTGTCGTTCTAATCACATCTCATATATCTCCCCCGGATGAATTAGCAGACTATTAATTTATTAGATCATTTAAAACCAAAGGTCATGAAACAAATTTTTACAATGCTGTCGATCCTTACGGCTCTGTTTTTCCTGAGCTATTGCACGGGAAATAAGAGTTCAGATGAAAACAAAGACCAGGCAACCGGAGAAAAGCAAGAACTTTCACAGGATGAGCTGGTTAAACGAGGCGAATACCTTGTAACCATTGGAGGATGCAATGATTGCCATTCACCGAAGAATGTATCAGAGAAAGGCTTTGAGGTAATTGAAGCAACAATGCTTTCGGGCTATCCCGCAGACAGGCCCGTTCAGGTTCCTACCAAAGCTGAAATGCAAAAAGGTTGGATGTTTATGAATTTGGACGGAACCCAATCTGCAGGACCATGGGGTGTTTCATTTTCAGCAAACCTGACTCCAGATCCTACAGGCATTGGCAACTGGACTTATGAGCAGTTCAAGAAAGCTATCACTGAGGGCAAGTTTAAAGGAATGGACGGTGGGCGAATGTTATTGCCACCAATGCCATGGTTTAATTATGCCAAGGCAACGGATGAAGACCTGCAGGCAATTTTTGCTTACTTAAAGAGCATCAAACCTGTGAAGAATCTTGTTCCCGCACCTATTCCACCAAACGAATTCAAATAAATTCCTTAATCTCCATCTGAACAGGTATTTACCTGAGAACGGAGGCATGAGATTTAGTTGATACAAAGCTTAAAAGCGGTAACCATTTTATCTAATTTTGTTTCCTGATTGTTATTTGCTCAGGATGCCTGCAACGCTATTTCCCCACACTTTTGAATTCTGCACTCTTGCAAGTGGCAGTAATGGTAATTGTCACTACTTTGGAAATGAGGAGCAGGGCATACTTGTAGATGCCGGGATTAGCGCAAGAAGGATTAAGAAATCACTTGATGAGATCGGCACAGGAATTCAGCGCATTAAGGCTATTTTCATTACCCACGACCATATTGACCATATTGGAGCACTTACCCGGCTGACAAAACATTACCAGATACCGGTTTATTGCACCGAGGGCACCTGGAAAGGGATCCTGAGGAACCGTGCAACATTCGATGTGGATCAAACCATGTACCGGGAGATTAAACCCTTTAAACGTTACCTGGCAGGCGGATTTGCCATTGAGGCATTCCCCACATCCCATGATGCACATGGCTCAGTAGGTTTTAATATTTCTAATAATATTAAAAGCATCACAATAGCTACCGACCTGGGCTATATTTGCGATAACGCCTCAAAATACCTTAAGCAGTGTGATGCCATGGTCATCGAATCAAATTACGATGAGCATATGCTGCTTTTCGGCTCCTACCCTCCCCACCTTAAACAAAGGATTCACGGTCCAACCGGTCATCTCTGCAACAGCCACACCGCCAGTTTCATTGCCGATAATTACCACAGCGGGATTTCGCATATAGTACTAGGCCACTTAAGCGCTGAAAACAACACTCCGGTAAAGGCAATGGAAACATTACAGGAAGCGCTCCGCAATAAGGGCGTAGCTGTAAACGGAACGATCATCAAGGCACTTGCACGGGGAGAGCGGTCAGAGCTTTATTACCTGGAATAAAATAGATTTGCCAATTAAAATCAGGAAAGTTGTCATTTGTATGCTAATAACACAATCAGTAACAAAATTTATCAATTTTTTTCTGAAGCTTCTTGTTTATTTAGATTAAACCATTAATTTTGCAGTCCCTTTCAGGGAAATATTCCTCCTTAGCTCAGTTGGTCAGAGCATCTGACTGTTAATCAGAGGGTCGCTGGTTCAAGTCCAGCAGGGGGAGCAGAAAAAGCCGCGAAAAGCGGCTTTTTAGTTTATAGCAGCAAAGGCTTTCTCAGCTCAGTTTTTTACTACAATATGTACTATATCTACATCCTTAATTCAGAAAGATCAGACCTCTACTACATAGGATATACTGACAATGTCCAAAGAAGGCTTGCTGAACATAATACCTCACCACGTAATACATTTACTTCAAAGCACCGGCCATGGAAAATAAAGGCAGTTTTCATTGCTACTGAAGATATTGGTACTACAATAAAGATAGAACGTTTTATTAAAAGGCAGAAATCGCGGAGCTTTATAGATAAGTTATGTAATCTTGATCTTGTTGATTTGCCCTTAGCTCAGTTGGTCAGAGTCCCGCAGCTGCGGGATTAATCAGAGGGTCGCTGGTTCTCCCGCAGGTGCGGGACAGCAGGGGGAGCAAGAAAAAGCCGCTAAAAGCGGCTTTTTTTTATCTACTTCACACAGTTGGTCAGGCATCCCGACTTTTAATCTTTTTTTATTCAAGACGTGAAATTTTACTCCAGAAATTACACTTTTCACACAGTGGTATATCAGAAAATTGATTCTTCAAATGAGCACTGCGGTATGACCTGATCTTATCCCCCTTCCATATTTCAGCCATCGTCTGTTGTTTTAAATCACCGACTATAATGCTCTGATCCCAGTCTATGCAACAAGCTGAAACCTTTGCATCCCAATGAACGAACAGATCACGCCAAAGGGATGGACAAGGATATCGTTTCAATTGCTCCTCTTCTGAATCAAAAATGCCCCAGTTCAGCTTATCAAATACTTTTACCCTGACTGGTTTCCTTTTCCAAAACTGTTTAAACTGCCTGATTTCTGCTTTCATCTCAGGATACTCCGGAAGATTTACGATCTGTACAGTAACAGTGGGTGCAGGATTAAAATTTTCCCTCTTTTCAAGAAATCTGAGGATATTGTTTATAACCAGATCAAATCCGTCGCCCTTTATCTTTTTATAAAAATCTTCGCCAGATGCACCTATGCTGAAAATAATATTATCTATCCGGCCCTTTAGTATGGCATCACATATCTCATCGGTGAGTAAATGTGCATTGGTGATGAGCGTTACAATATGTGGCTGGTTCTTTTTCACCCTGTTCAGAATAGTCATTATTTGTGGATGAAGTAAAGGCTCTCCGTCTTTATGCAACGCCAATCTGGTTGTACCATGCGAATCAATTTCATCCATCGCCTTATTGAAAACTTCCATTTTCATCAGGCCATGAGACTTAACCATGTTTTTAAACAAAGGCAGGTGAGATGGGCAGTGCATACAGGAAAGGTTGCAAAGACTGGATATTTCAAGGTTTATGGAGGTAGGAAAAGTTAAATCAACAACCGGAAGTTTCCCAAGCTTTTTTTTGATGAGAAAAACCATACCATTACCAATATTGGTTTTTTCCAGAAAAAAGAAAAGTCTGCTTTTGAATTCAGTTAAGAGATTCACCTTGATTTTTTGTGTTGATGATAATAGTATTCTATGTCCTTACATCATGAGAATTCCCGGTCACTTCGCCACCATTTTAATTCCTTCAGCATAAGGCGTGGGTTTGATGCCGAACCTTTCCTCAAATTTATTACTGACAAAAACATAATCCCTGTCGTACTGATAGATCATTTCAACCATTTCCCTCATGATGGGCATAAAAAGTCCCATAATTCGTACTACTGATTTAGGCGCAGTCCTGAAATCCGGTTTGACGCCGAATTCAGCCGCAAAAGCTTCAATCCATTGCCTTCCAGTTAAAGGATCGGGCGCTGTTGGCAAATGCCAAACCTGGTTATAAGCGTCGGGTGTATTTCCGAGAAGAGCGGTTGCTTTGCCGGCATCAGGAGTATAAGTAAATGAATGCTTATAGTTCGGTGAACCCATCCAGCTTGCTTTTTTCCCTTCTTTTAATGGCTTAATGACAGTCTGCCAGATCATACTGGTCTGAATTTCACCCGGACCGTAATAATCAGCACATCTTGCTATGAGGGCACTTAACTTTCGCTTCTCAATAGCATCAAATAACATTCTGTTCAGCAGCATCCTCACTTTGCCTTTCTCACTTACCGGATTGATGAAAGCATCTTCGGACATGTGATCTAATGACGACGGGTGGTACATGTACATATTATCGAAAACCACGAGTTTTGCATTGGCTTTAATGCAAGCTTCTATGACATTTGACATTACAACAGGCCAGTTTGTTTTCCAGTACTTTATGTTGTAGGGGAGTCCGGCAGTGAGATAAACGACTGAAGAACCCTCAACTGCCGCATCTACTTCGTCAGTTTTAAGAAGATCAGCCTTAAAAACCATATCCGTATCATTTATTTTTACAGGATTACGGTTTACGATCTTTATCTCACTTGTATAAATTGTGAGTGCCTTGGCCAACTCATTGCCAATTGCTCCTCCGCCTCCCAGGATTGTTTGCATTTTTCTGTATTTTTTATTTTTAAAGTTACCAATCTTTAATGAAATTTCCCCACATTAAATATATTTTCTGTTATTCAATGTCTAAGCCTGATTCCTGAGAGGCGAACCAACGATTAGTAGGGCTGATTAAACAGCAAAAAAGCCGGCAAATCCGGCTTTTACTTTTTGAATTAGAATCTGATTATATTCCTTCTTTTACTTCAATAATTTCATCTGCAACCAAACCATGCGCTTCACGGTGTACCGCATTTGCAGATTCTCTGTCTGGTGCTTCAACAAGACAAAATACCCTGCCGGTTTTTTCGTCGTACCAATATTTTAGGTAGTTTACGCCAAACTTCTCTTGAGTCTCAATATCTTTTCGATGAGCTTCAGCAACAGCCTGTGGGGTCAGTCCGGGAATATGATTATGAATATCCATAAATAAAGCCATTTTATCCTCCTTTGTTAAATTATACTTATCTCAACAAATAATTTAGCAAAAAGAAAACACGGAAGCAATTATTTTACAGAAGTTTGAATCGTTGATTATTATTGTTCAGGGTTCTGAGTTCCACCATCATGTTGTGCATCATTATACTCACAACTCACAGCTCACAACTCACAACTATTATTTCTTTGACCTTGACCTTCCTCCCAAAAATCCCCAGCCTCCGCTGCCAATTACGAATCCGAATGCATACCATACTCCATTATTGTTTTGGGCATAGACTGTAATATCATCCCTGAAGAGCATCAGCACCAAATCAACGGGTGCTATGATTCCATGCCATAATCCGTACCAGAAACCATATGTCTGGCCTTTGAGACATTCGGTCACAACCTCTTTGTTCGCACAGCCTGATAATAGGACTACCCCAACTGAAATAACGAAGAGGATAATTAATGTGTTAAATGGTAAAATCTTTTTCATGTGTTTTAAGTTAGGCATAGCAAATATAATAAAATGGTCTATGTATGCCTGACTCTAATAAAATACTTTACTTTTGGGGCTATCACTGAATTATAGTTTACATATTTCCCAAACCTGTCGTTTTGTCCGGATGAAGCACTCTTTAAAACTTCTTAACCTGCTTCTTATTAGCACTTTATTACTCTCAGCATGTGAAAAAGATAAGGATACTGACGATCCTCAAGTGATACTTCATGAAACCATGATTACGGATTCATTTGAATCTGGCAGCATTGGTCGGACAGATAAAATATCAAACACTGAATGGGAATTATCAATAGCAGATGATAACGGCAATACTTCACTCCCAACTTCCTGGAGAAGTTGGTGGTATATTAAGGCCGATTCTGTTGTGACAGATTCAGTTCTTAAGTTGACAATCAGCAATTCAGGATGGCCATTTTTTTATAATCCTGTTTATTCTTATGATCAGCACGAGTGGTTTCGCTTTGATGATGAAGAAGTTGGCCAGAATTCACAAAATGAGTTGGTCATTGAAAAGAGATTTGATCATAGCACGGTTTGGATCGCTATGTTTTATCCTTATACACTTTCCGATCTTGAAACTTTTATTCACAATGTACAGGGAAGTTCGTTTATTAACATCAGCACTGCCGGATCTTCACAGCAGGGGAACCCTTTATATGTGATTCAAATCACTGATCATGATATTCCTGTAACGGAAAAGAAGCGGATTCTTATCCATGCAAGAACCCATCCGGCAGAAACACCACCCTCATTCCTTATCGAAGGAATGATCAGCTTCCTCTTGTCAGGCAGTGATGAAGCAAATGAAATGCTCAGGCACTATGAATTCCATATCTTCCCTATGCAAAATGTGGATGGCGTGATTGCCGGCAATTACAGGTCAACACCTCTGTCTGAAAACCTCGAAATGCTTTGGACATACAACCCTGCTGATCCTATGAATCTTACAAGCCAGGCTCCTGTAGAAGTAACAATCATCCATGAGTACGCGAAGACATTAATGACAGACGGTGGCCCTATAGTTTCAATAGCACTCAATCTGCATGCATCAAACAGTGAACCTGATATCAGGCCATTTTTCTATCCTCATTTCGGCCCTGAAGAATTCGGATACACACAACAGGAAGCTTCTTTATGGAATAAGCAGCTTCATTTCATAAATTCCTTTGCATCAAATCATGGATTTAATATGATTGAACCAGTGCCAGCAGAAGGTGGAAGCAGTTTTGCCGGTAAGACTTATCCTGAGAGTTGGTGGTGGAAAAACTTCGGAGACCAGGTGATGGCCATGACTATGGAAATGACTTATGGGAGGGCAGGCTATTATCCCCGCTGGATTGAACCAAGTGATATGAGAGAAATTGGACATGCCTTAGCTTTAGGGATCAGGGATTATTTCATGCTTCCGGCAGGTGGCTCCATGTTTATCCGGAAACAAGCTGAGACAGGAAAACTAAAATATCCTGACCTCTATCCACCCTATGCTGAAGATGAGCTTAAAGAATAATTTAACATCAGCAGTGTAAACTATACTCGAAATAGTCTCGTAGTGAAGATCTGAAGGTTTAAAAACACCCGGCAGCTAGTCCATCACTGTCTTGACGGTGTTAAAGTCAACATGGCCCCCTTTGCCGTTGATCACACTCAATATCTTGCTTTCTTTATTACCCCCGTATAGCCAGTAAATAATCTTATGGTGGATGTCCTTTCCCAACTGGGGTGGTGTTTCAATTGCCTGATCCACTATCACCGGGGCTTTAAAGAAGACACAGTAGATGCCCAATGCCCATGCTTCATGGCTTTTTACTTCATCCGCCACTTTATAAGATGCATAACCGTTGATTGTTCCATGCCTGAATGCCTCTGCCGTCGGCGGGTCGTAAGGCATCTCACTCTGGTAGAAATAAACCTTGCCCCCATCACCATTCCATAAGGTTTGATATTCATGGAAATGCTCACAGAATAATCCATATACAGTTACATTGTCACCGTTTACTATAAGTCCGTTCTTGGTGGTATTCTGATCCCACCCGACATTCTTTCCATGATCCGCTCTCCAAATCCAGGTATGGTCAACAATTACATCATTACTGTTAATGATCATACAGCTTGCGCTTTTTCCCTCACCATATCCGCCAACACGAAAAAAGATATCTGATAAAACCGATGGATTACCCTCATGATTCATGCCTGAATTTGTCTCTCCAACCCTGACAAGGGTTTCAGATTCAATTGCACCTGCATCTATAATCAAGCCGGAAAGTGTAACACCATCCACATCAGCTATTTCAAATACCGGTTTGCCGCTTCCAGACCGGAGCGTGGCCATACCGATACCCATCACTATTGTACCTGTCCTGTTGATTTTTAGTGTTTCATCCATTACATAAATTCCCGGCAGAAAAAACAGATTCTTTCCTTTTGAAAGAGCTGAATTTAGGGTAACAGCATTATCAGTAATAGGATTTACGATATAAAAATCCTCCAGCGGATATACTTCTTCATTAAAGTACTTATTTTGCCAGCTAATGCCAGAGCTGTTCTTTTTTATTTGCGGCAATTTTAACAGATACTCCGATCCCTGAATTACGAGGTAAGGTTTTTCCCTGACCATTGGTGTGTTATCAATCACGGTATAAGGGTTTTCAGGCCATTTATCCTCCGGTGCATTGGGTACACCCATGAACATCATATTCCAGCTGCCTCTCTCCCATTGTCCAAGGTCAACATTTCGTGTAAACCATTGCTGCTGCCCGCCGGCAAAGATTGTATCATCTACTTTAGAATCTGCCAGAAACCCTCCGCTGGCCCAGCCATTATCGTGCAACTGGATGCTTCCTTTTATATGAGCCCTGCGCATAGGGGCTGCCTGTGAAACGCCCCAGATGTTCAATTTGCCTGCAGGTGATTCAAAGGTTATGTTTTCAACTGACCGCCAAAAATTACAGGTAACATTTCCGTTCTGCTCCCCTTTTGATAAGAGTATTCCACGAATGACGACCTCTTCAGGCGTTTCCCCTAATCCAACAATACTTGTATAATATCCAACCTTTATATCCAATTGATAAGTTCCAGGTTTAAAAAGCAGTGCATACCTATTATCCCCGAACTCGCTGCTTCTCGGGTGTTGTTGATTGTATAACGAGTCGATCAGCGTTTGCATCTCGTTCCTGTCCATCCCGGGATCGAAAATGAAGACATTCCTTCCAAATTCTTCAGTATTGTATTTAACTGCAAAGGCGGGTAAAACAGATTTCCCAGGCTGTAAAGTCTGCGTGAACCCTGAATGTGAATAAAGGGCTATTGATATCAGAACCAGAACCAGTTTATGCATAATGTATGATTTGT
This sequence comes from Lentimicrobium sp., assembly GCA_035297395.1. Lineage (GTDB taxonomy): Bacteria > Bacteroidota > Bacteroidia > Bacteroidales > Lentimicrobiaceae > Lentimicrobium. The sequence continues at coordinate 103,258 of DATGZB010000003.1, read as the reverse complement.
CTCCAAATGTACATTATTCAACAATAAGTTATTCAAATTGAGGGAACTTCGCCGAAAACGAATCTAATGATCCAAAAAAAAGGTTCCTTATTTGGAACCCTTTTTATCATGATCAAGAGTTGATCTTTACCAATTCCTGTATTGCTGATTCATCCCCACGCTTAAACTTCCCGGTTCAGCAAGCGAGGTGAAATCAGTAAATACCTGGCTACTTCTCAACTTTGCACCAATGGCCTTTACTTTATCCAAATCTTCGAAGTGGTAGACCAGGCTCCATGATTTATCATCCTGGATATCTCTTACAAGTTCAGCATCAATAAAACCTTCTTGCTGTGCCTGGAAATCATTAAGAGCATCAGCTTTAATGATCAATTGTTCTTCAGTTATTGCATTTAATACCCTGAATTTAACAAATTCCGTAATAATTGATGTTTTCATGACTTTGGTTTTTAAAGTTTATGAAGCCAAAATTAGAGGTCATGAAGAGTGTGGAATAGTACAGAAACGACACTTATTCCATTTTGCCTATTTGAAGGATTGAATTGCGCTGCCGGATAAATTTTGCAGGGGTATTCCCGGTAAATCGCTTGAAGTCCCTGATAAAATGCATCTGGTCGAAATAGCCGTTATCGTAGGCAACATCTGACAATTTAGTATAATCACTATAGAGGAGTTGGTTCATGCTATTCTGAAAGCGATTCAGTGTGGTAAATGTATTGGCTGAAACTCCAATGTATTTGTTAAACATTCTTTCAAGTTTACGCATTCCCAAATTTTGCATCCTGCAAAATTCATGAATACTTTGGATACTCTCCCTTTGCTTTACGACATTGAATATCTGCCTGAAATTATCAGGAGCCGGGTTATTTTTAGAGAGAGTTTTCACCAGTTCATTTTCCAGGATGTCCAGCCTCTCAGGTATTCCCTGTGCTGATTTTAAACGGTCGCTGACTGTGCTGACAATTTTCAATCCGGCATCTTCTGCACTTAATATCTGATCTTTGAATTCTGACAGTGGCACTTTAATGAATGGGTAGAAACCATCGGGCAAGAATGAAATCCCCAAAACATCTACATGACCATCTAATTTAAGCGAAGCCTCTTCGTACTGATCATGTAAACCTGAAAAGTAAACCTCCTGAAGTGCACTTTCCTTGCTTTTTTGAATCAGATAATGAGGCGTATCACTCAGGTTAAATCTCAGATTGATATTTCTCTGTGGGATCAGTTTATGATTAAGCTGAAGATGATCAATCTTTATTCCCCAGAAGAATTTGATATATTCCCTGAGAATGGGATTCTTGACGGGATATCTTTTAATAAGATGGTTCATCCGGTGATGCAGCAATGATGAGTATAATATGATGTAAATTTATATAGTTTAATTGAATGAACCCTCAGTAAAAATATTTTATTGTACAATTTTATAGTATCCCTGTGAGTTAAATAAATAAGAAATTATTTATATATTTATTGTGCAAAATGGAAACCTTATGATCTATCTCGTTATCAGTATTATCTCCGGAATTTTGCTACTTATAGCTTATTACGGTAAAAGAGATTCAGTTGAACGAAAATATAGCGTCGACTTTGAAAAGTATTCTGATACAAGAAATACTAAAGTAAAGACAATTTGGCAAATCAGGAAAACAACTGATAATAAGGAGTTGAAAAAGCAATTAACCTATATCTTGTTATTGAGGTATATCTCATTTGCTGCCGTGCTTATTCCTTTTATTCTTTACCTTTTCAGCAATAAGGAGTAATTAACGACCTATATACTTCTGTAACACAATTAACCGGAAGCTAACCGCTTCTGCCACTGCTCTGATCCGCATTGGGAGCGATGTTGTCAGTGCCAGAACCCTGAACCCCGAACGCCGAACGCCGAACACTGAACGCCGAACACTAACATTTTTTTTGCAAACTATTGCTATCGGTATAATTTTATATTAACTTTGCCGCACAAAGTACTTTCCAATGAAAGAAGAAAAAGATTATATCCGGGATATAGCTGAAATTCGTTCCATGATGGAGCGTTCATCGAAATTCCTCTCGCTTTCCGGTTGGGCCGGAGTTATGGCAGGAATCTATGCATTGGCAGGAGCATATATTGTCTGGAGAGTCTTCGATTTTAATCCTGGTAAAGTAGTATATAATATTTCTGGTGAAGATTCACTCAAAGTCATCCTGGTGGCATGTTGTGTATTGCTCTTAGCAATTGGAACCGCCATCTTCGATTCGGGCAGAAAAGCAAAAAGCAAAGGTGAAAAAGCCTGGAATACAACTTCAAGGAGATTATTGAACAGCATGGCAGTACCTCTCGTTAGCGGTGGTATCCTTATTATTATCCTTATCATTCATTCACTCATTGGCCTCGTAATTCCGTTGACACTTGTGTTTTACGGACTGGCACTCTATAATGCAGGCAATTTTACGTTTAAAGTGCTAAGGATAATGGGCTATGTTCAAATTTCGCTTGGATTAATAAGTTGCTATTTTATTGAATTCAGCCTACTTATATGGACAATCGGATTTGGCCTGGTTCATATTTTTTATGGTATTTACATGTTTAGGTACGAGCGGTGAAAATATCCATCAGTGGTTTAAATAAAGCTTTCGAAAGTCGCATCAGGCTTGGTATCATGTCAGCTCTGGCTGTAAATGATACAATAGATTTCAATTCATTAAAAGAGTATCTGGATGTTACTGACGGCAACCTGGCAAGCCATCTAAAGGCCCTTGAAAAAGAAGAATATATTGAAGTTTTAAAATCTTTTATCGGAAAGAAGCCAAATACACAATATCACTTAACTAAATTGGGTAAAAGGGCATTTAATGACCACCTTATAGCATTGGAAAAATTAATTGAATCACAGAAATAGACCCTATATTTTTTTAATTAATCACTTTGAATATCAAAGTACTTTTAAATAACACAAACTATGGAAACTCACAAAAAATCAATTCTTCATCAGGCAGTTACCGTCGCCCTGGTTGCAGCGTCTCTCCTATTAATACCACTAATTGCGATGCAGTTCAACGAAGGAGTGAATTGGACGCTCTCAGATTTTGTTGTTGCATGGGTATTATTATTTGGTGCCGGATTCAGCTATGCGTTGCTTGCAAGAAAGCAACGCAAAATAGTTGCGAAAGCAGCAACAGCACTTACAGTTGGTACAGGACTTTTCCTTGTATGGTCAAATCTTGCTGTCGGCATCATCGGGAATGAAAACAATCCCATAAATCTGGCCTATTTTGCAGTACTGGCCTTCCTGATCGTTAAAACCATTCTTGCAAACTTTCAGGTTCAGCGAATGGTAAAAGTATTGTATGGTACAGCAATAGCACAAATAATCGTGACAATAATTGCTTTACTGACAGGTCAACAGCATGCATTGGAGAGTTCTGTAAAAGAGATATTAATGGTAAATGCATTTTTTGTGTTTCTCTGGATTGTTTCAGCGCTACTCTATGAATTTGCTGCCCGGCAAAACCAACAAGTAAAAAATTAATCAACTTTAAAGTACCCGTCTTCATGGAAACAAATGAAAAAACGATCATTGAAAATCTCAATCAGTTCATCCGTACTTCCGTTACACTGAAACTGTTATCAATTTTTATCCTGATGCTTTTGCTTATGATCCCTATGGAATTTATCAAATCATTGATTACCGAGAGAGATCAATTACGCCAGACTACTATTAATGAGGTCAGTAATTCCTGGGCTAACAGGCAAAACGTTTACGGTCCGGTTCTTACCATACCTTTTAATAAACAAATAATGGAAGATGGCAAGATAAAAGTATTGAGTGATGAAGTGCATATTTTGCCTTCTTCTCTGACAGTTGATGGTAAAATCGAGCCTTCCAGTCTTAAAAGAGGAATTTATAAAGTTGTAGTATATGATTCAGATCTATCCTTCAAGGGCAATTTCACCGGTATAAAAAAATACCTTGCCGAAATGAAAGATACTGAGTTTCTCTGGGATGAAGCATTCCTGACGATTAATATTACAGATCCCAGAGGAATAAAAGATAAAATCCCGGTTGTTTGGAATGGGCATGAAATAGCGGTTGAACCCGGAACTCAGATCCCTGAACTTATCAGTTCCGGAATAACGATCAAGGACATTTTCACAGATAGTACAAATCAGGAAATTTATAATTTCTCTTTTGATCTTCACCTTCAGGGAAGCCAATATCTCGGATTTATCCCATTAGGCAAAGAAACGATTGTAAATCTTACATCCACCTGGAAGGATCCCAGCTTTAACGGTTCATTCTTGCCGGATACGCGAAACGTGGATGATAAAGGATTTAAAGCTAACTATAAAATTCTGGAACTTAACCGTAATTATCCCCAGTCCTGGGTTGGTAACCAAAATACAACAAGTGTCCTGAACAGCCTTTTTGGTGTTGAACTTTTAATACCTGCCAACGATTACCAAAAATCAATGCGGTCGGCAAAATATGCGTTACTCGCCATTGCCCTGACTTTCCTGACTTTCTTCCTTGTTGAAATATTCAATAAGAAAAAACTGCATCCTTTCCAGTATATCCTGATTGGACTTGCACTATGCCTTTTTTACACTTTACTCATTTCAATTTCAGAGCATACAAACTTTGACATCGCCTATATAATTGCAAGTATTTCCGTAATTGGGATGATTGGCTTATATGCAAAATCAATACTAAAGGATTTGAGGCAGACAATTATCCTTGTCCTTATACTCTGCCTAACCTATTCATTTGTTTACATCACCCTGCGGTTGCAGGATTATGCCCTTATCATAGGAAGTATAGGATTATCGGCAATTCTTGCATTTACCATGTATATTACCCGGAGGATTAACTGGTATGACCTTGGTTCTTTCAAAAGATCCGGATCAGAAGACTGAGAAAATTATAGAGTGGTTTATACCGGTATGTGGTGAAATACCCCATACCGGTATCTCATTTACTGTGACAGGAACTTTAAACCCTCATTCAGGACGGGATCAGGATCCGTGAGTGATTTTTTGTCAGTAAGGTCAACTTGAATTTCAGGGATAAAATCCTCACGGGGTGAGCCATTTACATGAAATAGCTGTTCAGTTGGAAAACTGAAAGGCACTTTATAGTTTGTGGTTATAAAATCATCCACTGATCCGTTCAGACCTGCCATTTTTGACCCGATAATAGTTGCCCGTTTCATCGCATCAAATCCTATCACAATTCCCTCGCCCATACTTCCCGTCCAATGACTGCAGAGTACAACCATTTTACGGTTGTAGGTAAACGGACCTCTGGGGGTAACCAGTTCCAACCAACTCCGTTTTACTCCAAAGCTCATCTCCTCCTGTGGAACGACATGTTTCTGATAAGGCATTTCAGTATCAATAAACCGGCTCATAATTGCTCTTGCGACTGTTGAATTTCCACCTCCTGGTGTTTCTCTTAGATCAAGTACCAATGCCCTTGTATCTTTTAAAATAAGTAATGCACTGTCGAATGCTTTTATAAGTTCATTGTCCCCAAGTGAATTATTGATACGCACATAGCCTGTATTCCCTGACAATATTCTGACCTGCAATAAGGAATCGTATTTAAAACCATCAGTTAGATTTCCGTCAGATTTATCAGGCTGGATATTTAAAGTTCGCTGCTCATCCCTCAGCGTGATCACCCTTTCCGTTATGTAATTACCTGCCAGTAATTGGCGAAGGACAAAATCCATCACTTCATTGTCAACGGTGGTAATGCAATGACCAAGGTTGGTTTTCACTGCTTGTTCTACCTCAATGCCATTGATTTTTGTAATGATCATTCCAGGTCGGATACCTGCCCTCCATGCAGAAAACCCATACCTTACTTCGGTGACTACTGCCTTGTCTTTAATGAATTCTGCCCAAAGGTCAAGACCCGAAGGGACCATCCGGGTAGAAGTATTGAGGTTAGTGTTAAGGTTAAAGTGGTTATCATAAAGCTCTTCATTTGCTTTCTCAAGTATCCGGATAAGGTCCTCCCTGCTGGAGGCATTAAATGCTAAACCTGAGTAATATTTTTTTACCTTTTCCCAATCGGTATGCTTTTTCTGGAAATATGCGTAGTTCTCCCTCACATCATTCCAGTACTGAAGAAAATCATCCTCAAAAGTAGTATCACTCTTGAGTCCGGAACCACAAATAAGAAAAATTGAAATACAGGATGCTAAAGGAAATTTCTTCATCTGAGAATTATTAATTGTCTGAAACTTAACAACTCAAATGAAGATATGACCATCAGAACCTGGTCTTTATGTATAATGGGGCCGTACTCCCCTGACAGACTTATCCAGTTCAGGAATACTGGTAAAATTTCTCAATCTTACCACCCTTTACGAGCGAGCTTTTGTCGTCAAATTTTCCTGAGACTTCTTTAACGATGTACTCAACATCTATGTCGTGGCCACACCTGCTGCAGTTGAAGTCAAAACACATTTCATGCTGAACAGGCGAGGTGCCGGTTTTTGGAGTGACAAAATCACTTTCTTCGTCGTTAAAGATGATCTTCTTGCCGCATCCGCCGCAGGTGAGAATAAATTCTCCTTTTATTTTCATTGATCAGGTTATTTTGAAGATTTCTGCGGCAATTTACATCAAATTACTTCCCAAGTACCCGGTAATCAAAAATTCTTAGAGTCACCTTTTTTAATTGCCCTTCAATTTCTTTAACATTTGAACACCATTCTGATTATCAGGATTTAACTTAACCGACATTTCATAATTTTTAATGGCAAGCTCCTTTTCTCCTTTTGCAGCATATGCCTCGCCAAGGCTGTCATATGTATTAAAGGAATCAGGGAAAGCTTCCACGTTCATTTTAAAAACAGCTATTGCTTCATCATATTTTTCTGCCTGCAGGTACTCATACCCCAGCATATTCATCTCTTCTTCAGAAAGTAAATACTCTTCTTTCGGAGACAATTCCCTGAATTTGGCAACGGCGGCTTCAATGCCGGAAGATCCGATTGTTTCCCTTATTTTATCGGTAATGGACAACTTTGAATACTTCAGCAACCTTGTATAAACCAGTTGATTGCACCCTTCCAATGTAGCAGGGGCGATTTGCCTGAAATCACCCTGATTGGAGTTCTGCAGATCAGCAATTACCCATTCACCCTTGCTGTCGCATATTATAAAATGCACATAACCGGCCTGTCCCTGGTTGGGTAACCACGCATAATCTGCATAAAGGAAATAATCACCCTCTTCAGGATTTTCTACAAGATAGCTCCTGAAATCTTTGGCCAGGTCCCATAATACTTTCATTTCGTTTGGCTCGTTCTGTGAAGTCTTCAACAGAGCCGGATTTTTTGACATTCTGGCTTTGCTTAAACCTTTATCATTGATAAGTGCTACCAATTTCTCTGAACCGTCACTATTGGCTACTCCCATTGTCCTGACCGGAAAAATGACAAGTGTTGATTCTTTTAACCGCGATTTCAATACCTCTTTGCGTTCAGGCATGGCATTCATCTCTTCTTCAGGAGGTAATCCGCTTCGCTCCCTCATTTTGGCAGCCATCTTTCCGGGTTTAGAGTCCCTCGTTGTTTCAGCATCCAGGTTAAAATAAGGCGCAAGCCGCTGGGTCAGCAAAATGGAATATCCCATTGGATCAGGGTCATCTACATTATTGAATACCTCATCCTGTGAATTCAGGTAATCACTCCAGACGAGTTCTCCCTTATTATCCACGAGGATTCCAACGAGTTCATCAACCGGCGGTGGTTCCTTGTCGCCATTCATCTCCACATAAAGCGTGTAATCAGTGGTTTGGGGGTATTTGGTTACTGCAATTTTTAAAGAATCTGCCAGATCCTTTATTCCAAGTTTGCTTTTTCGGAAATAAATATTATTTCCAATTTCAATCGACTTTAAGCCCTTTTGTTCAAGCAGAAGCCCTATAATCTCCGATACCCTGTCCCAATTTTGCTCCATTATCCTGACTGGCAGAATGGTAAGCGAAGCCTCAACTCCTTTTAATTTCATTAAATCAAGCCGTTGCTGCTGGTCGCCCGATATGGTATTTTTGGCAATGTCCTGCTGTGCACACAGCCATCCGCTGCTTAATAACAGCAGGAGAAAGGTTATTCTCTTTAAAGTCTTCATAATTTGACCTCCTTTTGTTGGATGAATGAAATTAACGTGATTCAGAAGTAAAGAAGTCTTCCCGGGAAGGAGCAGATAGATACTAATGATGTAGATATCTTGTAGTCAAATATACGAAAATTTAGAACCAAATCCAAGGATCATCGGGATTAAAAACCCCCGAGCCCGTTTCATGAAACAAACGTATCTGAAAATTCTGCGTTCTATTAATTACCTTTGTATCCACAAATAAACATCCCAATGTTGGAATTAAATTATATACGAGAACACACCGCTGAAGTAGCTGAACGACTTGCTGTTAAAAATATTGACGCCACTGAGGCACTTCAAAGCATTATTGAATTGGACACGAAACGACGTGAGACCCAGAAAGAACTTGACGACAACCTTGCCCAATCAAATAATATTGCCCGCGAAGTCGGCAACCTGATGAAAGCCGGAAAAGCGTCCGATGCCAGTGAACTAAAAAACCGTGTTGCCGAACTAAAGGTAATTGCAAAGGAACTTGCAGAAAAACTTGATTTTATTGTTGCTGAACAAACACAGTTGCTGATTCAGCTTCCAAATGTACCTCATGCATCGGTACCTAAAGGAAAGACAGCTGAAGATAACCAGATCGTTCACAGTGAAGGCAGAATGCCTGAATTACCGGCTGGTTCAGTTCCACATTGGGACCTTGCTGTAAATTATGATATCATCGATTTTGAGCTTGGAAATAAAGTTACCGGAGCCGGATTTCCTTTTTATAAAGGCAAGGGGGCACGGTTGCAAAGAGCGCTGATAAACTTCTTCCTTGATGAAGGCATTAAAGCCGGATACACTGAAATACAGCCACCTCTTGTGGTAAACGAAGCATCAGGTTACGGCACCGGCCAGTTGCCTGATAAAGACGGCCAGATGTATTTCTGTCAGATCGACAGGCTCTACCTCATCCCAACCGCCGAGGTTCCGGTAACCAATATTTACAGGGATGTGATTCTGAAAGCATCACAGTTTCCGGTGAAGAATGTAGCATACTCTAATTGCTTCAGGCGTGAAGCAGGTTCATATGGCAAGGATGTGAGAGGACTCAACCGCCTCCATCAGTTTGACAAAGTAGAGATCGTGCAGATCCAGCATCCCGACCACTCATATGAAACCCTTGAAGAGATGCGAGAGCATGTAGCTTCCCTGCTGCGGAAACTTGAATTACCGTTCAGGATCGTAAAACTTTGCGGCGGGGATATGAGCTTTACATCCGCACTCACTTACGACTTCGAAGTATGGTCGGCTGCCCAGCAAAAATGGCTTGAAGTAAGCTCCGTATCAAATTTCGAATCCTTCCAGGCCAATCGCATGAAGCTGAGGTTCAAAGACGAGGCAGGTAAAACACGCCTTTGCCATACACTAAACGGAAGTGCCCTTGCGTTACCACGTATAGTTGCTGCGCTGCTTGAGAATAATCAAACCGCCAATGGTATCCGTATACCTGCCGCCCTCGCAACTTATACAGGCTTTGATTTGTTAACTTAACTTCAACAGCATTATTAATGAATAAATTCGCACTGCTGCTCATACTCCTGTTCCTTTCCGCATTCAGCGTTAATGGACAGAATACAACCGACCAGCAGTTGGGACTTCAGTTTTATAATGAGCGTGACTACCAGAAGGCAGTTGAAGTATTCGAGCGCCTCTATAAGAACAAACCCGACCACTTCAGCTATACCTATTATTTGCAGTCCCTGCTTGAATTAGGGAACACTGAAGAAGCCCTGAAACTTACAAAACAACAGGCAAGACGATTTCCCGATGATGCCAAGTACCTTGTTGACCAGGGTTATGTTATGATCAGGGGCAATCAGACATCTAAGGCCATCAAGCTTTTCGAAGACCTGATTAAGGACATGAAGCCTGAACAACGGTATGTTATGACCCTTGCCAATGCTTTTATGACCAGACGGGAATTTGATTTTGCTGCCAAAGCTTATCTGAAAGGCCGGCAGTTACTTGCCCCTGAACAAACTTTTGGCTTTGAACTTGCCCAATTGTATGAGATGCAGGGTCAGTTTGATAAAATGGCCGCCGAGTACCTATCGATCATAGATAATAATCCTTCCCTCTCCGACCAGGTTCAGTCAAGGTTACAATTCTCACTGGCAAACGATCCTGATAATTTAAAGACGACCGCAGTGAGGCAGGCACTGATCATGCAGGTTCAGCGCAATCCTGATAATATTAATGTAACTGAATTACTCGTATGGCTATCCTTGCAGTTAAAGGATTATGAATCAGCACTTCTACAAGCTAAAGCGCTTGACAGACGGCTTGATGAGAACGGTAACAGGGTATTTTCGTTAGGTCAGCTGGCATTGAGCAATGCTAACTATGAAATAGCAACTGAAGCCTTCAGGTATGTAATGGACAGGTCAGATGATCCTGCTTTGGTTGCAGTTGCCGAGATTGAACTACTCCGGGCTGAATATGAAAAGGTATCCTCATCCTATCCCGAGAATGAGGAATCTTTGAAAGAATTAGCGGTCAGATACAGCGAAGCCATCCGCAAACATGGTAATACACCGTTGTCGTGGCCACTTATCCGCAACCTTGCCCACATAGAAGCATTCCACCTTAATAATCCCAACAAGGCAATTTCACTGCTTGAAGACCTTACCGGGAAAACAGTTAATGATAAGGTACTGCAGGCACAATGCAAACTGGAACTTGCTGATATACTCTTATTCAGCGGTGAGCCCTGGGAAGCAACATTGCTCTATTCGCAGGTAGATAAGGATTTCAAGAATGACCCATTGGGTCATGAAGCCCGTTTCAGGAATGCCAGGTTGTCATTTTATATTGGAGAATTTGAATGGTCGAGGGCGCAACTTGATGTCCTTAAAGCAGCTACTTCAAAGCTGATAGCAAACGATGCAATGAAGATGTCGCTTCTGATCACCGATAACATTGAAGCCGACAGTTCTACCTTGCCACTCGCTTCATATGCAAGGGCCGACCTTCTCCTTTTCAGGAACCAACCCCAAAAAGCACTTGAGCTCCTTGATTCTGTCATGATAGCTTTTCCGGGACATTCTATTACCGACGATGCCCTCATGAAAAAAGCTGAGATTAAAATGAAAATGGGAGACTTTGTTTCAGCGGAATCCCTTTATAAAGAAGTTGTAGATAATTATCCGTATGACATCCTTGCTGATGATGCCTTGTTTGACCTTGCAACACTTTACAAGGATCATATCAAAGACAACACCAAAGCCATGGAAGCTTATCAGAAACTGATGACCGATTATCCCGGGAGTCTTTATGTTGTGGAAGCACGGAAACAATTCCGCATCTTAAGGGGTGATTTCAAGGAAGATGTGCCGGAACAGGATATCTCAGGCGGACACCCTGACGTTAACTAAGGCTAAAGGCTAAAGGCTAAAAGCTTCGTGCTCAAAGGTTGTTCAAAGCCTTCGGCGTTCAAAGGTTGTTCAAAAATTGTTATGAACTATATCGAACCACCTTTGAACTTGAACTACTTTTAAACAATGTTGAACTACATTTGAACAATGTTGAACAAATTTTAATGCTGAACCATCCTGAACAATCCTGAACAATGTTCAAACCCAAAACAAGAAAAACAATAAAAACAAGTAAAACAAGAAAAACAGGCCAAAGCATATGATTCCGGTACATGCAAAGAAACGTTTAGGGCAGCATTTCCTGAATGATGAAAATATTGCCCTGAAGATAACAGAGAGCATACAGGTTCCCTGTGAGAATTTGCTGGAAGTTGGACCGGGAACAGGGGTTTTGACGAAGTACCTGTTAAAAAAGCTGTCAGCTGTCAGCTATCAGCTATCAGCTAATAATCCGGAATCCGGAATTCAGAATCCGGAATTCTCACATTTCCTTGCCCTTGATGTTGACCATGAAAGTATAGCTTACTTAAAACAGATGTACCCGGATCATGCCAATGTATTCCTTGAAGCCGATTTCCTGAAGTTTGACCCCGAAAAGTACTTCAATGGATGTTTTACGGTCATCGGTAACTTTCCATATAATATATCGAGCCAGATATTCTTTAAGGTACTCGACCATGTTGACCTGATTCCCGAAGTAGTCTGCATGCTGCAAAAGGAAGTTGCCGAGAGAATCGCCTCACCTCCGGGGAATAAAGCTTATGGCATACTGAGTGTGCTTTTACAGGCATGGTACCGGATCGATTACCTTTTTACAGTGAGTGAGCATGTATTTATTCCTCCCCCAAAAGTAAAATCAGCAGTGATCAGGCTCACCCGTAATGAAACTACTGATTTGGGCTGTAATCCTGCAGTGTTTAAGCAAATCATCAAAACCGCCTTCAACCAACGAAGGAAAACCTTAAGGAATGCCCTTAAATCGATTAGTTTCATTCATTCGCCTGAATTAGAAGAATTGAAGACAAAACGGGCAGAACAACTGGGGGTTAAAGAATTTGTGTTCCTGGCAAATGCAGCAAAAATGTAATCAAATGATTGTAGAGACAAAGCATGCTCTGTCTCTATTCTGATGGACGCAGATTCACACGGATTTATTTTTCCAATATTGATACGTTAATTCACATAATCCGTTTCAGCAAGTCAAAAAATCTGTTCAAATCCGCGATTGTCTGGGGAATCTGCGTTCTATTCAGTAATTGTATTCATTTGGCAACAATTAATTTTTTGACAATCGCTTTACCACCAGAATTAATGAATTTCATAAGTAATTAATTACTGGTTTATCCAAGCGTTATCTTAACATTGTCCAGACGTTATTTAAGCGTTCTATGAAATCGCTTAGGAATCGCTTAGGAAACGCTTAGATAACGCTTAGGAGTATTAATATACCCGATTTAAGAATTTGTTGAACAAGCAATTGCTATTTCTGAAATAATTCCAATTAATGTTGTATTTCATATAAATAATAACTATATTTGCTTTATGCTTATTCGATGGGGCAGGCAGGATTCTTAAATCAGTTATTTAATAAATGGAAACCCATCTCGCTGATATTAATCTAATTACAAATAAATTAACAAATTCCTAAACTCCTAAAACCAAATATTATGAAAACGATTCTCTGCACTCTTTGGTTGATCCTCAGTGTTGCTAAAACAAATGGACAGACCTTTTTTAAATCCTTTGAAGGTGTGATTGAAGCTGATCAGAATAAGGTCTTTGTTCAAAACGACGGATTTATCATCACCGGATTTGGTTTTATACAGGATAAATACCAGCTGTATGTTATGAAAGTCAATCTCACCGGTGAGATTGTGTGGACAAAATACCATGAAATCACTGGCTATTCAGGAGAAAATTACCGGTGTTACAGTTCAGCAATTGATCCTGAAGGCAATATGTATCTTGGTTTGCTTTATTCCCTGATAAAGCTGACTCCTGAAGGGGAAATCGCTTACCATAATATCAGTGAAGCTACTTACTTTGATCTCTTGTGGCATGAATCAGGAGAACTTATCGCTTCAGCTCAATGGCAACCAAGCAGTCACAGGATTTTCAGAATTGATCCATCAAATTGTACAATAATCGAACAATCAACTTCAATTCAAGGAACTAATCTGATTGGAACATCCCTCGCAATAGATGATGAAAACAATATTGTCCTTTCATTAAGTGAAGGTTTTGATTATACGGCACCTGCAGCGAGCAATTTATATGTTTTTCAAAATCTTAATCTACAATCGTTTGATGTCATTCCATTACAGTACGAGGAATCAGTAGTTCACCGCACAACTATTTGGAGCGATGGTTCTTATGTAGCTGTTGGCCATGAAGGACAATATGCAACAACTGATAATGTTTCTTATCTTACAAGATTCCAGAAAGATGGATCCGTATCACAAGAAAATGCAGCTACATTTCCTTATCGGTTTGCCAGACTCTACAAATATGTATTCAATAATCAGGGTAATGTTGTAGCCTTAGGTGAAGTCCAAAAGAATTCAGAATCTAATAAACAGATTTTACTGCATTGCATGAGTAATGAGGGTGACAGTATCTGGACGACCTTTTATGGGACTTCTGACATCACCAAGCCATATGACATCAGGATGGCACCTGATGGCGGGTATGTTATAGCTGGTACAACAGATTTCAATAACACCCAGGTTCCTTGTATAATTAAGACCAATTCAGTTGGACAATTAACTCCCTTGGGACTTGAACAAAAGCCGGTCTTTGAAATGGTAAATGTATATCCTAATCCGGCAAATGGAATTCTGACATTTGAAGCGCATGGAATAGATGCAGGAACCATTATAATAAGTAATGTTATAGGCCAAAAGTGCCTTGAAACAAAATTAAACGGCATTAAGACAATAGTTCCTACTGGTGATTTGAAACCCGGCTTATATATCTATCTTATCCGGACAGATAAATTTACTAAAACAGGAAAGATTCAAGTGCAGTAGTTCCGCCGCGTAAATCAGCGCCCATCCGTGCTATCCGTGTTCTATTAAATACGCCAATAGCCTGTTCTTTTTCTTTCTCCATGTCGCTGATTTTTGCTTTCTTTGCAGCGCAAATTACGTTGACAATCAATGAAATCACGAATTCAGAACGCTGCTTCACAGGTTAAACCATCTGTAAAAACGCCGGGTAAGCAAACTCCAAAACAACCTTCCGGGCTAAAACCGCTGAATGTGAGGTTACTTTATGCCGTTATTGCTGCACTTGCCTTCATTCTTTATGGTAATACCATTCCGAATAATTACTCACTTGATGATTCATACGTAACCTCTGTAAATCCCGTTGTTCAGCAGGGTATAAAGGCAATCCCGCAAATATTCAGCTCTAATTATATTTCAATGAATGCCGAGGAGGGCGGCCAGCACAATTATGGCTACCGTCCTGTTGCTAAGGCTACTTATGCCATTGAATGGCAATTCTTTGGAGAAAACCCCCATGTGAGTCACTTTATTAATGTACTGCTTTACGCGCTGACAGGAATTTTGCTATTGTCTCTTTTAAGAAGGTTATTCAAAGGTTACAATATCATTTTGCCATTCCTCGCAGTTCTCTTTTTCATGGTTCACCCGGTTCATACGGAAGTTGTTGCAAGCCTTAAGAACCGTGAAGAACTGCTCAGTTTCCTGGGCGCCCTGATGACCATCCACTTTTTCCTGAGATGGTACGAAAGCGGTAAAAAAATGAATATCCTTTGGGCATTGGTTTCATTCGCATTGGGTTACATGTCAAAAGTCAATATTTTCACCTTTGTATTTATAATACCTCTGATTTTCTATTTCTTCACAGATATCCGGCCCAGAAAGATCATTATTTCAACCCTGCTGGTAGTTGGTGTTCTGGTATTGATCGTAATGATACCCAGATTTATAATTGGAACCGCAGTCCGACCCATACAATTCATTGAGAACCCTCTGCAGTTTGATCCCACCTTTGCTGAACGGATCGGCACTTCAATGATTGTGTTGCTGCATTACCTTAAAATGCTGGTATTTCCACATCCGTTGGTTTTCTATTACGGATATGATATGATACCCATAAGTACTTTCAGCAATCCGATGGTGTGGCTTTCCTTGTTGATCCACCTTGCACTTTTCGGTTATGCCATTTTTACTATCAAGAAAAAATCCCTTTTATCATTTGCCATACTCTTCTATCTTATTAATATTGGAATTTTCTCAAATTTAGTTGCCCCTCCTACCGGGATTGTTGCTGACCGTTTTATGTATGTAGCATCGCTTGGCTTCGCTCTGGCACTGGCCTGGCTGCTTTTCAAAATATTTAAAGCTGATCCGTCAATGCAAAAAATACCATCCCGGGCTCTAACCTATATAATTCTGATAACCTTGCTAATAGGAATCCCTGCTTCAGCAAGGACCATTGACCGGAACCGGGACTGGAAAACTGAAATGACTCTTTATGAAGCTGATATGCCATACATGGAAAGGTCGGCGAAGGGGAATTTCATTTATGCGACGAATTTAAGAAGCATTATTATTGAAAGACTTAAATCAGGAACGCCCAGGAAGGAGATTGTTGACGAAGCAAATACTTGTATTGAACACTTTAAACGGGCTGTTTCAATATATCCTGAATATCCTGATGCATGGAATAATCTGGGCGAAACTTTTCTGCTGTTGCTTAATGAATCGGATTCTTCCATCAAGTACTTTGAAAAGGCCGTACAAGTAAATCCACAACTCCATTCAGCCTTCTACAATCTCGGTTACACATATCAGGTCACCGGTCAGTATGAAAAATCCATTGAGAATTACGAGAAAGCACTTGAAATTGAGCCATGGGAAATAAGGACCATGTCGAATCTGGCGCAGATGTACGAAAAGATTGGCAATGTTGATAAAGCAATAAGCCTGAATGAGGATATCATTAAAATGGATCCCACTCTTGATGTGCCTTACATAAACCTGGCGGCTTTTGCGCTGCACAGGGGTGATAATGCCACCGCTATCGGGTATTTTGAGAAAGCCCTGGAAGTGAATCCCAAAAATATGAACCTAAGTTTAAGATTGAGGGATTATTATCAAAAGCTGGGTGACTCAACAAAAGCAGATTATTACCTTGAACTGGCAAGGAAAGCGCAACAATAATGAATTAGTTCAAAAGTTGTTCAAAGCTTCGCGTTCAAAGGTTGTTCAAAACTAATAACCACAAAGAAACATTGAATACTGAGCCTTACAACTCTCAGGCTTTGATAAAAATAGCACCTGAACAAAAAACAAACATTTTTTGCATGCCTCAAATCAGCTCATACTACCAAAAAGAACTAACCTTACCTGAGATATTAAGAAGGGCGGCGGCAGCACCTGGTAAGCCATATATTGGATTCCTGAATGATTCAGGACAAGAAGATATTTTAGATTATACGGAACTTTTGTATGAGGCTAAGTCAGTTGCAAAAGGTCTTTACAATGAGGGACTGGTTGCAGGTGATAAAGTAATTATAGCCACGGAAACCAATCGTGAAACATTGGTTCTGCTTTGGGGATGTTTTTTGCTTGGTGTCGTACCAACAGTCCTGCAGCCTCCTCCAACATTTTCAGGTTACAATCCACCTGTCGTCAAGTTGGTTAAAGTGTATGAACAGCTCAATGAGCCACTGGTATTCATGAGCAAATACACTGAAGCAGCCGATGCACCAAATCTCAGATACAAAACAGTCAAACACCTTAATACATATGGTGATTTACCTGAAGTAAACATTGATCCTGAATCGGTTGCCTTTATTCAGTTTTCTTCCGGCAGTACCGGCGATCCAAAGGGAATAATGCTTACCCACCGCAACATAATGGTCAATCTGGATGCGATACGTATCGGGCTTGATTTCCATACCGGTGAAGTTACCGGAAACTGGATGCCACTTTTCCATGATATGGGTCTTATCGGTTATCATCTTACTCCGTTATATTGCTCCATTAACCAGTGGCATATCGAAACAATTGATTTCATAAAGAATCCGGGACTGTGGCTTGACCTCCTCACCAAACAGAAAGTAAAGATCACAGGTTGCCCAAATTTCGGACTTGCGCTCACTTTAAGGTTCATTAAACGCATGAAAGTCAAACCCCAGTGGGATTTCTCATCCTTGCAAGGTTTGTTAAATGGTGCTGAGCCGATCTCGGTCCAGATAATGAACGATTTTATCAGTGAACTTAAACCTTTCGGTTTCAGAAAGGAAGCTATGATGCCGGTTTATGGACTCGCAGAAGCGACGCTGGCTGCTACTTTTACACCCTTATTAACTCCACCGGTAATCACAGCTTTCGATGCTCTGGTGCTCGATCGTGACCACAAGGCAGTTGAACTTGAAGCTATTAAAACAACTGAAGATGAAACTAATTTTAGTAAGCATGGTGGTAAATCCAAAGAAAATGATCTGGTCATCAGATTTATATCGGGAGTCGGTGTCCCTTTAAATGATATCAGTATAAAGATCACTGATCCTGACTTTAATGAACTCCCTGAAGGAACAGCAGGACTGATCAATATTAAAGGAGAATCGGTGACACGGGGTTATTATAACCGGCCTGAAGATTCATCTCAGGTGTTTAACGACGGATGGTTCAACACCGGAGATATAGGTTTCATTTATAATGGCAATTATTACGTCAGTGGCAGGCATAAGGATATAATCTTTAAGAATGGAAGGCATTATTTTGCCAATGATCTTGAAGAACTTGCATGTAAAATTGAAGGCATCAGTTACGGGAAAATTTGCTTTGCCGGCATAACTAACCACACAACAGGACAGGAAGAGGTGATCGCATTTCTTGCCGGTTCTGCAGGTCCCAAAGCTGAGGAGACTTTTACCGAGCTGCGGAACTTGTTGAGAAGCACACTGGGCATCACCCCTGACCACCTTGTCATGGTTCGCTCAAATGAGATACCCAAGACCTCGAGTGGTAAACTTCAGAGGTATAAATTGTTACAGAGGTACCTCAAAGGTGAATTTGATCCTGCAACTATAATAGGTTAAAGTGTTCTAACTAACCAGCTATCCGCCATATTTTTTTACTAACCTCTGCCAGTATAACTGGTAGGTGAGAAACATAAATTTATCAGTTGCCTTAAGAAACACTGAGCGTTTACGGTTTTTCCATTCCATATCTTCATTTACGGAATCAGGATCAAACTTCACTGCATCTTCCAGGGCCATATTTCCATAATTATGGTTACTGGCATATGCCCAGTAAGCAGCCGAGAAACTCCGCGTATTGATCAATGTGCGGAAAAGCTTTCGCCTGATAGCTTCTTTATTATAAAGACCTGACCAAATATCGGTCATAAGCTTATAAATTTCATGCTGCTTCAGGTTAGGTGTGTTAAAAACAGGCAGGTAACAATGGTATTTTTGCCAATCTTCCGGATAATTCTTATTTATTATTGTTCCTTTGGACAGCATTTTATCATGAAGAACAGTTCCGGGAAGAGGGGTGAGAATGGTACACTGATAACTGTCGATACTGCTTGAAGCTATGAAACGGCCCCGGGCCAGGAGGTCTTCCTTTGAATCACTCTCCATAGCAAAGATCATAGTTCCCAGGATAGCGATACCATGTTTATGTATTCTTCTGAATATCGATCTATAATTTTCCACTCCGCGTTTCAGATTGAGGTTCTTCCGGATATCTTTAAGTGCATCAGCTTTTTCAGCTTCAATACCCATCAGGACAAGCCGGCAGCCTGCTCTACGCGCCCACCTGAGCACTTCTTCATTGTCTGCAAAATTAACGGCAACTTGCGACAGCCAATGCTTTTTAATACCAAGGTTAACCATACCCTTAAAAAGAGTGATCGCCCTTTCATCTGCGCCCTTTTTATTGTTGACAAGGTTATCATCCACAAAAAAGAGCAAGTGTTTTTTTGTCTCTTTTAATTCATCGAGTACATCCTCAACTTTGCGCTCACGATAAGTCTTACCACACATATGGGTCACTGAGCAAAACTCACATCCCATAGGGCAACCTCTTGATGTTTGCACCAGATCGTATACATATGGGTATTTATCAAAGATATCTCTTTTGGGCCGGGCAATCTCTTCCACATCAACGTATCCGCCATCATAGAGTCTCTGAAGTTTACCTTCTTCAAAATCACTTATCAACCGGGGCCATATACCTTCAGCGTCACGGGTAAGCACAGCATCAAAATGCTGCATGGCTTCGGCCGTGTACATAGATGCGTGAATACCACCCATTACGGTTGTTACTCCAATCGCCCTGTAAATGGCAGAAATCTCATAAGCACGGAAGGCATTGGCTGTAAAAGCTGTAATTCCAACAAGATCAGCCTCAATAAATTTGAATTCTTCAAAACTTTCATCTATTAGCTCAACTTCCCAATTATCAGGAGTGAGTCTTGCCACTATACCTAACCCAATCGGCATGAAACGGGTACTTATATCACGAATGAAACCTTTTCTCTGCTTGTTCTCCGGATTAATCAGTACTAACTTCCTTTTCGTATTCTGTTGCATACCTCTTCTATATACACACAATTTTTATATTTATCTTTCTGCAAGTGTGCAATAATAGAGAAATATTCTATATAAAATCTATTCTTTTCTCTTAAAAATCAGCACTTTATTTCCAAAAATAATTTTACCTTTGCCATCTGCAAAATAACCATCATGAATATTAATGATTTCATTATCAGGATTGAAGAAGAATTCGACGACATACAGCCGGGTACATTGAAGCCAGAAAGCGTTTTCAGGGAAGTGTTTGAATGGAATTCAATTAATGCGCTTATTTTAATAGCAATGGTCAAAACTGAATATGATGTGACCATCAATGCCGAGGATATTGCAAACTCAAAGACAGTCGAGGATATTTATAAAATAATCGAATTAAAAGTTAAGGGCTAATAGGTCAACCACTTACCTGTTAAAGCACTTTCGCCTTTTGCTTTTTGCCTTTAGCCTTTATCTTGCCCCAAATCTTGCTGAAAACTTCCGCCATGGAAGCAGATAAAATATTTTAAGTATCTGATCTGTAAGTTGGAGATAGAACGAGCGCTTCCTTCTGCTATCCTTATCTATATGGTAAATTCCCTCAAGGAACATACGACTGTATGCATGGTTAATCCCATAAGCCCAATAAGCAGTTTTGAAACTATGGGAATTAAGAAGTGTTCTGAAGAGTCTTCGTCTGACAGGCTCTTTCGTGTATAAACTCAACCAGATATCTTTCATTGTGGTTGTCACATCCTTTCTTGTCAGGTGTTGAAGTTCAACCACTGAGGTAACGCCATTATAGAATCGCCAGTCATTTGGATAGTCTTTAGCCATGATCTGTCTGTTACGATCCATTCTCTCATATAATGTGGTACCAGGCAAAGGTGTCAATACGGTACATTGATATCCGTCAGCGCTACTGTTTTTCAGGAAATCACGCCTGGCGTAAAGACTTTCTATTGTGTCGGTTTCCAAGGCAAATATTATAGTTGCAAGGATCCCAATACCATGACGGTGTATCTTTCTGAAAATCTCATCATAAGCACCAAGTCCCTTCCTGATGTTAAGATTCTTTTTTATAGAAGTGAGCGCCTCCCAGGTTTCAGCCTCAACACCAAGAAGTATCATTACACAACCGCTTTTCCGAGCCCAGTAAAGAACCTCATCATTGTCGGCGAAATTAAGCGCAGCCTGTGAAAACCATACTTTATTCATCTTACGCTCCACCATTCCTTTAAAAAGTCGTATGGCACGCTCCTGGGCTCCTTTGTTATTATTTACAAGATTATCATCGGAGAAAAATAGCAATGGCCGGTCGGTCTGTTCCAATTCATCAAGAACGACTTCCACATCCCTTTCACGGTATGATTTTCCGCACATTTGTGTAACTGAGCAGAAATCACATCCCATTGGACAGCCTCTTGAAGTCTGCACCAGATCGTACACATAGGGATATTTTTTGAAAATATCCCTTCTGACAAAAGGTACATCATTCATATCCACAAGATTACCTTCATAAATTCTTGATGGCTTCCCTTCCTTAAGATCACTTAGAAATTTAACCCATGCTCCTTCAGCCTCACCGGTAACTATTGTATCAATGTACTGAAGTGCCTCGTGCTGACACATCGTTGCATGCACTCCTCCCATTACCGTATAAATGCCTGCTTTCCTGCAAAGTCCGGCAATTTCGTATGCCCTCGGTGCATTGGCAGTGAATGAGGTAAAAGCAACAAGATCAGCGCTCGTTAATGTAAACTTTTCGTAAGCCTCATCGATCAATTCTGTTTCCCACTCATCAGGAGTAAGGGCTGCCACAATACCAAGTGCGATAGGCATCATACGTATCGATGCGTCCTGCATAAGTCCGTCGAATCCCTGCAGGATAGGATTAACCAGTATAAGTTTCTTTTTTGATTGCATCTACCGGAACGCTAATAAGAACTCCCAGTCTGCAAGTATATACATAATTTTTTTACTTTTGTATTATTCCATTACAAATGGAATTTTCTCATACACAACACAATGGCTCTTTTTAAAATCGATGATATCAGAATTGCAGGCATCTCTGCCTGCGTACCCGGGAAGGTGCTTAATAACCGTGATTATGGCTGGATTAAAAGCAGCGACCGTGAGCTACTCATAAAAACCATCGGAGTTGAGCAACGGCATGTTGCCGTGACCGGAGAAACCACATCAGACCTCTGCTTTCAGGCGGCCCTTGAATTGCTGGATGCTTTAAAGTGGGAACCCTCTGAAATACAGCTTTTAATCTTTGTTTCCCAATCGCGCGACTATATAATCCCATCTACTGCTACGATCCTTCAGGACAGGCTTAAGCTTCCAAAAACTTGCATGGCTATTGATATAAACCTTGGCTGTTCAGGATATGTCTATGGTTTATCTTTCATCAGCAGTATGATTAAAGCCTCGGGCATTTCCAAAAGCCTGCTGCTTGTGGGGGATCTTTCAAACGTAACCTCCTCATACCGGGATAAAAGCACTTATCCCTTATTTGGCGATGCGGGTACAGCTACTGCCTTAGAATTAAAACCCGGAGCACCTGCCATTAAATTCAACATGCAAAGCGATGGTAGTGGCCATGAGGCGATCATTATTCGCGATGGCGGCGTAAGGAATTTAGCGGGAAAGCAATCCTTCGCTGTTAAGAAATACGCCGATGGAATTTACAGGAACCGTTTGCAGATTGAGCTTAACGGAATTGAAGTATTTAACTTCTCACTGCGTGAAGTGGTGCCTAATATTAAGACGACGCTTAAGCATTTTGAACATAATATTGAAGAATTTAATTTCCTTCTGTTTCATCAGGCTAACAGGCTGATCAATGAAACGCTGCGTAAAATGCTGAAGGTTGATCCTGAAAAAGTGCCGTATTCATTAAAGGATTATGGAAATACAAGCTGCGCCTCCATTCCTTTGACCATGGTGACACAGTTACGTGAGCAATTGCAGAATAATCCACTTAAACTGCTCCTCTCAGCATTTGGGATCGGATTATCATGGGGTACAGTCCTTCTTGAAACAGACGGAATTGTTGTGCCTGAGGTGTCAATATTGAAGAAGGAATCTGTATTTGAAAATAAGGTTTAACAATATGAAGATGTAGAAACGCGGCGCGCCACGTCTCCACAGCAACAAAGAAGAGGGATATTTATACAGAAAGGATGGAACAATTTTCATTGAAGGGAAAAACAATCCTGGTAACCGGCGCTTCATCAGGACTGGGAAGGCAAACTGCCATTTCAGCATCACAGGCAGGGGCAACGGTAATGATCACCGGACGTGATCCCGGCAGATTGCAACAAACGTTTGATTTACTTGAAGGTGAAGGACATAAGGTCTTTACGGCTGACCTTACTATTCAGAATGATATAGATAAGCTTGTCATGGATCTTCCTGAGCTAAACGGAGTGGTATACAGCACCGGTATTTCTGATCTTTCGCCGGCACGGTTTATAACATCTGCAACCATTGAGAAGACCTTCAGTATCAGTTTCAATGCTGCAGTCCTGCTC
This sequence comes from Lentimicrobium sp., assembly GCA_035297395.1. Lineage (GTDB taxonomy): Bacteria > Bacteroidota > Bacteroidia > Bacteroidales > Lentimicrobiaceae > Lentimicrobium. The sequence goes on along the minus strand of DATGZB010000003.1, from coordinate 79,639 downwards.
ACCTCTGCCCTGTTGGCAAAAAAGCGTATTGCAAGGAAGGGATCGTTGGTTTTTATTTCCTCAATTTCAACACGTTATCCATTTGTTGGAGGAGCTATGTATATCAGTGCCAAAGCTGCAATCGAAGCATATGCAAGGGTACTGGCATTGGAGCTATCATCCAAAGGTATAAGGGTGAATTGTGTTGCACCTGCTTTCGTGAAAACACCCATGCTTGACCAAACAGCCACCAACTACTCACAGGATGCCGTTAACATGATCGAAGCCCGGCAGATACTCGGCCTCGGCGAACCTGAAGATGTTGCCAATACCATCATCTATTTCTTATCGGATGCATCTAAGTGGGTATCGGCAACGAGCTTGATATTGGGAGGTGGATAATTGAATGATGAATGATGAATGATGTATGATGAATTAAGTAGGCAAAAATTCAAAGGCGAAAGGCGAAAGGCAAGAGGAATTTAATAGTGAATGATGAATTGTGAATGATGAATTTGAACGCGAAGCTTTGAACAACATTGAACGCGAAGCATTGAACGCGAAGCATTGAACAATATTTTTGGTATGCCCGATTATTCAGTAGTAGTACCCGTTTATAACAGCCACGAATCCCTTAGGGAGCTGTACAGCCAGACTGCCGGTACATTTGGCAGGATAGGAAAATCATTTGAAGTGATCTTTGTGGATGATGCAAGTGCAGATCGCAGTTGGGAGGTAATATCCAAACTGCAGGGAGAATTTCCGGAAAAGGTCGTTGGTATTAAATTAGCAAGGAATTTTGGCCAGCACAATGCCACTCTATGCGGGCTTGCTTCATCATCAAGTGAATATATCATTACCATTGATGATGATCTTCAGAATCCACCTGAAGACATAGTAAAACTGATAGAGCGAATGAAAGAGACTGATGCAGATGTGGTTTATGGCATATTCTCGAAGAAGCATCATTCAATGGTTCATAATATGGGAAGCGCCACCCTTAAAGGAACTTCCAGGAGACTATTCCAAACCAAAGGGGCGGGTTCTTCTTTCAGGCTGATTAAATCATCCATGGTTAAGAACCTGCTAAATCACCGAATTGATTTTATTTACCTGGATGAGCTTTTTAACTGGTACACTTCAGATATTGAATTTGTCACCGTTCAGCATAATAAAAGGCCTTACCAGCAGTCAAATTATACATCAAGGTCTCTTTTCTCTTTATTGACCAATCTTGTAATTTATTACACAGCTATCCCCTTAAGGTTAATGGTTTACGGAGGTATTATTGCTTCAATTATCAGCTTTGTCATCGGCCTGGTCTTTATCTACAGGAAGCTCTTCCAGGATGTGCCACTCGGGTTTACCGCCATGATCGTCGCTGTGCTCTTTTCCACCAGTATCATACTTTTATCGCTTGGCGTTTTAGGTGAATACCTGAGTCGTATTTATAATGTCCAAAACCGTAAACCACCCTATTCAATAAAAACTGTACTACGTTCATAAAAAAGGAAGTATAAACTTTTCGCTGTGGATAAAGTTGAATAAACATGCCCGGAACTTTTCATCTCAGGTAACCATTTAGCACTATTAACATGAAAGCATTTAAATATGGTATTGTGCTTGAACGGCTTAAGGAGAGAGACATTGAATTGGTCAGGGAATGGAGGAATTCCGACAGGGTGCGGCTGAATATGGAATACCGGAAAATCATTTCGCCTGAAGAGCAACTTATATGGTTTAGATCAATCAATAACTTGAGCAACAACTATATGGTGATCCATTACCAGGGCGAAAAGATCGGTCTATTGAATGATAAAAATATTGACTGGAAAAAGCGGACATCAGAATCCGGTTTATTTATCGGTGTTGAGAAATACTGCAATTCCTTTGTCCCTTATTTCGTCTCAGTTGCAGGTATTGAGCTCAATTTTCACTTCCTCAACTGGCAAAAACAGTATGCACACATACTGAGATCAAATCCCAATGCAATAAAGTATAACCAAGAGCTTGGTTACATACTTTGCAGGGGGCAGAAAGACATTGAGAACCAGCTCTATGAGATGACACGTGCATCCTTTGAACAAAGCGCAGGTAAAATCCGGAATGCCGTTCATAAAATTGCTGTTGAAGGCCATCTGCCCAAACTTCTCCTTGAACCTGAAGATTATGAATCAGGATTTGCTGGTTTAATTGAACCTTTGCTGGTAAACCGACCTGAGATTATTTCTTATAAAAGTGACGAGGGAATGTGGTTTGAAGAACAAGAACAATAAGTGGTTCAAGGTTCACTAAAATACTGCGATGAAGAGCTCCGGAAGCTGAACATACGGATTTCGTATCTTTGCAAACTAAATTCCTTTAAAACAAGAGAATATGATTAATGAAGAAAGGCCCCGGCGCACTGAGTTGTCGGAGCTTGGAGAATTTGGCCTGATTGACCGGCTTACTGAGAAGGTTACGATCTTTAACAGAAGCACTATTAAAGCTGTTGGTGATGATGCTGCCGTGGTTGAACCCTCACAAGGTAAGGTAATACTGGTGGCTAAAGACCTTCTGATTGAAGGAATTCACTTTGATATGTCATATACCCCTTTAAAGCATCTTGGATACAAATCGGCAGTAGTAAATATTTCCGACATAGCCGCAATGAACGGCAAGGCAACACAGTTATTGGTTGGCATTTCAGTATCAAGCCGTTATTCAGTTGAAGCACTCGATGAACTTTATTCTGGTATAAAACTTGCTTGCGAAAAATATAAAGTTGATCTTGTTGGTGGCGATACAACTGCTTCACCTTCAGGGTTGTTCATATCAGTCACTGTTGTAGGTGAAGCAGAGGCAGATAAAGTAACTTACAGGAATTCAGCAAGAGAAAATGATCTGATTTGTGTTACCGGTGACCTTGGGGGCGCTTATATGGGATTGCTGGTGTTGCAAAGGGAAAAAGAGGTTTTCAGGGCAAACCCGAATATGCAACCAGACCTGGAAGGGAATGATTATGTGCTTGAACGTCAACTGAAACCTGAAGCCCGCACTGACATTGTTGAAAAGCTAAAAGAAACCGGAATACAGCCTACCTCCATGATTGATATCAGTGATGGCCTTGCAAGTGAGATACTGCACCTATCGAAAGATTCAAAACTCGGCTGCAGGATCTTTGAAGAAAAAATACCGATCGACGTAGTAACAGCCGATATTGCCGCCGAGTTTAAGATCGACCCGACTACCGCCGCCATGAACGGAGGTGAAGACTATGAACTGCTTTTTACCGTTGATCTTAATGATGCAGAAAAAGTCAGAGCCATTAAAGGAGTACACATTATTGGCCACATGACGTCACAGAACGAAGGTGAATACCTTATTTCAAGGGGTGGCAGCATGTATCCGATCACCGCTCAAGGGTTTGAACATTATAAATAAGGCTAAAGGCTAAGGGCTAAAGTTAAAATGAAGGATCTCAATTTAATACTGAAAACGTTACCCGGATTGCCCGGAGTCTATCAGTATTATGATAAAGAGGGCAACTTGATCTATGTGGGGAAAGCCAAGAACCTTAAAAAGAGGGTGTGCTCCTATTTCAACAAAGACACCTCATTGGCAGGAAAGATCAGGGTAATGGTCTCAAGGATAGCTGACATTAAATGGATTGTTGTTAAGAGTGAATTTGATGCCTTGTTGCTTGAAAACAATCTAATAAAAGAATATAAGCCACGGTATAATGTGATGCTCAAGGATGACAAAACCTATCCGTGGATTGTCATAAAAAATGAACCCTTCCCGCGTGTTTTCTCAACAAGGAATGTTGTCAGGGACGGCAGTGAGTATTTTGGTCCTTATGCATCCGGAAAAATGATGCATACGCTGCTTGATTTGATCAGGCAACTCTATCCACGCAGAACCTGCACCCTTAATCTTACAGAGAAGAATATTCAGGCCGGCAAATTTAAGGTCTGTCTTGAGTATCATATCGGGAATTGCCTGGCGCCATGTGTCGGAAAGCAGACTCATGATGATTATATGGTGAATATCAGGAATATAAGGGATATTATTAAAGGTAACATTAGTCAGGTAAGAAACCAGTTGAACGACCTGATGAAAAAGTATGCTTCTGAATTCAAATTCGAAAGAGCTCAGATGCTCAAGGAACGGATTGAGATCCTCGACAGGTACCAAAGTAAGTCAACAGTAGTCAATCCGGCAATCAGCAATGTTGATGTTTACTCCCTGTCCCAGGATGAGCAATCCGGCTATGTTAACTTTCTAAAAGTGGTCAACGGTGCAATTATTCAGTCACATACAATTGAAATCAAGAAGAAACTTGATGAATCAGCTGTTGAGTTATTATCCATAGCGATCGGTGACCTTTATATACGTTTCGAATCGGAAGCCAGAGAGATCATTGTTCCGGTAAAGCCTGATTTTGAGATCCCGGGGGTTACTTTTACGATCCCGCAAAGAGGAGATAAAAAACAATTACTTGAACTCTCAGAACGTAATGCAAAGTATTACCAGCTCGATAAACAGCGTCAGAAAGAATTGGTAGATCCGGACAGGAGAACAAACAGGATACTTGAAACAATCAAAAAAGACCTTCGTCTGAAAGAGTTACCGTCACATATTGAATGTTTTGACAATTCAAATATCCAGGGGTCATATCCTGTGGCAGCAATGGTTGTTTTCAGGAATGCTAAACCCGAAAAGAAGGATTACAGGCATTTCAACATCAAGACAGTAGAGGGTCCTAATGATTTTGCCTCAATGGAAGAAGTTATATTCAGGCGTTACAGGCGTTTGCTCGATGAAGGTTGTGAATTACCACAACTGGTGATCATTGATGGCGGCAAAGGACAGTTGAGCTCGGCGATGCTAAGCATTGAGAAACTCGGGCTACAGGATAAAATTCAACTGATAGGTATTGCCAAACGACTGGAAGAATTGTATTTTCCGGGCGATCCACTGCCTTTGCACCTCGATAAGAAATCGGAAACCCTGCGGGTAATACAACAAATGAGGGATGAGGCTCATCGATTCGGAATCACCCATCACAGAAAAAGAAGAGAGAAGGGAACGATTAAAACGGCCCTGAATGAAATTGAAGGAATCGGTCCCGCCACTGCCCAGATACTCCTAAGAAACTTTAAGTCAGTCAAAAAAATCAGGGAATCAAATATTGAAGAGCTTGAAGCCGTTATAGGTAAGTCACGTGCCAAACTTGTATTTGAACATTACCATAAAGGAAGTCCTGTTTAATATTGAACGGCGTAGATTTGTAAACTAATTGCGACTAACAATGACCGATCCGAATCTTCAGACGAGACACAGCAGGGAATATATCCAGCTCCAAATTGAGTTACTTAAGCTCCAGAAATGGATCTATGACCAGAGGTTGCGTGTTATTATCATCTTCGAAGGGCGTGATACAGCTGGCAAGGGAGGAGCAATCTATCGCTTTATCCGGTACATGAATCCACGTTTCATCAGGGTGATTGCTCTGCCTAAACCAACAGAGATAGAAAAGGGTCAGTGGTATTTCCAGCGATACATTGAGCAGTTCCCCAATCCGGGCGAAATGGTCTTCTTTGACCGGAGCTGGTACAACAGGGCTGTTGTCGAACCAGTTATGGGCTTCTGCACTCAGGAACAATATGAGCTTTTCCTTAAACAGGCACCACAATTGGAAGAGATGCTGCAGGAGGATGGAATCATCCTGATAAAATTCTGGTTCTCAATTGATATCCAGGAACAAAAGATCAGGTTAGATGACAGGATGAAAAACCCTCTCAAGAAATGGAAGTTGAGCACTGTTGACCTTAAAGCCCAGCAAATGTGGGATGAATATACATGGTACAAAAACCAGATGTTCCTCCATACACACACTGAAAAAAATCCATGGGTAATCGTCAAGGGTAACAACAAAGCCGTAGCCCGTATGGAAACTATGCGGTATGTGCTTTCCAGGATCGATTACCCTGAAAAGAAGAAAGCCAGGATTTCATTTGAAACCGATCAGGAGATTATCTCACTGTTTGATCCTTCCCAGATACAGGGCTAAAAGCCAAGGGCTAAGGGCTAAAGTAAAAAGTACCTGAAACTTTAGCCTTTAGCCTTTAGCCCTTAGCCCTTAGCCTTATTTAAAGAAGGTTCGGATAGCTTCAACAACATTCTGAATCTCATCCTCGCTCAATGAATAGTAAAAGGGCAACCGCAATAAAGTAGAGGAATATCTTTCTGCATTGGGTAATTTCCGGTTGCCGTGGAAATTCTTGTAATATGGCGAATTATGCAAGGTGAGGTAGTGGAAAACAGCCTGGATGCCTTCAGAGTGGAGATAACTCAATAACTGATTCCTGGTTTCTTCTGATTTTACCAAGATGTAAAAAAGATGTCCGTTTTGTTTTGCAAAATCAGGTACAAAAGGCAGTGTTATATATTCCTCCAATCCCGCAGCTGATAATTTGTTATAATATCTTTGCCAGATTTGCAGCCTTTTTTTCTGGATATCTCCTATGCTGCTAAGCTGAGCATAAAGGAAGGCTGCTGTTATTTCATTAGGAAGAAACGAACTTCCAAGTGAGACCCATTCGTATTTTTCAACCTCGCCTCTGGCAAAGGCTGCCCTGTTGGTGCCTTTTTCCCACATGATCTCTGCAACTGCAATTTTAGAGGGATCATTGATGGTGATCATACCTCCCTCGCCTGAAGTAATATTCTTTGTTTCATGAAAGGAATACGTACCATAAGAACCAATATTTCCAAGATGTTTGTCTTTATAGAATGCATCAAGTGCCTGGGCGGCATCTTCAACAACGATGAGATTATGCTTTGCAGCAATATCCATAATATGACCCATGTCACAAGCGATGCCACCATAATGCATGGCAACGATTACCCTGGTTTTGTTGGTGATAAGCTTTTCAATTTCTTGTGCATCAATATTTGGATTCTCTTTTTGGCTATCGGCAAAAACGATCCTGGCACCCCTTAAGGCGAAAGCATTGGCTGTGGAAACAAAAGTATAAGATGGCATAATTACTTCATCACCCGGTTTAAGGTCGCAAAGTAAAGCTGACATCTCAAGGGCATCAGAGCAACTTGTAGTAAGCAGCGCTTTCCTGATGCCGTAACGCTCTTCAAGAAATTGCTGGCATCTCCTGGTATAATTACCATTGCCGGAAAGTTTACCCACAATAGCAGCCTGAGATAAATGATATACCTCTTCACCTGTGAAATGAGGTTTATTAAATGGAATTTTCATTGCCAGAGCTTGAAACAAGACGCGAAGATAAAGCTAAATATTTTCCTGAAAACTCTTAAAACAAGTTTATCTTCTTGTTCGGGAACAGAATTGTACCTTTAAATTCTTTTGGCACATTAATTGCACCCGTTGGGTTCAAAAACACTATTTTTGTACAAATAAAACATTAAAAACCCAAACCCATGTTCAGAAGAAATTTTCTTACTGCTGTTTTATTAGTAGCCTGGGGAATATTTTCATTAAATGCCCAGACGGTTCAAACTGATCAAACCAAAGAATCGAAAACCACTACAACCACTGCCAGGAAAGTAATTACCCCAACAACAGCCACAAAGAAAGAGGCTACTTCTGCAACTCCGGCGGTTCCTGCCAAGCAAAGCAAACCTGCAACTGTTAAAAATGGTGCTACCCCTGTCAAGCCTGCAACACCGGCGAGCCAGTCAACAGCTAAAACAGGTACTGCTAAACCTACAGCTCAAGGTGCCAAGCCGGCTTCTAAACCAGTTACTCCAGGTAAGCCTGCAGTTGTTGCAAAAGACCTAACCGGACATTGGCTTACTGCACAAAAAGCTACAATAGTTGAATTTTACAAAGTTGGCGACAAGTACAATGGGAAAGCTGTGTGGAGTAAACAAAGAGATAAGAGTGGCAAGCCTTTGAAAGATGTAAATAATCCGGACAGGACTAAACGTAATAACCCAATTGTAGGTTCTGACCTAATTACCGGTCTAACATACAATGCTAAAACCGACACTTACGAAGGTGGAAGGATTTATCAGCCACAAACTGGTAAATCATTCAACTGCAAGGTTAAATTAGATAAGAACAAGAATACGATGCAAATCACCGGTGGCGCCGGTTTCATCAGTAAGACGCTCACCTGGACCAGGACTTCGGGTGTACCCGGTAAATAACATTAAGTTGTAAGTTTTAAGTCATCGTTTTGAAACCATTCTTTTTTATCATTGGACGACCTCGGACAGGGACCACCCTTCTGAGGTCGTTGTTTGATGCCCACCCAAATGTCCAAATCCCATGGGAGTGCCAATTTGTATTAAATCTCTATCCTGAGTATGGCAAAGTCAAACAATGGACTAAACCGGTAATTGAAAAATTCTGTGATGACCTGTTTGAGCAATGGCAATTTAGTGCATGGAATGTCGGTTATGACAGTCTCAAGACTGATCTTCTGAGTTTGGGAATCAATACCGATTACAGGTCAGTATGCGAAACTGTCTACATGAGTTTTAAATCCTTTTATAATAAAGATGAAATACAATGGGTTGGTGATAAAAATCATGGTTATACCATTTATACGGATCGTCTGAAAAAACTGTTCCCTGAGGCTAAGTTTATTTACATACTGAGAGATTACAGGGATAACTATCATTCAGTCACTAATGTCGATTTTGAACTTCCAGTCGCTTCCCTTGTAGTTTATAAATGGAAGTATTTCTATAAGAAGGCATTAAAGGCAGCAGAAAAATACCCCGGTGATTTCTTTTTCATCCGTTATGAGGACCTTGCTGCTGATTCGCATTTCCATTTTAAACAGATATGCCAATTTCTTAACATCCCTTACCTGCCCGAGGTCTTTGAATTCTATCGTATGAAGGAAAAAGCGGTGGAAAACTATCCTGCCGATATACTTGAGAAACACCATAAAAGTCTTTTTAATCCCATCAATACATCCAGGCTCGGGTTATGGAAGAAGTCTATTAATGCGCGCCAGATCAGGATAGCCGACCAGGTTGCAGGTAAATATGCTGAATTAGCCGGCTATGAAAGAGTATATGTCCAGTACAGCATTCTGACAGCAATGCAGGCAGCCCCCGGCGTACTCTATGCACGTTTCCTCTATTTAATGACTTTTATAATCGACAAATTCCCCTACCGCTGGCGCGAAAAGATACTCAGTAAAGGGCCGCTCTGGCTTGCTGAAACTATAGGAAGAAGGCTTAAGCCGAATAGAAAAGGTTAAAACCTTTTCAGATCATCTGCCAACCTTTCCGTAAATAAATCGGACCCTTTAACATTCAGGTGGTCAGGATCAAAGAAGTATTCCGGGTGGTCAAAAAAGAGGTTGTGGTAATCAAGTGTACCACGATAGACAGGATATTTGGATGCGATCTCTTCAATTTCAGATATCAATTTATCCGCAGGGACAATTTTCCTTTCCTCTGTATCAAATTCACTCGTTAAGGGATATCTGACAAGTACAACCTTTACATTGTGTTCCTGGCATAAAGAGAGTATCTTATCAAAATAGTATTTAATTGAGGGGTCAAAATAGGAATTATTAGTGAGGATCAGTTGGGCTTTATTCCATGCAGTTTTTTGTTTATTGGGTTCATTGGCAAAATTATGGTAGTCACGGTGTGGTCTGTAACCATTGTACATCTCCAGGTTCTTCATTTTCATGCGGTAAACAATGGAAAGCTGTATATCCTTGTAATTACCGGCATATGAGAAGAGTTTTCCCTCAAGCCATTTAAACACTATACTCCTTTGTTTCTTAACCCTTGCCAGCTCGATATAATCTATGTACTTAATCCAATATGAATTATACTCATAACGGTCAGATATCTTAGTGCCATAGCTTGAAAGGTCGGATTGCAAAATTAAAGTTTGAGGTTTCTTACCGGAACTGGCAAGAATGTGCTTCAATTTATAATACGACTGGATATAATTCTCACTTGGCGAACCATAATTAAAACTATGGGCAAGTATGCGGGTGTTTACACAATTATGTGAATTACCCATAGCTAGGTACTTAAGTGTATCATCATAACCGGCAAACTGATCATCCATCTTCTCATTGAGGATATTATGGACTGAAAAGTACTTGAATCCCTGGTCAAGTGCCACATTAATGACAACCAGAATCACTGCGAAAACCAGGAGCCGTTTTTTGAAACCGTTTGTCATTTTACTTTTAATTTTAATCTTTTCAGTAGTATCAGTTCAGGTTTTTTGCTTTCGGATTATTGCATTTTTATTTTAGATTCCATTATATCTTTAAAACTGGAAATAGATGAACTTCTGCTCATAAAGGACTCCAAAAACAAGTATAAAGAAGACGAAGCCTGAATAGAGTGACCACCTGAAAAAGATTGGTTTTGTTGCAATAATTGCCAATAGATTCCTTTTTGCATGCAGTTGCTCTGCAATCATGAGAAAGATTACCATCAGGATACCGAATGTCAATTCATTGTTTTTAAGCATATAAACGACCGATTCCCTCATTCCTGAAAAATCAAATGAATTCTTTATCAGAAGCATTGAATCGGATAAGCTGTTTGCCCTAAAGAAATAGAGTGAAAACACTACCAGTGTGAATGTAGTCAACAGCCCTAAAGTATTTATTAATTTTCCAGACTTAATGATACCTGTGTGTTCAAAAAACCTATGGCGTGCTTTTTCAGTTATTGTCTCTGCTACAAGCATTATACCATGGAATAATCCAAAAAGGACGAACGTCCAGGATGCCCCATGCCAAAGGCCCATCAGTAAAAAAGTTATGATAAGATTGCGATTAAACAGATTTAATTTCACTTCATTATTCTTTACATAGGGCAGGGAATAAAGAACATAATCGCGGAACCATGTGGTAAGCGAGATATGCCATCTGTTCCAGAAATCCCTTAATGATTTCGCGATCAGCGGCCGGTTGAAATTGATCATCAATTCAAATCCAAGTATTCGCGCTGATCCTCGCGCAATATCAGTGTATCCCGAAAAATCACAATAAAGCTGGAATGCAAAAAGAATCGTAGCAAGGATTATGGTTAAGCCGGCATGCTGGGTTGGATTTTCATATACATAATTCACAAACATCCCAAGCCTGTCGGCAATTACAAGCTTTTTGAAGAACCCCCAAAGCATAAGTTTTAAACCGCTGACTAGTCTTTCCTCACTGAAAGGCAGCGGTTTATGTATCTGAGGAATCAGGCTGGTTGATCTCTCAATCGGCCCTGCAACCAACTGCGGAAAGAATGAAACATAGAGGGCAAATTTACCTAAATGCTTTTCTGCCGGTGAGTTACCTCTATATACATCAATGGTATAACTGAGCGACTGGAATACATAAAATGAAATCCCGACCGGCAGGAGAATATTATAGACCGGGAATGAAACGTCGCTATTGAAAACATTGAGGAAGTCATTGATGCTTTGCGAAAAGAAATTAAGGTATTTGAACCCTGCCAGCATTCCAAGATTGGCAATGATACTGATAACAAGGAATGCTTTCTTCTTCTTTTTAGGGATCTTCTGTGCAAGCTTTAGTCCAATGAGATAATCAATAAGGGTTGTGATCATTATCAGCACCACATACTCAGCCCTCCAGCACATATAGAAGATATAACTGGCTACTAACAACAGCACCCATCTCCACCGGTTTGGCATGGTGAAGTAGAGAACAACAACTATCGGAAAAAATATGAGGTATTCTATTGAGTTAAAAAGCATTGCAACCCCTGTTTCGGGTGCAAAATAAAGCAATTTCAGCTAATGGGGCAGAGTGAGGTGCAATATTTTCCTTATTTTTACACCCGCTATTTAGTGACTACCAGTATTTAATGCAAGACATTCCCTTTTTCTTTATCATTGGAAGGCCGCGTTCGGGAACTACCCTTCTGAGGTTGCTTTTTGAAGCACACCAAAATATTATTGTCCCTCCTGAAAGTCCGTTTATCATAATCCTTTATAAGAAATACGGGAAGGTAACCAATTGGACTGAGCAGACCATCACAGAATTTACGGATGATCTTTTTAAGGTTAGGTACTTTGATAAATGGCTTATTAACAGGGAAGCTCTGTTAAACGATCTATTGAAAATCAAAGGGAAACGTACTTTTCAGGATGTGGTGCTTCAGGTATATAAGAACTACCATTCGGTATATGCTAAAGGCGAAATAAAGATGATCGGTGATAAAAACCCTATGTATTCCCTTTATCCCCAAAGGATCCATCAATTGTTTCCTCAATCAAAGATCATTCACATAACACGCGATTACAGGGATAATTACGTGTCATTGACCAATGTGAATTTTGAGGTGCCGGTAGTTCCCATTGTGATCTACAGATGGAAGTACGCATTGAAGAAGATGTGGCACTTGAAGGAAAAACACCCTGGCTTGATTTATTCACTTAGGTATGAGGACCTGGTTGCTGATCCAGAATTACATTCACGGCGACTGTATGAGTTTCTTGGTATTGAATTCGATCCCTCAGTGCTTGAGTTTTATGAAAAGAAACAGGAAGCCGAAAAGGCTTATGGTACTGATGATACCATAAAACAAATTCATAAAAGCCTCTTCAATCCGATTTCTACAGGGCGTATGGAAAAGTGGAGGACTGATATGACACCACGACAGATCAGGGTGGCTGATCTTGTTGGTGGCAGAACGGCCGAAAAGGCAGGTTATCAGCGTATGTATAAGGGATTCAATCCATTGCTTTATTTATGGATCTCTCCTGCGCTGATCTATGCATCCATTATGTACCGGCTTATTATGTTAGGCGATCATCTGCCATATAAGATGAGAAATTCTCTCAATAAATCGCTTGGGATTTTTCTGAAGCTATATTGGAAATTCAACCAACGGAAAGTCAGGCCAATATAGTTCGAGGCATTTTATATTTTAAGTTTCCAAATTTCTCTTTGTATTTAATCAACTGCTTTTAAGCTCAATACTAAATATTCATATTTTTGCATCCCGATTTTTAAAAATTTATGATGGTACCGGAATTATTTCTTAAAGGCAGTATTAGAGAAGAGGAGACGTTTAGATATTGTATACCCGATATTTTAAAATCAAGAGCACAGCTTACTCCCAAACGCGTTGCATATATCTATCTGAATGACGGTGAAGATGATGAAGAAATAATTACTTACAGTCAACTGGATATGGCTGCCGAAAACATTGCCAGGAAGTTGCTTACCACTCATCACAGGGGTGAAAGGGCATTAATGCTTTTTCCTCCGGGCACTGACTTTATTAAAGCACTTTACGGGTGTTTCTATTCAGGAATTATTGCAGTACCCGCATATGCTCCCCGGAAAAACAAGTCACTGGAAAGGATTATGACACTTGTTGAAGATTCGGGTTCCACAATTGTATTGACTATTAATGAAATAAGGAATTCATTCGAACGCTCATTTTCTGACCTGGAGAAACTTAAGTGCCTTGATTGGATTATAACCGATCAAGGCCTGGGTGATACAGGTACTTTAAATGCACTCCAATCAGATAATATTCCTGGCGATATTCATTCATCCAAATCTTCTTCCGACGAAATTGCATTACTCCAGTATACTTCAGGTTCAACCGGATTGCCAAAAGGAGTAATGGTAACACACAGGAATATAATACGAAATCTTGAATTCATCAGGCAAAGTTTCAGTTTAACGCCTGAAAGTGTTTCGGTCAGCTGGTTACCAAGTTTCCATGATATGGGATTAATCGACGGAGTTATTGGAGCTGTATATAACGGATACAAAGGAGTTCTGATGCCCCCGGTTACATTTATTCAGAAACCGGTCAGATGGCTGAAGGCTATTCATAAATATAAAGGCACTCATGGTGGTGCTCCCAATTTTGCCTATGATCTTTGTGTTGATGGGGTAAGTACTGATGAACTTGAAGGCCTGGACCTCTCAAGTATGGAGACCCTTTATTGCGGTGCGGAACCTATCAGAAAAGATACTTTTGAACGGTTTATTGAATTTTATAAACCATATGGTATTAGCCGTGAGTCGATGTATCCTTGCTATGGTATGGCCGAAACCACGCTGATAATTTCAGGCCCTGAAGCAAACAGGGGGCCGGTTTATTTAAGTGTCTCAGCTTCAGAACTTGAATTGAACAAGGTTGTAACTGTTTCGCATGATAAACCTGATTCAAGATATCTTGTGGGCGTTGGCCATCCCTGGATTGATACAAAATTGAAAATTGTAAATCCTGAGACTACAGAAGAATCAGGTGCCGACGAGATAGGAGAAATCTGGGTTTCCGGTTCTATTGTCACTTCAGGGTATTGGAACAAAAAACAACTTACGGATGAAACCTTCAAAGCTTTTATCAAAGGGGAGGCTTCACATGATGGTTGGTTAAGGACGGGTGATCTTGGATTCATTCATGATGGCGAACTATATATTACCGGAAGATTAAAAGACATTATTATCCTGCATGGAAGAAATTATTACCCGCAGGATATTGAGTTTATTACTGAGAAAAGCCATCAGTCTTTAAGATCCGGAGCATCGGCGGCATTTTCAATTGAAATTGACAATAGAGAAAAACTGGTCATTGTTGCTGAAGTTGAAAGAACATATATCCGTGATTTTGATGCACTGAAAGTCGGTGAAATTGTTAGAAAGAATATCACTGATGAGTTCGAACAAGAAGTATATGCAGTTGTTTTCATCCGGACGGCTAGTATTCTTAAAACATCAAGCGGTAAGATACAACGTAAGGCATGTAAACAGGGATATCTTGATAAAACACTGGATGTAATTGGTATATCGGTCATGGAAGATCATACAAGTACCGAAGCAAAAATGGGTATTGACCTGACAACCATCCAGGCATGGCTCATGGTATGGATCCATTTAAAGCTGGGAGTTGCCTTCGATAGGATTGACACCGGAAAAAGTATTGCCATCTACGGCATTAATTCAATAAAAGCTGTTCAACTTCAGCATGATTTCCTGCAAAAGTTTGGTGTAAATGTGCCACCTTATATCTTCTTTAACTCAATCTCAGTTAAAGAACTCAGTGAAAAAGCTATTCAGCTCCTTAAAGAAATAGAAAGAAAATAACAAACCGTTGCTGTTAAAGCCTCTTTTATTACAATAATAATAATCTTTTTTATTAATTTTTTATCGATACATCTGATTAATTCCTACTTTTAAAGTCTCTTGACAACCATTAATCTGCTGTGTATGGTTTCAAATGACTCACAAACTGGGAAAGACAGGTACTGCTATATTACCGACATCTTAAGGATTCATGCAGAATCCAACCCTGAAAAGACCGCTTATATCTATCTCAGAGATGGTGAAAATGATGAAGAAAAAATCACCTTCAGAGAACTTTATAATTCATCGCTGAATATTGCAGTAAAGCTCAAAGAGCTTGGTGCTGAAGGTGAAAGGATACTGATGTTATTTCCACCCGGCATGGAATTCATAAAGGCTATATTTGGCTGTTTCCTTGCCGGTGCAATTGCGGTGCCTGCGTATCCCCCAAGGAAAAACAGGTCGCTCGACAGAATAAAAACACTGGCAGTAGATTCGCAGACCGCATTTGTCATTTCAACTGCTGACATTTATTCTTCAACTGAAAGATCATTCGCCGATTTATCAGAATTAAGAAAGCTGACTTGGATAATACCTGATGTATATGGTAACGGTCATGAGCTCAATAATGAGCTACAAGCCCACGGGTTAAAAGTCATTCAACCTTATGACATTGCATTCCTGCAATACACATCCGGTTCTACCGGAAATCCGAAAGGGGTGATGGTGACACACAAAAATCTGGTTAGTAATTTAGAATTTCTAAAGCAAACTTTCTCTCTGACGAAGGAAACTGTATCGGTCAGCTGGCTTCCTACTTTTCATGATATGGGATTGATTGAGGGAATGATGGGGGCGTTATATAATGGTTGTACCGGAATACTTATGCCGCCTGTAGCATTCATCCAAAAACCGGTAAGATGGATTAAGGCGTTTAATAAATACAGAGGCACACATGGCGGAGCTCCCAATTTTGCGTTTGATTTCCTTGTTGAAAATGTAACACACGAAGAGAGAGAGGGGCTGGACCTGAGTTGTATCGACACCATTTATTGTGGTGCAGAACCGATCAGAAAAACTACATTTGACCGCTTTATTGATACTTATTCTGAATATGGCCTCAACTCAAGATCACTTTGCCCAACCTACGGTATGGCTGAAACTACGTTGATAATATCAGGACCTGGAGCTCAAAGAGGCCCAGTTTACCTTCATGTAGCTTCTTCAGCTTTAGAACAAAACAAGATCGTTCACGTGCCGGAATCAGATCCCGATTGCAAAGCTCTTGTTGGGGTCGGACATCCCTGGATTGATGCCGAAATAAGGATAATCAACCCTGATACAACAATTCCGGTCAATCCTGATGAAGTTGGCGAAATCTGGGTCTATGGCTCTATTGTTGCCGCTGGTTACTGGAATAAACATGAGATTACCGCAGAAACATTTAAAGCAGTTGTAAAGGGAGAGGAGGAATCGGGCAAATATTGGCTAAGAACAGGCGACCTCGGTTTTATCTATAACAATGAATTATTCATTACCGGCAGGATGAAAGACCTGATCATTCTTTATGGTAAAAACTATTATCCACAGGATTTTGAATTCACCGCCGAGAAAAGCCATCCGGCTATTCGACCTTCAGCCATTGCAGCATTTTCAATTGATGTTCAGAATACCGAAAAATTAGTAATAGTTTGTGAAATAGAGCGTACACAGCTTAGAAACCTGGATACTGAGAAAGTTTGCAATTCAATCAGGAACAGCATATCGGATGAGTTCGAGCAGCAGGTTTACGCAATACAGCTTCTTCGAACTGCAAGTATACCGAAGACTTCAAGCGGAAAAATACAGCGCAGGGCATGCAAGCAAGGTTTTTTAAATAAGACTCTCGATGTAATAAGCGAATCAGTGATCGGTGAAACTGTTTCTCATATAAAAATTGAAAGCTCAACTGTTGAAGCATGGTTAATCATATGGGTGAATCAAAATCTTGGAGTGCCATTTGAAAAAATCGATGTGATGAAAGCTATTTCAGATTATGGGCTAAACTCGCTGAAAGCTGTGCAACTCCAGCAGGATTTCCTGAAACAATACCGGATAAATGTCCCACCCTACATTTATTTTGAAAAGATGAGCCTGAAGGATTTGAGTCAAAAAGCCTATGAAAGAGTGAATGAAAAGTGAATATTTATCTGATTGCATCTGAAAAACAGTGTAATTTGCAATCAAAAAAAGCATGGCTGGAAAAGCTGCAGCCTCTTTCGGTTCAGATATCCTTAGCGTCTTCAGCAGCAATATCTTCTCTCTTGTTGCCAATCTGGCTGTTGTTGTCCTGCTTACCAGAAAACTTGGCCCTGAAGGTTACGGATTATATACTGCTGTTCTTGTCGTACCGCTACTTGTAGTCAGCTTTTTCCAGATGGGAATCCGACCCACCACTGTTTTCATGATCGGTTCAGGAAAGTATGATGCCAATCAGGTGGTCTCGGCAGTTTTATCCACTTTGCTAATAACATCCTCAGCCGGTATTATTTTCAGTACAATTGCCTATATCGCAATGTATAAGATTGGTTACACACCCCTTCTTATTTCGCTTGCTTTAGTTACGATCCCAATGAGGCTTACGGCAATATACGCCGGCGGTGTATTCCTTGCAAAAGAGCAGATGCGCAAGGCAAACCAGATGAACTGGGTTACTGCTTTGTTAACACTTTTATCGGCAGTCCTTCTTGTCTGGATATTAAAAACCGGGGTAATAGGAGCCTTATCCGGAATGATGCTGAGCAATCTTGCTGTTTCAGCTTATGGCCTATGGTTATTGTACAAAGAATATAATGTAACCATATCACTAAAAAATACGCTTATAATCAAAATGATCAGAACAGGAGTATTATATGCACTCTCATTCCTGATCATCCAGTTGAATTTCCGAATAGATATTGTATTTCTTCAATTGATGACCGATAAGCGTGAAGTGGGCTTATATTCATTAGGAGTTGCAGTTGCCGAACTTTTGTGGCAGATTCCACTTGCTATAGGAATAGTGGTTATGACAAGAAGTGCTAACACCACGGATACCCGTCAAATGAATGAGCGCACTGCACGGCTTTTAAGACTTTCGCTTATTGCAGGATTTTTCCTATCCATTTTTATCTTTCTTTTGGCTCCTTTCATTATTCCACTGGTCTTTGGACAAAAATATATTCCCAGTATTAGTATCATTCAAACTATTCTCCCCGGGATCATTATGGTTATTATTTTCAGGATACTGAGCGGTCAGCTTTCAGGAATTGGTAAGCCTGAAGTCGCTTTCAAAGCTTTCATTCCGGCACTGGTACTGAATGTAATTTTTAACATGATCCTCATTCCTGAAATGGGAGGCCTGGGGGCTGCCATCTCAAGCAATATCAGTTACTTTGCCGGAACAATGCTCTACCTGGTATTATATACACGTATTACCGGTTCAAAATTCTCTGAGCTATTCCACTTTAATAAAGAGGATTTTAAGGTAGTCTCAATATATTTAAATCGTTTTGTTAAGAAGTGATTACTTATCTTTACAGATAATTAACCTTTCATTAAAACTTCATGAAAGAACTTTACTTTTTTATTCTCATCTGTTTCACTTACCTTCATGGCTTCTGTCAGATTGAGCCATTTTACGGGATCTATGATCTTGACAGTTGTCATTTTGAAGACCCTTGCCACCTTACAGTGATTAATTGAGTGAGGAGAGGCTATCATTGAACGAAAAACACTCAGACCGGGTGTTTATTTGTTAACCCTTATGAAGGATACGAAGCCAATTGGTTCTGGTAAACTTCTTATTAATTGATCCTTAAGAAGTTATGATTCTCATTCCATCACTGGACTGATCAGTTTTATGGTCATATTTTTGATTTTTTGGCATGCTAATTGGGCGAAAAGCTTTATCTTTGCCAAACTATTTTAATTTAATCTAAATAGTCTCAGTTTTACTTGAAAAGATATGGATAAGGATCCAAAAAATATTATTGACGAGGTAACGCAGAGCGAATATAAGTACGGTTTTTTTACTGATATTGAAATGGATACCGCCCCTAAAGGGCTAAATGAGGATATCATCAGATTTATATCAGCTAAAAAGAACGAACCCGACTGGTTATTGGAATTCAGGCTGAATGCTTACCGTAACTGGTTGCAAATGACAGAACCAAACTGGGCTCACATCCATCATCCGCCTATTGATTACCAGGATATTATCTATTATGCCGCACCAAAAAAGAAGAAATCACTTGAAAGCCTTGATGAGGTAGATCCTGAGTTACTTGATACTTTCAACAAACTTGGCATTTCTCTCGAAGAGCAGAAAAGACTATCAGGAGTAGCCGTTGATGCTGTTATTGATTCCGTTTCCGTTAAAACCACTTTTTCAAAAACTCTTGAAGAGCGTGGCATTCTGTTCTGTTCCTTCAGTGAGGCAGTCCAAAAATATCCTGAACTGGTAAAACAATACATGGGTAGTGTTGTACCTTCAAATGATAATTTCTTTGCCGCACTTAACTCAGCAGTGTTTACGGATGGTTCTTTCTGTTATATTCCAAAGGGTGTGCGATGCCCTGTAGAGCTCTCAACCTACTTCAGGATCAATGCTGCCAACACCGGACAGTTTGAACGTACCTTGATCATTGGTGATGAAGGCAGCTATGTCAGTTACATGGAAGGTTGTACCGCTCCGATGAGAGATGAAAACCAGTTACACGCAGCTATAGTTGAGATCATTTCGCTCAAGGATGCTGAGGTTAAATACTCAACAGTTCAGAACTGGTATCCGGGTAACAAACAGGGTGAAGGTGGTGTATACAATTTTGTCACCAAAAGAGGCATTTGCAAGGGTAACAATTCAAAGATATCTTGGACCCAGGTTGAAACTGGATCTGCAATTACATGGAAATACCCGAGTGTTGTGCTGATGGGCGATAATTCTGTCGGAGAATTTTACTCTGTGGCTGTTACCAATAACTACCAGCAGGCAGATACAGGTACCAAAATGATCCATATGGGCAAGAACACAAAGAGTACCATTATTTCCAAGGGAATTTCAGCAGGGCACAGCAACAACAGCTACCGTGGACTGGTCAAAATGACTAAGAGAGCTGAAAACGGGCGTAATTTTTCACAATGTGATTCGCTGCTGCTTGGCGATAAATGCGGTGCCCACACATGGCCTTATATAAAAACAGAAAATAAGACATCAATTGTCGAACACGAAGCAACCACTTCAAAGATATCCGATGACCAGCTTTTCTATTGCAACCAAAGGGGTATCAGCACCGAAAGTGCAATTGGCCTCATTGTGAATGGATATGCAAGGGAAGTGTTGAAACAACTGCCTATGGAATTTGCTGTTGAAGCACAAAAGCTTTTATCTGTTAGTCTTGAAGGCAGTGTGGGATAATATAAAAGGCTAAAGGCTAAGGGCTAAAGTAAAAAAATAAAATATTCAAAATACATTATTCATAGTTCATTATTCACTATCAAAAGAAAATGCTTACAATCAAGAATTTAAGGGTATCCATTAATAACAAAGAGATTCTGAGAGGAATCAATCTTGAGGTTAAGGCAGGTGAAGTCCATGCCATCATGGGTCCTAACGGCACAGGAAAAAGCACACTTGCATCTGTTATTGCCGGACGGGATATTTTTGATGTAACTGAAGGAGAAATCATATTCAATGGCAAAAATCTGCTGGATATGCCAATAGAAGACCGTGCATCAGAAGGTATCTTCCTTGGATTCCAGTACCCGGTTGAAATTCCGGGGGTTAGCATTACGAACTTCATGCGGACTGCGGTGAATGAGCAACGCAAGTACAGGGGTCTTGACCCAATGCCTGCTAATGAATTCCTGGCAAAAATGGAAGAGAAAAAGAGGTTACTAGATATACAGGCAAAACTTGCCAACCGGTCAGTCAACGAAGGATTCTCAGGTGGCGAAAAGAAAAAGAATGAGATCTTCCAGCTTGCAATGCTTGAACCGAAACTTGCCATACTTGACGAAACTGACTCAGGCCTTGATATTGATGCCCTCAAAGTTGTTGCCAATGGAGTGAACATGCTAAGGCGTCCTGATAATGCATTTCTTGTAATAACCCACTACCAGAGGCTGCTCGAGTATATCGTTCCCGATATAGTGCATGTGCTTTTTGACGGGATGATCGTTCGTACCGGTGGTAAAGAACTTGCAATTGAACTTGAAGAAAAAGGGTACGAGTGGATCAGGGCAGAACTGGTTAAATAAAACTAATTTGACATCTTCTGTTGGTTCAGGAGAAACTTTAATCAAGATATGGAAGAAATTTCAGTGATCGATATAAAAAAAGCACTCACAGACCATTATAAGTCTAACAAAAGCCTTATAGGGAAAAACGACAATGCCAGGATTGCCGCCCTGCGTGAAGATGCCTTCCGTTTTTTTGACCTGAACGGTTTTCCTGACTCAAAGCAAGAAAAATGGCGCAACACTGATTTAAGTAAAACTTTGGAGCGTGGATATGCCTTTCCGGTTCAGCCTGTTCCTGTAAATACTTCAGTCAAGGATCTGTTTAAGTGTGAAGTCCATGGATTCGACACATTGTCAGTCACCGTTCTTAATGGTTGGTATGCTAACGGGACTTCACCATTAACCCGGTACGAAAACGGAATGGTTGTTGGCAGTTTACGCGCTGCCTTTAATGAATTTCCGGATCTAATCGAAAAATATTACGGGAAAGCTGCAAACTATAAAGTGCATGGGTTAGCCGCATTGAACACTGCCCTGGCACTCGATGGTGTATTCATTTATGTTCCTGATAATGTAATGGCTGAAAAGCCCCTGCAGATGGTTAGTGTTGTCAATATGCCCGAGGATTCAATGATCCAGATCAGAAACCTGGTGATCCTTGGAAATAACAGCGAACTCACACTGGTTCAGTGCGATGATTCAATTGACGACCACCGGAGTTTTATTAACACCGTCTCAGAGTTTTATGTTGGCGAAAATGCAAAACTCGACCATTATAAGCTCCAAAATAAAAATGACCATTCAGCTATTATCAACACAAGTTGGTTTGATTTAAGTCGTTATGCCGATTTCTCTACCAACGGGATCAGCCTTAACGGTGGTTTTATCCGTAATGAAAGCAATGTTAAGCTTTCAGGTTCAGGAGCACACGCCGATATCCTGGGTTTATATCTTATGGATAGGAATCAGCATATTGATAACCAAGTTTTTGTGGATCATGCTGTTCCCGATTGTACGAGCAATGAAATGTTCAAAGGCATTCTTGATGACCATGCCAGCGGTGTTTTTAATGGACACATCATCGTAAGGAAAGATGCACAAAGGACAAATGCCTATCAGAATAACAGGAATATACTCATCTCTGATAAAGCAGTCATTGATACAAAGCCATTCCTCGAAATATATGCCGACGACGTTAAATGCAGCCATGGAGCCACTGTCGGGCAACTTGACCAGGAAGCAATGTTTTATCTTCGGTCAAGAGGTATTACCTTTGAAAACGCAAGGATGCTGCTCATGTATGCATTTGCAGCCGAGATAGTCAACAAGATATCAATTGATGCCCTTCGCAATCGTATTGATGATCTCGTTAAGAAAAGATTGAGGGGTGAACTCTCCATTTGTGACCAATGTGTGTTACATTGTAATACCCAGGAAAAAAGAATGGAGTTCAAGATTGATATGAGTCGTATTTAGGAATTATTTTAAGATGTTATTACTGAGAATTAACTACTCTCAGCAAAGGAATAATATAGAATCTGTCTGAACAGCTGAGAAATGGAAAAAAAGGTACAGTTGCTTGACCCTGTTTTGATTCGAAAAGATTTCCCAATCCTTTCGCAGAAGGTAAATAATCGTCCATTGGTTTATTTTGACAATGCAGCTACCACTCAAAAACCCCGGGTAGTGATTGAAGCATTAACTGATTACTACACAAAATATAATGCTAATGTGCACAGGGGCGTTCACCACTTAAGCCTGATGGCAACCAATGCTTTTGAAGCTGCAAGGGAAAACATAAGGCAGTTTATTAACGCCGGGTGCAATTATGAAATCATTTTTACCCGTGGCACTACTGAATCAATTAACCTTATAGCTTCATCATGGGGGAGGCAAAATATCGAAAAGGGTGATGAGATTCTATTGACTGAGTTGGAGCATCATTCTAATATCGTTCCATGGCAAATGCTTTGTGAAGAAAAGCAGGCTAAACTTAAGATTATTCCGATCAATGATGACGGCACCCTCAATATGGATGCTTTTCAGTTAATGCTCAATAAAAATACAAAGCTCCTGGCGTTGACCCATGTTTCAAACTCTCTTGGTACAATAAATCCGCTTAAAGAGATAATTGAAACCGCGCACGATAATAATACGCTGGTACTTGTTGATGGTGCGCAGGCATTATCGCATTTGAGTGTTAATGTAATTGATCTTGATTGCGACTTTTATACTTTCTCTGCCCATAAAATGTATGGTCCTATGGGCATTGGCGGTTTCTACGGAAAGGAAAAACTGCTCGAAGCCATGCCTCCATACCAGGGTGGCGGCGAAATGATCAGGTCGGTTAAATTTGAAAAAACCACTTATAATGAATTGCCATTCAAGTTTGAAGCAGGTACTCCAAATGTAGGAGACGCAATCGCATTTGGTGCTGCTTTAGATTATATACGGGAAATCGGAATAGACAATATTGCCGCTTATGAGCAATATCTGCTCGATTACCTGACCACCCGGATACGGGAAGATAAATCAGTCCGCATTATTGGAACCGCCCCGGATAAGACCTCTGTACTTTCCTTCCTGGTCGATAATATACATCCTTATGATACGGGGACTATTTTTGACCAGATGGGCATAGCTGTCCGAACTGGTAATCATTGTACGCAACCCCTTATGGAGCGGTTAGGAATCTTAGGAACAGTTAGGGCTTCGATGGCATTCTACAACACCACTGACGAAATTGACAGACTATTAGAAGCTATTGAAAAGGTAAAGCAACTGTTTTTATAGCTTATGGCATTATCCACATATGATCTAACTTTTAGTTTAGCTACATCTGTACTAAAATTTTGTAATTTTGCCTTTCATAATTACCTTAAAAATGGAAATTAAAAAAACATCCGAATCTATAGTCAGTGAATTCGACAATTTTGAAGATTGGATGGATAAATATAACTACCTGATTGACCTTGGTAAATCATTACCCCTAATTGATGATAAATACAAGACCGAAAGTAATCTGATACCCGGTTGTCAGTCAAGGGTTTGGTTACATGCTGATTTCGACGGCGAGCGCATTTACTTCACTGCCGACAGTGATGCGGTTATTACCAAAGGCATTGCAAATTTGTTAATAAGAGTATACTCAGGCCACACACCAAAAGAGATACTCGACGCTTCAACAGAATTCATCAATGAAATCGGACTTACTGAACATTTGTCACCCACAAGGTCAAACGGGCTGATATCGATGATCAAGCAAATCAAGATGTATGCCCTTGCATTCAAAGCTAAGCAAGCAATTGATGAAAATTAATAACCTGCCTGATGCTGAAGAGATTTGAATCTATGAACACTAATTTAACACAGGAATTCAACGACCGGATTGTTGAAAGATTAAAGGGTATTTATGACCCTGAAATACCTGTCAACATATATGACCTCGGGTTGGTATACGACATCAGTGTTGATGAGAATTACATAGCCCATATTCTAATGACGCTTACTGCTCCGAATTGTCCGGTTGCTGAATCACTCCCTGAAGAAGTCAGGATGAAAATATCAGCTATTGAGGGACTGAAAGGATGTGAGGTTGAAATTACCTTTGATCCCCCATGGGATCAGGATATGATGTCGGAATCCGCAATGCTTGACCTGGGATTCCTCTAAATTTTGCATGTAATCCCACCAATTGGCTACCGATAGCCTACCAGCTTGCTACCTGTCAACTCCCTATATGCTACCTAAAAAATGATTGTAAACATAGTGTAATAAAGCTTAAGTGTCATTTCGGGGATATTAGACTGCTAATCATCTAATTTTATATATTTAGATTAAATTTGTCTTTTAATCAACCAACATGACAGAACCAACTATTTTAAATCACCGTTCAGATTTAATAACAGAACGTGAAAAAATATGTGTTGAAGCTTTCACAGAACTTACTAAATCAATTTACGCTGCCCTCGAGACATATTCAAACGTCCATAGAGGAAGTGGGCATTTCTCACAAGTAACAACTTATCTTTTTGAGAAAGCCAGAGAAATAGTACTTGATTATTTTAATCTGGATAAGCAGAAAAATACGGTTATTTTTTTAACATCAGCAAGGGCATCCCAATTGAAAGATCTCCTTAAAATGGGTAGTTACAGATCTGTATCAAGCAATGAATTGGGCCTTCCAGTTGGCGTGGTCGCAATAGCGGCCGAAAAAAAAGCTTTACCTAAAGGGTTGCCTTTCCAGACTGGAGGAGGAACAACGACCTTGATTTCGAAGAACTGGGTGGATTGGGCAGTAATTCCCGATAAATTTGAGGCGGGCACCCCTGCTGTAATAAACATAATAACCTTTGCGCGGGCACTTGTGCTAACAAAGAAATATGGTAATGAAATTTTTAAGGAAAAGCTACCTGGTGACACAGTATTTGATATTCTATACCAGGATGAATTCCAGGAATTTACCGGTCAAAATCTTTACAATAAACTTCAGGGATCAATAATAGGAAATAATATAGAAGTTCCAACAGCATTTGGTTTACAACCTTTTATTAATCTTGACCATAGTGCCAGTACACCATCGACAAAAATAGTCTGGGAAACATTTAACAAGTCTTTACGTCAACCGGAAGCAGTAAAACAACAACTCATTAATGAAGTTAAAGCAATAATCGCTTCCTTCTTCAAAGCGCCTATCGGTCAGTACGATATAATGTTTACATCCAATACTACTGAATCGGTCAATATAATCTCACAGAATATCTTTAATGACAAAGATATAGAGCCGGTGGTCGTAAACAGTGTAATGGAGCATTCATCAAATGAACTGCCATGGAGGTTTATTCCAGGCGGCACACTAATCAGGTTTGAGGTGGATAAATCAGGTTATTTCGATCTTAATGGCCTTGAAAACTTACTGAAGGAATATAATGTGGAGCACAAACATGGCAGGAAGAGAATCAGGCTTATAGCTGTCACCGGTGCATCAAATGTGCTTGGAATATGCAATGACATCAATCAAGTAAGTACTTTGGCAAAGAAATACCAGGTAATGCTTCTAATTGATGCCGCCCAGTTAATAGCACACAGGAGGATTGATATAAATGCTTGTGACATCGATTTTCTGGTATTTTCAGGCCATAAGATCTATGCTCCATTTGGCACAGGAGGATTGATCAGCCGAAAAGGATTGCTCAATTATGAAAATAATAGTATCAGAATGGCAACTGAATCAGGTGAAGAAAATATTGGAGGAATTACTGCGTTGGGCAAATCTTTGCTATTAATGCAAAGGGTTGGAATGGATGTAGTTGCTGAAGAAGAAAGTCGTTTATGTGCAAAAATGCTGAAAGGAATGGCTGAGGTTCCCAATATGATGCTTTTTGGCATTAAGGATCCTGACTCTCCGGATATTAAGTGTAAAATAGGAGTGATACCATTTTCATTTTCGAATTTATTCGCTAATAAAATTGCCTATCAATTAGCTTTATTTGGAGGAATCGGCATTCGTTATGGTTGTCATTGTGCCCATATAATTGTCAAGCGTCTGGTGAATCTAAAACCATTCCTTGAACCGGTTCAAAGAATGATCGTGCGTCTTTTCCCAAAATTAAAATTACCAGGAGTTGCAAGGGCAAGTATTGGATTGGCGACAACTGAAAAAGATGTGGATCGTTTCATTGATACATTAAAGCTGATAGCTTCGAAAGATAAAACCATGGGTGCTAAATTGCCCACTGTGGAAAAACAGATTGAAGAATTTATCAGGGAAAGACACAAACTGGTCTATTCAGAAGAGCATTGAACCATACCTACCATACTGTTATCCCCTCCGGGGATTGAACAACCTTGAACAATGTTGAACAAACATTGAATAACCTTGAACAACTTGAACAACCTTGAACCATCTTGAACAATATTGAACAATGTTTCATTTACTTATCAGGACTTCAGCTTTTTGTCCTTGTTTGATGTATCCCCTGAACATGCCCTTTGTGTTAAAAGGCATTGATATGTTTCCATCTTTGTCAACTGCGATGAGTCCACCAGTGCCCCCCTGTTCAACTAGTTTGGAATTAATAATGAAATTAGCAGCCTGATCAACGGTTTCCTTTAAATAGAGCATCCTGGCGGAGACATCATATGCCACTGAATTCCTGATAAAATATTCACCGTGCCCTGTGCAGGAAACCGCACATGTTTGATTATTTGCATATGTTCCGGCTCCGATAATGGGAGAGTCCCCTATCCTACCCCATTGTTTAAAAGTCATACCTCCGGTTGAAGTTGCAGCAGCGAGATTGCCGTGAATATCCAAAGCAACAGCGCCTACCGTCCCTTTGCGCCCTTCGGTATCCAATTTTTCTTTAATCCTCTTATATTCTTTTTCGGCCTTATCAGAGTCGAAATAACTATTTTCAACCATCTCAAGTCCATGCGATTTCGCAAATTGATCAGCTCCTTTGCCGGATAGCAACACATGAGCGGAGGAATCCATTGCCAGCCGCGCAGCCAGTATCGGATTCTTAATGGTTGAAGTTCCTGCCACTGCACCAGCCTTACCGGTTTGCCCATCCATAATGGAGGCATCCAACTCGTGTTTGCCTTCTGCATTATAGACAGCTCCTTTGCCTGCATTAAAAAGCGGACTGTCTTCCAGGACCCTTACCGCTGCTATGACTGCGTCCAAAGATTTACCACCAGTTGCAAGTATACTCTCACCTGCAGCAAGAGCTTCCTTTAGTTTCAAATTATATTCTTCTATCTGGACTCGATCCATTTGCTCAACCAGAATATTACCAGCACCACCATGAATCACCAGAACATATTCATTTTGGGCATTCGTTGAATGAAATATTAGCAAGAAAATTAATAGGGTCAGGTATTTTTTCATTTTTAATTCGTTTAAACGAGAATTTACATTTTAACAAACCAATGACTGGTATATCCGCTTTTTCCCCTGATCTTTAAGTTATAAAAACCTTTATTCAGCTTGCTGATATCGATTTCTGATAGCGAATTGGCCTTAAGAAGTTTTCCCTGTGTTATTATTCTTCCGCTTGCATCGTCAATCATATAGTCAGATTCAATTTGGCCGGTTCCCCCTTTAATAAAAATCACATTTGTTGCCGGGTTTGGATAAATACTCGTTACGGGAGGTGTCTCGTCATTTGTATTAATAC
Source organism: Lentimicrobium sp. (assembly GCA_035297395.1). GTDB lineage: Bacteria > Bacteroidota > Bacteroidia > Bacteroidales > Lentimicrobiaceae > Lentimicrobium. The sequence goes on along the minus strand of DATGZB010000003.1, from coordinate 51,159 downwards.
TGGTTGGGTCAAAATGTGCAGTGAAAGTGATATCTTCAGATCCCAATGTTCCTATAAATACAGGATTTGTTGTATCAGGAATCCTTCCATTATCCTCCCAATAGAGAAAACTATATCCCGGCTCAGGAATTGCCTCAATTTGAATGGGTACAGTGCTGAAATATATTCCCTGCCACGGATATGCGTTTGGAGAAATTGTGCTTATATGGATTTTCCCTGAAGAGGATGGGTAAACATCCAACGAAACATTCAGCTGGTCACGTAAATCGAAATTATTAAGCAAGTGATTCCTAACCTCGGAAGACCTTAATTGAAGCTGTGACACAAAAATATTATGGTTATTAATAAAACCATTCATTTGCTCAGGTATGGTATTTACGTCACCCCATCTTGCATATTCATTGGGCATTTCTGTGATAAATGATTCAAAGAACTTATTTTCAACCGCCAGCAGGCTATCCGTTAAATAAGCACTATTTAGAAGATCGGCAAAACGGTTTATGAAGTAGTTCCTGTATTTCTGGTTCTGGATGCTGCGCAACCAAATATTGATAAATTTATTATTAGGATCCTGCTGCAGCATATAGGCTATATGGTCAAAATAGCAATCAGTCCATCCATTGGGTGCTAACCCTAATTCAGGATCATTAATAAGAAATCTCCAGCTAAAACCGGTTTTATCAGACCGGTATAATTTTATATTGTTTTGAGGCCAGTCGGTGTTTGCCATAAAGGATTCGCCAATTATATAATCGGTATACCATTGTAGATCGAAATATTTACTTGCATTATTCCAATACCCCGTATCGGCAGTATTTAAATTCATAAAGGATCCATAATCATCCATAAATCCGGTTGTGGAACCTTCAATTGCTCTTAGCACATAACCATACCAGGCGCTTAATGAAAGCAGGTCTATTGAATCAGTATCTGCATCGTCATAAATGTCAAAGTACTCTGCATCAACCTTTTCACGAAGCTCATACAATCCATAATAATAACCATTAATATAAACTGACACCGGCGTCATTGCCGAGTAGTAGTTAAATGTCGGTGCACCCATTGATTCAACCTGGCAGCCTTCTTTATAGGGAAGAACAAGATACTGGTTGCTCCCATTCCTGAGGTATAGCTTACTGTATTTATTCCTTTCGGACCTGCCGGGAATCATAGGAAATTCAATGGCTCCATCACCCAGGACACCATCACCGGGTTCGAGCCTGAATGAATGTTGAGGCAGGTATCTTGAGCCTCCCCATCCTCCATCCATCTGTATGCCAGAGCGTTGACTTGCAATAAGGGTTTTATTTTCATCAAAGTAATCCATGTAAGCTGATTTCTCCCAGTCAGTCCACCAATTATCAAAGATCCCTGTTGCACCGTATAAATTAACAGGATCAGTAATAACGGATAATACCGGTGTTGTATGGTTCACATTAAATAAGTAGGACGCAACACTATTCCGGCTTGGCAATTTACTGAGAGAAAACGCCCGGGCTTTAAATACACAGGGATAAAGTATTTGAAGCGGTTCAGTATACAGTGGTGATTGAATAGATGGCTCACTGCCATCCATTGTATAATGTACCGGGCTTAAACCCTGGTTTGGATTGATAACAGATACAGTAAAGGGTTCCTCATAAATGCCCGAGGTAACCGATAAAACCGGTGGTTGTAAATATTCATTATAGGTTTGGGAAGTATTATTTGTTGCCGAGGGTGTTCCGGTAGCAAAAAGATAAGTATTGAAAGAACCATCAGGGTATGAGCCTCTGCTGTTATCGAGATCACCACAATCGACGAAGAGATCACTCAGTAAGTTTTGTGAAGGTGAAAATAGATAGACTGACTCGCCATTTTGTGATATCTTAAAGTTGGTATGCAAATAGTTATTAACATCCACCGGTATGAATTCTCCGGACAATTCACTTTCTGTTACCGGTTTCATGTGAATCTCAAAATAATCATAAACTGTGTTCGGATCTGTAGAAACAACATCAAAACCAAGACTTGTAATATAACCCTCACTAATTCCGGCAGCAATAAGTTCTTCAGCTTTAATGAGCATTTGATGCCTTGAGCTCCAGTACCAATTGCCATATGGGGCAGGATAGCTGTCAGGGGAATTCTGTAATTGTCCGGTGCCAACAGCATGCCCGTTTAACTTTATATTGGGTCTTTGGGTAGCGGTTGTTCCATATCCAAATGAACAAGCTCCGTTACTTCCATCAAGTATATAATAAGACGTTGAATTATAACTTGTTGCTGTTTGCTTAAAAACCGAATTGGAAGTGTAGCCAGTTGAAGAATAGGAGCAGGTGTTGATCAAAATATTCGAAACCCCGTCCCAATAGAATGGGGTTGTGAAATTATGAGTATTCCATCCGGGTATGGGTGTAAAATTATTAATGGTCCTGACATTCACAAAACCGGCAATAGGCCTGCGGTCCTTACCGCTGCAGAAGATAGTCAAATACCCATGGGCATCAATTGTCACATTAGGAAATGTCCATTTAGCAGGTTCATCGGCATCATCCGTCAACGAGTAATTATTAAGGTTTACGGATTGATTCCCAATATTGTACAATTCGATCCAATCAGGAAATTCACCATTTTCGTCCGGCAGGAGTGAATAATTACGGTTTGAACCTTCGTTTATAATAACCTGTGATCTTGCAATATTTAAAAAAGTGATAAACAGCAAGGGAACTAAGTAAAGAAAACGCATAGTTATTTTTTTAAGAAAAATACAAAAAGAATAGCAATTCCCGGAATTCCGTAAAGTGAAAAAGCAAATCGAATCAGAACATCGATTTCAGGTCGATAATTCCGAAAAGATCAGCACTTGTGATAATTATCAACACAATAATAAACCACCTAATGAATGCAGCTCCCCACGTCAAAGCATAATGCGACGCAATAAATGCCCCTGTTACGTTTCCAATTGAATGCACCAGGCCATACTGCCAGTGTACTTTATCATTAAGTACAAAAACAATCAGGGCAAAGATGGTATAAACCATGACAATCAACCCTTTAATTGCATTTGCCCTAATCAGGTCGTAGCCGGCACCAAGCACAATACCGGCTAAAAGAAAATAACCCACCCCAACCTGGACGAATCCTCCATAAATGCCTATCAGGAAGAAAATCAGGCATTGGACTTTACTCACTTTTTTATCCTGAAGGATTTGTTGCCCGTTGATCCATTTATCAGGTTTAACAATCATGAAATAGACCATCATGATCATTGCGAGCCCTAACGCTTTTCTGAATGTCGCTTCGTCAATCTCGACAGATAATTGTGCACCGGTAATTGCGCCGAGTACAGTCGGGATCATAAGTTTTATGGCTTTCCTTGTATCAAGAAGTTTTTGTCTTTTAAAATTGACGGTGGATGTAAAATTCTGCAGGATGACAGCAATACGGTTAGTTCCGTTGGCAACGTCAGCAGGTAATCCCATGAACATGAAAAGAGAAAGGGAGATAATAGTACCACCCCCTGCCAATGTATTTATAAAACCAACAAAAACACCCGATACAATCAGTGCTAAGACTTCAAAGGTTGTCACTTAGTGGTTGCTTGATTTAGCAAATTTATTCAATTATTGACTCCAATGATTACCTTTGCCTCCTCAATTTTAGCAGCATGAGCAGGACAGTTAAAGGAATCATTAACAGTTTCAAGCGTTCAGCGCCAAAAGGATTGAAAACGGCATGGTGGCTTATCAAGATCACCATTCCTGTATCATTTGCGGTCATGCTGATGGACTATTTTGGCCTTTTGACTGAAATTGCCAAAGTCACAGGACCATGGTTTAAATATCTTGGCCTGCCCGGTGTTTCTGCCATTGTGCTCATTACGAGCATGTTCACCAATGTTTACTCTGTGGTAGCAGTTTTGACCCTGCTTGATCTTCCACTGCGGGAGGGGATGATACTTGCAACAATGTGTCTTGTTTCACATGGCTTTATCATTGAAACGGCTGTAATGAAAAAAACCGGTTCATCGGCAATCGGTATAAATATCGTCAGATTAGCCGGTAGCGTTGCAGTTGCTCTTATTCTAAATTGGACAATGCCGGGCAGGTTCACTGATGTAAATGCAGTATGGGCACCTGTTACCATACCATTTTCAGATGCTTTTATGAACTGGTTGAGCAATATTGGTTCAACCGTCCTGAAAATATTTATTCTGGTAAATTTGCTCTTGTTTTTTCAGCAAGTACTTGAGGAATTCGGATGGATAAAACTTATTGAGAAACCGTTATCACCGGCTATGAAGCTAATGGGTCTTCCCAAAAGCACAACTTTTTCATGGGTGGTAGCAAACCTTGTTGGTTTAGCTTATGGTTCAGCAATAATGATCGACCAGCGTGAGAAGGAAAGAATGACAAAAGAAGATGCAGACCTGCTCAACCACCATATCTCAATATCCCATTCACAGTTGGAAGATCCGCTGTTATTTGCAACACTCGGTTATACCCTGCATTGGCTGATCTGGCCACGCGTAATTGTTGCTATAGCTGCAGTATGGCTTCGCCGTTTGGTACTGCAAAATCAGAAAATTTACTTTCTTTTCTGGCGAAGGAAGATGAGTTCCTGATACTCTGTGATGATTTGCCAAATCTTGTAATTTTTGAAATTTCCATTTCATTTTCTATCTTTGCATCACCAAAAAAGCTTTATGTCAGTGTACTGGCTAAATCTTAATTACACAAGGCCGTCCGGTCTTTTATACCCTTTACCGCTCAGGGAAGAGGTAACAGATTCTCTTTATTATTAAGCGCTGCCGGTATAATTATATTGTCCTTTTTGGGTGGTACCCGACAAGCAATATACCCTTCAGATTATTTGCCGTGGTTCAGAAAACTAATTAATTTTGAAGTAAGCTAGTACAATAAAATCTTATCAGAAAAATATGGAAAAAGTAATGATCAGACTCCGGATGGGTTCTCACGATGCGCATTATGGCGGCAATCTGGTTGACGGAGCCAAAATGCTTCAACTTTTCGGAGATGTTGCCACTGAGTTATTAATCAGAAATGATGGTGATGAAGGACTTTTCAAGGCATACGACATGGTTGAGTTTATGGCACCAGTATATGCAGGTGATTTCATTGAAGCCACCGGTGAGATAACCCATATTGGTAACTCATCCCGGAAAATGACTTTTGAAGCGCGTAAAGTGATTGTTCCAAGGCCAGATATATCAGATTCGGCAGCCGATTATCTTGAAGAACCAATAATAGTATGCAGGGCAAGCGGTACTTGCGTTGTTCCGGTTAAATGTCAAAGAATCCAAAAAGCACAATAATATGGAAAAGCTGATTATAACTGCAGCCATCAGTGGCGCAGAAGTATTAAAAGAGCATAATCCTGCAGTGCCCTATACAGTCGGGGAGTTTGTCCGTGAAGCAAAACTCGCTCATGAAGCAGGAGCAAGTATCATCCATCTTCATGTAAGGTATGATGATGGAACCCCAACTCAGGATAAAGAGCGATTCCGTGAAGTGATTGCGGCGATTAAAGCTGAAGTTCCTGATGTAATAATCCAGCCTTCAACCGGCGGTGCCGTTGGTATGACCGACGATGAAAGACTCCAGCCGACTGAGTTGCTTCCTGAAATGGCAACGCTCGATTGTGGTACACTCAATTTTGGCGGTGATGAAGTTTTCTTTAACACAGAGAACACCATCAAGTATTTTGGCGAGCGGATGATCAAGTTAGGCATTAAACCTGAGCTTGAAGTATTCGATAAAAGCATGATCGATATGGCGCTCCGGTTGGCTAAGAAAGGTTATATCCAAAGTCCGATGCATTTTGACCTGGTAATGGGAGTTAACGGAGGCATCACCGGTGAACTGCGTGATTTTGTATTCCTACGTGGAAGTCTGCCTGCTGATGCAACATATACAGTGGCAGGAGTGGGAAGATTCGAATTTCCGCTGGCAATGGCAGCGATCATTGATGGTGGTCATGTCAGGGTAGGACTCGAAGATAATGTCTACGTTGCAAAAGGCGTCCTTGCAAAATCCAACGGCGACCTGGTGGCCAAAGTAGTTCGCATGGCTAAGGAAATGGGCCGTGAAATAGCAACTCCGGCAGAAGCACGCAAAATATTAGGACTAAAGCCACTGGTTACTGCCTGAGTAAATTAAAGGCTAAAGGCTAAGGGCTAAAGGCTAAGTAAAAAATAATAACTAAGAGTTGAAAAAGCCCCTCGCCCTCTGTGAGAGGGGTTGGGGTGAGGGAATTAATCAAATATCAAAATATCGAATACAAACTTTATGAAAAAAGGTAACAAATTTGGTCTTCACCGGGTCATTGAACCAGCCGGAGTACTACCACAGCCTGCAAACAGGATAGACAACAATATGGATGAAATCTATGACAATGAAATCCTTATTGATGTAAAGACACTCAACGTCGATTCAGCCAGTTTCACTCAAATTGAAGAACAGGCAGGCGGTGATGAAAAGAAGATTGCAGAGATCATGCTTGGAATTGTTGCGAAACAAGGCAAACATCGCAATCCGGTGACAGGTTCTGGCGGAATGCTGTTAGGTGTTGTTGAGAAGATTGGGCCAGCTTTGGAAGGAAAAATTGACCTTAAGGTTGGCGATAAGATAGCTACATTAGTTTCGTTATCATTAACTCCGCTTCGGATTGATAAGATCAAAGAAATCCGCAAGGATGTTGATCAGGTTGACATTGGTGGCAAGGCAATTCTCTTTGAAAGCGGAATTTATGCCAAGATACCGGATGATATGCCTGAAAAACTTGCCCTATCAGCACTTGACGTTGCAGGTGCACCGGCCCAGACAGCCAAACTGGTTAAACCTGGGGATATCGTATTTATTATCGGAGCCGGTGGTAAATCGGGAATGCTGTGCTGCTATGAGGCCAAAAAACGTGCCGGAATAACCGGAATGGTAATAGGACTTACCCATAGTGAAAAAAGTACAAAAAGACTGGAAGAACTGGGATTCTGTGATCATGTCTTTTCAGCAAATGCGACCAATCCGGTTCCGGTATTGGAGAAAATTGAGCAATTGACAAATGGTAAGCTTGCCGACATCACTATCAACAATGTGAACATTCCCGATACTGAAATGACCTCAATCCTATGTACAAAGAACGATGGTTTGGTTTATTTCTTCTCCATGGCGACAAGTTTTACAAAAGCCGCCCTTGGTGCTGAAGGCGTCGGAAGCGATGTAACGATGATCGTTGGTAATGGTTATACCCGCGGTCATGCTGAAATCACCCTCCAGCTTCTCCGTGAAAGTGAAAAGTTAAGGAAGGTATTTACGGAACTATATGCTTAACAACTTTGTTCAAGATAGTTCAATATAGTTCAATATGGTCAACCTAAAGTTCCTTGAACTATTTTTGAACGCGCAGCTTTGAACTACTTTTGAACGCGCAGCTTTGAACTACTTTTAGATGATGGAAACCATGACTGAAAATAATATTAGTGGCAGGGCCCGTTTCTTCCCCGAGGTAACTGATGAACAGTGGAATGACTGGAAGTGGCAGGTAAAGAACAGGATAGAGACACTTGAGCAGCTTAAGAAGTATATTCCACTTAAGCCGGATGAGGAAGAGGGAGTTAAAACATCATTGTCAACACTTCGAATGGCAATAACCCCTTATTACTTGTCACTGATTGATCCTGATGATCCGGATTGCCCAGTGAGGAAACAAGCTATCCCGACAGGGTTGGAGACCCATAAATCAGTTGCCGATCTGCTGGACCCATTGCATGAAGATGAGGATTCGCCGGTTCCGGGATTAACCCACAGGTATCCTGACAGGGTCTTATTCCTTATCACAGATATGTGTTCAATGTATTGCAGGCATTGCACAAGGCGGAGGTTTGCCGGCCAGACGGACAATGAATCCCCATCGGAGAGGATACAAAAAGGCATTGATTATATTGCCAGGACCCCACAGGTGCGCGACGTGCTTTTGTCAGGTGGTGATGCTCTCATGGTCAGTGATAAGATGCTTGAATCTATCATCATTAGATTGAGGGCAATACCGCATGTAGAAATCATCCGGATTGGAACCAGGACACCGGTTGTTTGTCCGCAAAGGATTACCGATGACCTGGTAAACATGCTCAAGAAGTATCACCCGATATGGTTAAATACTCATTTTAACCATCCAAAGGAAATCACACCAGAATCTACTGCAGCTTGTGAACGAATGGCAAATGCAGGAATTCCTTTGGGAAATCAGTCTGTTTTGCTCAGAGGTGTAAATGATTGCGTGCATATCATGAAGAAACTGGTTCATGGATTAGTGAAGATCAGAGTTCGCCCATATTACATTTACCAATGCGATCTTTCAATGGGCCTTGAACACTTCAGAACACCGGTCTCTAAAGGAATTGAGATCATTGAGAATTTACGCGGCCATACTTCAGGTTACGCTGTACCTACCTTTGTTGTGGATGCACCCGGCGGTGGCGGCAAGACCCCCGTTATGCCTACTTATGTCATATCACAGGCACCGGGACGGATCGTTCTGCGTAATTTTGAAGGAGTTATAACCACTTATACGGAACCGACAGATTATAAGAACGAGTGCCATTGCGAAGATTGCAACCCTCCAACAGAAGGAGTTGCAGCATTGCTTCGTGGTGACCAGCTATCGCTTGAACCAGCAAAGTTATCGCGTAAGATGCGTAACCATCATTAACAGAATGCCCTTTGTAGACGAAATATTGAAGTATAAGAGCCTGTCGATAGTTGGACTCGAAAAGAATACCGGAAAAACAGAATGCCTTAATTATATACTAAAAAGGCTGGAAGGTTCCGGCTGTCAACTTGCGCTCACTTCCATAGGCGTTGACGGTGAGCAAACTGATATAGTGACAGGTACAGCGAAACCTGAGACAGATTTATACGAATCATTGATATTCATCACTTCTGAAAAACATTATCGCCAGAAACGGCTGGAAGCCGAGATTCTCGATATCAGTTCACGCAGGACAGCTTTAGGCCGCCTCGTCACAGCGAGAGCGCTCTCAAGGGGCAAAGTTATCTTCTCCGGGCCTGCAGATACCTTGTGGATTAAGGAACTCATCGGAAAAATGGAGGAGTATAAAGTACAAACCACAATTATTGATGGTGCAATTTCACGTTTAAGCCATGGGTCTCCCGCAATAACGGAAAGCATGATCCTTACAACCGGTGCCGCAGTTTCTGCCACTGTAAGTAATTTAATAAGCCATACGAAGTTTGTTTATGAGTTGATCGGACTTAAGGCTTACGAGTCTCCCGCCATTTTAAAGGATAAATTGCTCTCACTGAATACTGGCCTTTATGCCATTAACCATCATAATGATGTTATAGATCTCGAAATCCCTTCAGTGTTCCTGCTAAAAGAAAATCCTGATAAGCTTTTCAGAAATGGCAATACCCTGTTTGCAGGAGGTGCTGTGACAGATAAGATGCTTGATTTTATCAGACTACAGAAGGAATTTAAAAATACTATACTTATTGTACGTGATTTTACAAGACTGTTTATCAAACCTGATTCTTACAGGGCATTTATAAATTCAGGACATAAACTGAAAGTATTGCTGAACAGCAAATTAATTGCTATTTGTGTCAATCCTGTTTCTCCCTCAGGGTATGTTCTCAATTCAGCGGAAGTTTGTGCCGGTATGTCTGAAGCACTTCAAATACCGGTTTATGATATAAAACGTCAGTAATCATGGCTCAATTCTCTTCTAAACTGAATCAGGTTTCGGGACTCCGCTTTATTGCAGATGCCATGGAATTGCAGTCGCCTCTCGGGAGACAGCATCTGCTGAAACAAAAGTTCATGACTTCATCCAGGGAAATATCCTTACAACTTGACAAAATTGAAGAGCTTGTAAGCCTCTTCCCGGCAGATGAACGCACAAACTCTGACCAGCTTGGGCCATTGAAACATGCTTTATCAGAAGTCAGGGATATTTCAGGAACCCTCAATGCACTTCATGCAGGAATGGTCTTGGATGATATAGGTTTGTTTGAGGTTAAGAGGTTTGCCCTGATCATCTACAGATTGATCAGCATTCTGGGAGTCCTGAAATGTAAAGTTGTTGAATTTTCTGATGTATCCCAGGTTATTGCAATTCTTGACCCTGATAAACAAAGAATTGCACATTTCTATATTTATGATTCCTATAGTGAGAAACTTGCGGATATAAGGAAGCAATATCAGCAATTAACAAATGATACCCTTAAGACAGATTATTCAGATGACCCGAAAGGAAAGCAGAAAAGCGCTGACTTGCAGAGGGTTGAGGAACTCAGATTGAGAACAGTAGCTATTGAGGATGAAATACGAAAGGATGTTTCAATTAAACTGAGGGGATACAGCGTGATACTCCTGGAAAACCTTTCATCGGCTGCTGATCTTGATCTTTGGTTGGCAAAAGCGCTTCTTGCAATAACACTCGGCTTAAGTAAACCGACAATAAGCGAAAAGAGCCAACACACTATCTATAAACAGTTATTCAATCCGGCCATCCGTGCATTTTTGCAGGATAAAGGAAAAACTTTTCAGCCTGTTGATATTGAAATCTATAAAAACCCAACGCTGATTACAGGAGCAAATATGGCAGGTAAGACTGTCGTTTTGAAAACTGTAGCTCTTGCACAGACGCTGTTCCAATTTGGTTTCTTTGTGCCAGCCATGGAGGCAATTATTTCTCCGGTAGATAAAGTAATGACCAGTATGGAAGATGAACAATCTGAACTTAAAGGATTGTCATCTTTTGCCTCAGAAATGATGAATCTCAACAGCATAATTCATGCAGCAAGGGAAGGAGCCAATATCCTCACGCTGATTGATGAACCCGCTAAAACAACAAACCCGCGTGAAGGAGAAGCTTTGGTGAGCGCATTGCTGGAAATACTTATTAATAATAATGTGAGCGGTCTTATAACTACTCATTACACAATTGACTTACCCAAATGCAGAAGATTAAGAGTTGCAGGGCTTAAGACCAGGGAGATGCTTGAAATGCCGTCAATTGAGAATATCCAGGATCATATTGATTATTCACTCGTCGAGCTGACAGTAGACGATAACCATGAGAGCTCTGTGCCAAAGGAAGCTTTGACGATAGCATCAATCCTGAATGTAGATAAAGAATTGCTTAATATTGCAGCAAAGTATCTTAATATTTCACGTCAATAAACTGTGCATTAAACATTTAGCTTAATACTAAAAATTATAATAACTTAATCAGAAATGCAGAAAAGCAAACTTGGCCTGAATTTCCATAAAGTAGCAAGGGCAAGACAGATTGCCGGTAACATAGCCGGCGACGTACAGAAATTTGTAAGTAATTATACCACCGTTGCAGTCGAACGCACCCTTTGCAGGTTACTGGGCATTGATGGCATTGACAGTAATGAAGCACCTTTACCAAATGTGGTTGTTGATGAGTTAAAAAACAATGAAATACTTGATCAGGGAGTACTCTATTTTTTAGGAAACGCCATTTCTGAGACAGGATTATCACCCCAGAAGATTGCAGAGCAGATTTCCGAAGGTAAACTTGATATAACAAGAGTTAAGTCATTCACCCAAAAAGAACGACTAACTGCTCTTAAACCATATATTGATGCCAGTATTGAGCGCATTAAATTCAACCGTCATCGTCGTGAAGAGATGATCAACAACCTGGGTGAGGGTGCCCGTCCTTATATATATGTTATAGTTGCTACCGGGAATATTTATGAAGATACGGTCCAGGCTAAGGCAGCAGCCCGGCAGGGTGCCGATATTATCGCAGTAATACGCACTACCGGTCAGAGTCTTCTTGATTACGTTCCTTTTGGTGCGACTACTGAAGGCTTTGGGGGTACTTTTGCCACACAGGAAAATTTCAGGATAATGCGCACAGCGCTCAATGAGGTCAGTGCTGAAGTTGGAAGATATATCAGATTATGCAATTACTGTTCAGGGCTTTGCATGCCCGAAATAGCAGTTATGGGTGCGTTGGAAGGTCTTGATGTTATGCTTAATGACGCCTTGTATGGTATCCTTTTTAGGGATATCAACATGCAGCGTACAATGGTAGATCAGTACTTTTCAAGAATAATAAACGGTTTTGCAGGAGTAATAATCAATACCGGTGAAGACAATTATCTAACTACTGCAGATGCTTTTGAAGAAGCAAGAACAGTGTTGGCAAGCGATCTGATCAACGAACAACTCGCTTTACTGGCCGGTATCCCCGAAGAGCAAATGGGACTTGGCCACGCATTTGAGATGAACCCTGAAATGGAAAATGGCTTTCTTTATGAACTGGCACAGGCACAAATGACAAGGGAGATATTTCCTAAGGCTCCATTGAAATATATGCCACCTACTAAATTTATGACCGGCAATATTTTCAGGGGACAGATTCAAAATGCCCTGTTTAATGAGATTTCAATCTGGACAGGACAGGGAATTCAGTTACTTGGTATGATAACAGAAGCAGTTCACACTCCTTTCATGTCAGATAGGTACCTTGCAATTGAAAATGCAAGGTATATCTTCAATAACATGAAGAATATAGGTGAAGAAGTTGAATTTAAATCCGATGGAATTATCCAGCAGCGTGCCCAACAAGTTCTCGATGAGGCACTGGATCTTCTGCAACTTATTGAGAAGGAAGGACTCTTCAATGCCCTTGAGAAAGGAATCTTTGCAGACGTCAAACGACCCAGGAATGGCGGGAAAGGCCTTGGTGGTGTAGTTGAAAAGGGAGAAAATTACTTTAATCCCTTCATTGATCTTATGAAAGGAGGAAACAGGTAATGAGCAGCGGTTTATATTCTATGAATAAGGCAGACTTTGACCAAACGCTTGATCTGTCGGCTGTTAAGCCTTATGGCGATACTATGAATGATGGTAAAACACAGATTAGTTTTACCCTTCCGGTACCCTGTAATGACGAGGCTATTGAAGCTGCCAAACAGCTTCTAAAGAAAATGGGGTTTGAAAATCCGCAGGTGGTTTATTATAAGGAATTAACCGAAGGATTTACTTTTTTCAATTGCTACGCTAGTTGCCGGCATAGTGTAGATTTCTCTTCCATCAAAGTTCCAAAAGTTGAATCAACAACGATGGACATGCATGCAACGGATGAATTCATCAAAAGCCATATTGGCCGGAAAATTGTTGTTTTAGGCGCAAGCACGGGGACTGATGCACATACCGTGGGTATTGATGCCATCATGAACATGAAAGGATACGCAGGTCATTACGGATTGGAGCGATATGAAATGTTTGAAACCCTGAATATGGGCAGCCAGGTTCTCAATGAGGATTTCATTGCCAAGGCTATTGAACTGAATGCTGACGCTTTACTGGTATCGCAGACGGTTACTCAAAAGGATGTGCATATTAAAAACCTCACCGAGTTGGTTGAAATGCTTGAAGCTGAAGGTTTGAGAAGTAAGGTTTTGTTAATTTGCGGTGGGCCTCGCCTTTCGCATGAACTGGCTAAAGAATTAGGCTATGACGCAGGGTTCAGCATGAACTCGTTTGCTGATGATGTTGCATCCTACATCGCATTTGAGATGGATAAACGAATTAACGGTTAATAAAATTAATACTCAAAAAATGAAAGTTTACATTGTTGCGGCTAAAAGAACAGCCATCGGAAAGTTTGGTGGAGCGCTTACCAATATGCACCCCGCAGATATGGCTGCTGAAGTCATTAAAAACATTCTGGATGAAACTAAAATTCATCCTGCAGGGATCGATGAAGTTATTGTTGGTAATATTCTATCAGCAGGACAGAAACAGGGAATTGCCCGTCAGGCAGCTATTAAAGCAGGAATCCCACAGGAAGTGCCAGCCTGGGGACTGAACATGATATGCGGAAGTGGAATGAAAACTATTATTACTGCTTTCAACAACATCCGCGCAGGTGAAGCTGACCTTATCCTTGCAGGCGGTACTGAAAATATGTCCTCAAGCTGCTACGTTTTACCGGGTAATGTTAGAAATGGTGTTAAGATGGGTGATTTTAAAGCTGTTGACACTATGGTACTTGATGGCTTGACAGATGCTTTCTCCGGACAGCATATGGGAATAACTGCTGAAAACATTGCTGAACAGCTTAACATAAGCAGGCAGGAACAGGATGAATTTGCAATCAGATCACAGAAAAAAGCTGCTGCAGCAATTGACAGCGGTAAATTTACTGAAGAGATAGTCCCCATAACCTTCGCAACCAAGAAAGAGACCATTACCTTCGACACAGATGAATTCGTAAACCGTAATACATCATTTGAGAAACTGGGCACCCTCCGTCCGGCTTTCAAGAGCGACGGTACTGTGACAGCCGGTAATGCTTCAGGCATCAACGATGGTGCTGCGTTTGTACTCGTTGCAAGTGAGGAAGCGGTTAAAAAACATGGTCTTAAACCACTTGTTGAAATCATAGCTATCGGACAGGGTGGCGTTGATCCTTCAGTGATGGGTTTAGGTCCGGTGCCCGCAATTCGCAAAGCTCTGCAAAAAGCTAATATGAAGCTTACCGATATGGAAGTATTAGAGCTCAATGAAGCCTTTGCTGCCCAATCGCTGGGAGTCATAAAACAATTATGCGAAGAACACGGTGTTACACCTCAATGGTTTGATGAGCATAGCAATGTGAATGGTGGTGCCATTGCATTAGGTCATCCGATCGGTGCTTCTGGAAACCGAATCACTGTAAGCCTCATTTATGAAATGCTCCGTACCAATAAGAAATATGGTCTTGCTTCTTTATGCATTGGTGGAGGAATGGGAACAGCTGTTATTTTAAAGAATACAAATTAAAACCACCAGCAGATCAAATGATATAAAAAAGAGGTTGCCTTTCAGCAACCTCTTTTTTATATATCCGTCTGAAGCTTACTCAACAGTCAGTGCTTCTTCAGGTTGTTCCTGTTTCTCGACTATTTCTTTCAAATTTGTCAATCCCTGCTCAAGATCAGGAGCCAGCATTTTTTCCATATCCATGAAAAGAAGCATCAGGTTCATGGGGTAATTTATCTTACCATCAAATCCCCAGATTATCTTTGTTGAGTTCTCACCTTCATTGGCAAGCGTAAAATAAGTGTGGTCCTGACTTTCCATTGGCTCAAAAAACCGCAGCTGGTAATCAATTTTTTCACCTTCTACAATGCCTGTAATTTCCTGTTCTCCTTTTCCTACATGCTTATTTTCACTATCCCAGGCGGCTACAAAACCCACAGTTCCGTCAGTACCCCTGTACTCTCTCTTCATTGCAGGATCCATTTTAGCCCATACACTATAATTATCCTGGTTTTTCAGGTATTTCACGTAATCAAAAACCACTGCCTGAGGTTTATTGATTACGATACCGCGTTCAACAGCATATTCTTTCTTAACAAAAAGAGCTACAATCAGTACAAGGGCTATAATCCCGACGATTGTAATTAGAATCCACTTTAAAACTTTCATGTTTGTGTGATGTTTGGGTTAATAATTTAATTCGAAATTATAAAACTTGATTGCTAAAATCTTCTGTTGTGAGTTCTTCACCTTGGGGGTTTTATACCCTCAAGGGGTTGTATATCATACTTACACTGTCTTTTTGTAAACAATTGCCACAACAGTCCTGTCGTCACCACCCATGTTAATGGATAAAGCATAAGGCTTATCTGCAGGAATGTTAATCTGGGCATCACCGGCCCTGCCGGTCATCTGTTCCCAGATTGTAACAGCCTGATGTACACCGGTGGCTCCGGTTGGATGTCCCCATCCTATTAATCCACCAGTGGTATTAATTGGGATTTTACCATTTCTTGAAGTGTTTCCCTCAAGGATGAAATCAGCACCCTTACCCGGCTCTGCCAAACCAATGGATTCAAGGGTAATCAGGGCTGCAATGGTAAAACAGTCATGTGTCTCAATAGTGGCAAGCTGATCAACTGTGATACCTGCATCTTTCAGGGCAACTTTAACTGCCTCCCTGATGGTTGACATAACTGTGCGGTCTTCCGGATCAGCGGTGATATCGTCAGTAGCATGACCAACGGAAACGATCTCTACAGCATCTTTCAATGCTATACCTGCTTTTTTTAACCCTTCTTCTGACATTATAGCAATTGAGGAAGCCCCATCGGATACCTTTGAGCAGTCAAAAACATTAAGATGATCGGTAAATGATTTCGGTGACGGTTCAGTAATCCCTTGCTCATCCAGGTCAACTGTAGTGTTTGAATATTCCTGGGCTGTATTGCACAATCTGGCATTCTCAATTGCATTACGATACCAGCGGGCCATTGCCTGGCGGGTCTTCTCACGGCCATATTTCTGAAAATAGGCTCCAGCCCTGTCACTAAACTGGCCCGGGAAGAAGTAAGCATGTCCATCCTTCCTTTTTTCAGCATAACCTGCCGATGCCAATATATCAGCTCCGTAGATTGCTTTTACAGTATTCTGGACTTCAACGCCAATGGCGAGGACTGAATCAGCAGATTCTGAAAGCACCGATTTAATACCAGATACAAGTGCCAATCCTCCTGAAGCGCAGGCCCCTTCCACTCTCAGCGAAGGTTTAAAGCGCAAATCCGGGTCAATGGCAGCCATGAAAGCGCCTAAATGGCCCTGTTTATTGAAACGGGCAGCCATGAAGTTGCCAACCACTCCCTCATCCACATTTATAGCACCACCAATTTGTTTAAGGGTTCCCTGTCCTGCTTCTTTTATATAATAGGCCAATCCGGGTCTCTCCTTTTTTGGATTGAATTCTTTTCTGCCGGTGCCCATTGAGATGGTGTTGTAACCACCCACCATATATATTTTCTTACGTGGTTTCATTGTTTCTAAGTTGTTTTGTTAGTTGACGAATTCATTTACGGGTCCGTATGCATGGAAGAATCCGGTAGCAAGTACGGTGTTGACATCCTGGGCGGAGTTTGCAACCCCACTGTTGACCAACTGTAATCCGATCTCTCTTGAGCGGCGAGCATGCGCAAGTGCCAGTTCAGCGCCACGGCTGTTTAAGGCTTTTAATCGCGCAAATGCTGCCATTGCTGCTGAATCCTTATCGGCAAGCTTAATGATTGCTTTCCATGGAATCACTTCCTTCGGAATTTCACCCAACCAGGCATCCCTGTTAACTGCAAAAGTCTCAAATGGAACATAATCTTTCTTTTCAAGGCTATAAACTCCAACCGGCCTGCCTTTTTCATATTTCAGGATTCCATCTTTCTGGCTACCATCAGCAAACTGTCCTCCCTTTATTCCCAGATCAAATAACTGGTCAAGCAGGTCACTATGTAAATCTTCGTTACTCATGTAAGGATCCATGACGTTCATAATGAACCTTACTACGTCAACTCCAACATAATCAATGAGCTGGAAAATACCCATAGGCCGCATGAGGTAATCCTGACTAACTTTGTTAACAACATAGATAGCTTCATGAAGCGGCATTTCATTGGTCAGTTTCTCAGCTTGTTGAATACTGTAGAGTGAATCGCGCATGAAATATCCATTACCTACGAATCCGGCAATATCGTTTGAAGGTACAATCACTTTTCTGAGGTTCTTTGCCAACTCAAGAGCGAATTCACGCATTCCCAACGGATTTTCTTTTATGGTGATCAGTTCAACCAGTTTCTGAACCGCAGGGGGATTATAGAAATGGAAGCCAAGCACGCGTCCTTCAAGTCCTGATTTTTCATTTAAACTTGAAATAGGGACTGAGGAAGTATTCGTAAAAAACCAGGGTTTGTTGGGATTGTTCTGGTCAATCTGGCTGAAGAGCTTTGCCTTCAAAGCAGCATTCTCACTAACGGCTTCAAAGATCAATGTACTATCATAAGCAGCCTCAATTCTTGTCCCCGGTCTTACAATATTCATAACATCATTGATATACTCATCAATGATTTCAGAATTGTCAATCAGGTCACGTCTATCCTGATATAATTTCCTTAACGCAACCATTTTCTTTTCAGCAGCTTTCAGAACCTGTCCGCGAATGTATTTCATTAGTCCCGGTAAGGCATCTGAAGAAACATCCATAGCATTTAATACATAATTTTTACTCTTATTCTCCGGTAACAGTTTCCTGTCAGCCATTTCAAGGGCCATCAGCAGCAGAATGCCACTGCCCATCTTACCTGCCGCTCCCAGTACGGTTACATTCTGGATTCTTTCATTATAGTCCATATTATTTTTGTTTAATGATATCCTGATTAAGTCGTTTAAAGTGATCAATTATCCGTTACAGGCTTTCAACTGTATTAAAAAGCAAACGATCATTTATTACCAGTTGGGTTTGCGTTTTTCCAGAAATGCTTTCATTCCTTCAGTGCCTTCATTACCAAAGGGATCGCCGAAAAGTTTACTCTCCATTAATTCTCCATCAGAAAAGCTGCCCTGCAATCCATCACGGGTAACCCTCTTCACTAATTTAACGGCCATTGGACCTTTTGATGCAATCACATTAGCAATTCTTTTACATTCTTCAAGAAGATTTTCAGGTTCAGTAACTTTCTGAACCAGGCGCATAGAAAGTGCCGTATTTGCATCGATAGCTTCTCCGGTGGTCAACAACAACATAGCATCGGCCAGATTGGTTAAGCGTGCGAGCCTTTGGGTTCCTGCATAGCCGGGGATTAAGCCAAGGTTTACTTCCGGTTGCCCGAATTTGGCATTGGATGATGCGATCCGGAAATCACAAGCCATCGCAAGTTCAAGGCCTCCTCCCAAAGCAAAACCATTAACTGCTGCTATAACAGGAAACGGCATTTTACCAATTTTATTGAAGACTTCCTGTCCCCTGCGTGAAAATGCCCTTGCCTGGTCGCCGCTCATATTAACCATTTCTGCAATGTCTGCTCCGGCAACAAATGCCTTGCCTTCACCGGTGATGATCAATGCCCTAATATTGGTTTTTCGTGCCAATGCATCAAGAAAGTCATCCATTTCATCAAAAAAGCGACTGTTTAAAGCATTAAGTGCCTGAGGCCTGCTTAGTGTCAGCAACACTATATCGCCTTCAGTAGCAGCTTTGAGAATTTGATACTCCATATCTTAAGTTTTATTTACAATTCAATTGTAAACATAATAAAATTTCAAATGAGAAAGCAAAGGGATCCCTTATTCAGTAATGCCTTTATTCCCTATTATTTAGTACGTTAATTTCATAAAACAAGAATAATTAATATAAATATCTGTTAATTATTTTTTGCAATCTATTGCATATCCAATATATTTACAGCATTATTTATGGTATTTCTTAACAACAAGGCTGTTAAATATTGCTAATCAATATGTTAAAATTTACACTCTTTTTACAGTCACTAGTTCTTATCTTTTCCAATTCTATTGCTCAGAAATATAATGCTGAAGTATTAGAATACAATACAACCTGCCAGGTCATTGACAACCAGCTTTTGATTAAAAATGATATAAAGATTCAAATAAATAACAGGGCCGGCGACCACCATGGATCTTTTGCTATCCCTTACTCGAAAAACGAAAAAATAACTGAACTAACAGCCTATATTGCAGACGTATCAGGCAATCTGATCAGAAAACTTAAAAAAGACGACATTATTGACCGTAGTACATACACCAATAGCCTGTATGAGGATCATTTTAAGAAAACTTTTCAGCTGAAACACAGTACATATCCCTATATTGTTTATTGTTCCTATACTACAAGCTCTAAAAATTTCTTTGAAATAGCAGATTGGAGTCCTGATTGGGAATTGTCTATTCCAACCAATTCTGCCTCATTGAGTGTCATTATACCAAAAAATTATAAGATCAATTATAAGAATCTACAAATCACTGAACCCCTGATTACTAAAAATGAATCGTCAGAATTCTATCTCTGGAAAAGTCCTTATATCCCGGTTAAAGATGAGATGTTCTCACGCCCATCAGATGAAATTCCAAGAGTCATAGTTGAACCCGTTGAATTTAAATATTGGCTCGCTGGTAACCAATCTACCTGGAAATCCTTTGGTGATTGGATTTATATGTTAGGACAAGATGTGGATAATGTCTTACCTGAGTCCGAACAAAAGGAACTTGATAAAATAATAGCCGGTAAAACCGACAAAAAAGAAATCGCCAGGGCATTGTACCATTATCTGCAAGACCGAACAAGGTATGTTAATGTGACCATTGGAGTAGGAGGATTCAGGCCGTATCCTGCCGGCTATGTTTCATTAAATAAATACGGTGACTGCAAGGCACTGACCAACTACATGAAAGCCCTGTTAAAATATGCAGGAATCGAATCTTATTATTCGATAATCTATGCTGGTGATATTCCTCAAACGTTCATCGAAGATCTCCCGCATAACCAGTTCAACCACGTAATTTTAGCTGTTCCCCTTGAGAAGGATACAATATGGCTTGAAAACACGAATAAAAACATACCTTTCGATTACCTTGGGACATTCACCCAAAACAGAACAGCACTCCTTATAGATCTTGGTAAAAGTAAGTTGATTAAAACGCCTTCTTTGAAAAAAAATGAGGTTTGTGAAGTTCAAAATCTTAAATATACCATTTCGGGTGATAAAAGTGCAGAAATAGAATACAGTGGTTCATTCAGGGGCAGCATGTTCTTATTGATGAACAGCTTATTGTCAGATGTTAATGAAGAAGATAAAGACAGAATAATCCGCAAAATAGTGAAATTTGATAATGCTGAAATCACCGACTGGAAACTAAATAAAGCCCACAGAGACAGCGCCGGGATTAATCTGTCTGTAAAACTTAGAAATTCAATCTTTCTTAAAGCACTGGGCAATGATTATTATTTTAATGCTAACAGTGCTGATGTTCCTGAATTTACTAACCCGGCAAACAGGAAATTGCCTGTAATAATTCCCTACCCCGTTGTTGGTATAGATACACTAAATTTTATTTTACCTGACGGTCTTGTACTCAAAAGTTTACCAGCCAATAGCAAGCTTTCTTCTGAGTATGGCAATTTTGAACAAAGCATCTTTTCTGATAAAAATACAATCACTGTCATAAAATCATTTCAATTATTCCCGGGTAATTATTCCCTGGAGCAATATCCTGATTTCTACAATTTCATTGAATCAGCCCGAAAGGCCGACGCTGTAAAAATAGTAGTGAAACAAATAACCCTCTAACATCTTGAAAATGCAAAAGTTAATCACCGTTATTTCCATCTTGCTGTTGATGGCGATTAGTTCATTTGGTCAGGACCCTTCCATTAAATATGGGAAATGCAGCCTATCAGAACTTAACATGAAAGAATGCTCATTTGAACCCTCAGCCGAAGCAATGGTACTCTTTGATGTGTGCAAATTCTATCAGGAGTATATCGATGACCACTATCAAACAATCATTGAAAGGCATATCAGGATTAAAGTCTTTTCTAAAGCCGGACTTGATTATGCTGAATATGAAATACCCTTTGAGAGAGGAAAGGAATTCACTGAGAAAATAAATCAGATAAAAGGTATTTCTTACAATCTGGTTAATGGCAAGATTACTGAAACAGAACTTGAGGATAAATATGTCCATGAAGTAAAAAAGGTGGGCTCCCATTACCTTAAGAAACTTGCTATGCCTGATGTTAAGGAAGGCACAGTGTTTGAAATTTATTACCGCAAAACAGGCGATTATATAACATTTACCCACGACTGGTTATTCCAGAGCAGGATTCCTACTCTTTACAGCGAATTCTTTGCAAAGATCAGCCCGCATTTTGAATATACACATATTTTACGCGGTGAAGAAATACTTGACGATTATCAAAAATACGAAGACAATGCACCACCGATTCATCTAGGATTGGTTCCATACCATTCAATGATCCATAAATTCATCATGCGCGAATTGCCTGCTTTTAAAGATGAATCATTTATTACCTCAATGAATGATTATGCGAGCAGTGTTGATTTTCAATTATCCTTGCTGAGATATTATGACGGCAGGACCAGACCGATTTTGCTTACCTGGCCGAAGTTAAATGAAGAACTGCTTGAAGACGAAAATCTCGGAGGATATATTAAGACATCGGAAAGAGCAGGCAAAGATATTATTGAAGAACTTAAATTAGAAAGCCTGCCTCAGATTGAAAAAGCTAAAAAGATCGACAGCTACCTTAAACAGGAATTTATTTACAACGATTATCAAACTAAGTATAGCTCAAAAAATTTCAGGGAATTACAGGCTGAAAAAACAGGCAACAGCGCAGACCTCAACCTTTTGGCAATTGGCTTAATGAGAGCAGCGGGATTAAACATCCAACCATTAATCCTGAGTACCCGCGACCATGGAAAAATTCAACGGGCCTATCCATTTGTCAGTTCATTCGATTATGTAATGGGATTGCTTGATATTGACAGCTCATTATATCTGATTGACGTCACTGAACCATTACTCAAATTTGGAGAAATTCCTACTTATTGCCTTAATGATGCCGGTCTTATTGTACAAAAAGAAACAGTCGACTGGATCAACTTTGAAAGTATTGCTATTTCAGAAGAAAAGTATGAATTGGATATTACTCCTGATCTTAAAACCGATAGTCTTAGTATCTCTTATAAAATGACTTCGAGTTATTATGAAGCCCTTGAAAACAGGCATGATTACAATTCAG
The DNA here is from genome assembly GCA_035297395.1 of Lentimicrobium sp. Taxonomy (GTDB): domain Bacteria; phylum Bacteroidota; class Bacteroidia; order Bacteroidales; family Lentimicrobiaceae; genus Lentimicrobium. The sequence goes on along the minus strand of DATGZB010000003.1, from coordinate 28,529 downwards.
ACTATGATGAACTTGCCGAGGACCTGCTGGGTAAAGATTATAAATCATTTGACAGTGTAAAGTGTACTAACCTGAAAGAAATTGAAATGCCCTTTATACTGGATTACAAAAACCAGGAAGTAATAGAAAAAGTTGAGGACAAAATAATTATTGATCCGTTTTGTGGTATCCCTGTCTCTGAAAATCCGCTTAAACAGCCTGAACGGCATTATCCGATCGATTTTAATTACAAATGGGCAAGAACTTTTTCAGTAAATATTCGTATTCCGGAAAATTATAAAGTAATTTCAAAGCCTGAAAATATTGGTATTAATAATAAGAATGTGAGGATTATTTATGTAGTAAATGAACAGACACCCGGAGTGTTAAATATTATAGGTTCCTATCAATTTAAAAAAGATGTTTATCCGGTCGAAGAATATCTTAACTTAAAGGCTTATTATGATCAGATTATTACTAAATTCAATGAAAAAGTAGTATTACAGGCAACTGAAATCTGATTTAAAACTTAACTTAAAATGAAACTGTTCGGTTTATTAATATTTTGCCTCCTTACAGTTTGTAAGTCATTGACCGGGCAAGAATTTATCCATGAATTTGGTATATATAATCCTGAGGACTTTAGCCTTAAGAACTGTTCATTTGAACCTGATGCCGATGCGGTAGTCATATATGATATCGGTGAATCTTCCTTTGCCGAAAGTGAGCGGGGCTATCTGGTAATATTTCAAAGAACTTATAAAGTAAAAATCCTTAAAAACTCAGGACTGGAGCATGCAGAAATTTCAATTCCTGTTTATACCGGAAGCCAGGGTTCCGAATTAATTTCCGATCTCAAAGCCAATAGTTATAATTATAATAATGGGGTGGTTGAAGTTACAAATCTCAATCCCAAAGAAACGTTCACTGAAAAAATCAATAAAAACTGGAACCTGAAAAAATTCGCTGTTCCAAATATTAAAGAAGGTACGGTCTATGATGTAACTTATATTATTACCAGTCCGTATATTTTCAATTTAAGGGACTGGAACTTTCAATGGGAAATACCTGTAATATTTAGTCAGTATACTACTAAAATGCACCCGCTCATTGAATACTCTTACCAATTACAGGGAAGAAACAAATTCGATGAATTCAGGACCTATACAATAAATAACACAAGGTTGGTTGTTGGTGATGAAAATCAGGATATTCTTGCTTATGAGTTTAAATTTAAAAATCTCCCTTCTTTCCCGGATGATGAATATATATTGGCCGAGGATTACAGGATAAAATTGAATTTCCAGTTATCTGCCTATGTTGCATATGGATTGGTAGTAAAAGTCATTACCACATGGCCTGATCTTCTTAAAGAAGTTTCAAACCATCAGGACTTCGGCAAGTATCTCAAGACAAGTGAAAAAAAGGCTGAGGAGTTACTTTCTTCAATAGATCTGCCGGATGATAAAGAAGCTAAAATCAAAGCGATCAGAAACTGGGTTGCTTCAAATTTTAACTATAATGGGACTGAGAGTCTGTTTGCCGATAAACCGGTTAAGGATTTTCTTATCAATAAAACCGGAAACTCTGCTGAAATAAATCTCTTTATGAATGGGATGCTTTCAGCTGCGGGTATCACAGCTACGCCTGTCATAATCAGTACAAGGAGCCATGGCAAAATAACAGGCGCTTATCCATTTATTGATGCATTTAATTATGTATTGACAGTAGCTGAATTAAACGGAAGGCTGATATTATTGGATGCAACAAATCCATTACTCACATACCGGGAAATTCCTTCTAAATGTTTAAACGAGAAAGGTCTGATAGTGAATACAAAGGAAGTAAACTGGATAAATTTTGCCAGTGGCACTTCATCTGGTACCAATTACAGTTTCATTTTAAATGTGGACCCGGAAAATAAAAATATTGAAGAGCAATGTAATCTTAAAATTACTGGCTATACCGGCGCAAAGTTCCGTTATGATTATGTACATGAGTACGACAGCTTATTCAGAGAACTGATCGGTACAACGAACGCCGACACTATCAGGCAAATAAACCTTGCAGATATTGAAAAACCATTTGAATTATCCTATTCTTGCACATCCCAGCTTGAATTTGTTGATGGAAAGATAATTATTGATCCTTTTATGGGCAAGGCTATTGACAAAAACCCGTTTACACAGGTTAACCGCAATTATCCTTTAGACTTTAATTATAAAAAGAATTACTCTTTTGAATCGTCAATTTCAATACCTGAAGGATTCTCCCTTTCAAGCAAGCCTGAAGAACTGATTGTTGAGAATCCTGACATAAAAATTTCTTATTTTGTCAATGATAAAGAACCTGGTATAATAAGGGTTTATGGTTCTTATGAGCTGAAAAAAGACGTATATCCCGCTGACTACTATACGAAAATTAAGCAGTATTTCAATATAATCGTGAGCCGGCTCAACGAGAAATTAGTGTTGGCGCCAACCAATAATCTGATCAAATAACCTGTATCATTCTTTTACTAATTTTGTAGTTACCTAAATAATCCTTCAAAATTCAGCTGGTTGTTTATCAGGAAATTACACCTATTGATTAAGTGGGCATATCGTAAAAAATTAATCAGATTTTCTCTGATGCTGGTATCTTTTACCCTGGCTATAGTTCTAATTTATTTTTTAACAGATCAAATTTCTTCACCGGTCAAAGAAGATCCGACAGACCAGGACCGTGTATTTACTTTCAGGGCTTTATTGGATAAAGGAGGAAACTTTCAGGAAAATGACCAAACTGACAGTGCATTATATTATTACCACAAGGCATTGGATATAGCCTCCTCTTTAAAAAACCAGTCCTATATAGCTAAAAGTAAAAACGGAATTGCTAATTGCTATTTAAGAAGTGAAGATTATCCTAAAGCAATGGTTTATCTTGTTGATGCCCTGAAAAGTGCCGAGCTGTCAGGCGACAAACATTGCCAGGGATTGATTTATAATGGACTGGGGCTCGTTAATATATCTATTGGAAAAACCGATATCGCCATTGCACACTTTGAAAAAGCAAAAAACCTTTGCAAAGAATCCGGTGATCTTCAGAATGCAGCAGGTATAAGTTTAAATATTGCTAACTGTTATGTTGAGAAGGATAATTTCTTAAAAGCGCGGGATTTTTACGAAGATCATCTGAACACAATAACCGGGTTGAATGATACATCCCAAATTATCCTGGCTCTGGTTAATGTTTCAACCGTGAACAGATTCCTGAATGAATACAGACTGTCATTTCAATATATTGACCAGGCTCTCAATCTATTAGAGATATATCCTTCAAACAGTCTAAAGTGTACCGCACTCATTCAAAAAGGCCTGATATACTTTAATACAGGTGATTATTCTAATGCGAAAAAACTCTTCCTTGAAAGCCTGGAGGTCTCATCAGGAACACTTTCACGAAGCAATTCCATGGAAGCCCTGCTGCATTTATCGGAAATTGCTGAAAAAGAGGGAAATTATAGTGATGCTCTCGATCTTTTCAGGAATTATACCTTGCTCAAGGATAGCGTAATGAACGATGAGACCCGCAATACTATTTCTGAAATTCAGCTTAAAGCGGATGTTCAGAAGAAAGAATATGAAAATGAAATACTGACAGCAAAAATTGAAGTTCAGAAACGAAGGGGCAAAACTGTTGGAGTGGTTCTGGGTCTTTTTATAATAATTATATTACTGATCATTACGCTCATCTGGTTATCACTTAAAAATCTCAGGAAATCCTATATTTTGAAAGAACTTGAAAATTCTAACCTTGCTGAAAAGATCCGGTCAGATGAACTACAAAATAAAATTGAGAAGTTACGCTTTGAATCAGAAATTGAATCGAAAAATAAAGAGTTAACTTCAGTATCACTTCAGCTTATAAATAAAAACAAGATCTTATCCGATATTTCAAACATGTCGTCCAGGCAATACTCAAGCGGAAGCATGGACGGAATAACATTTAAGGAACTTCAGCGGATTGTTACTGACAACCTTAATATTGACAAGGATTGGGAAAAATTTAAAAGCTTATTTGAAAAAGTGCATAGTGGTTTTTTCATAAAACTTAAAGAGGAATTTCCTGATTTGTCTGAGAATGAACTCCGGTTATGTGCCTATTTAAGGATCAATCTTCAAAATAAGGAAATTGCCCGGATCCTCAATGTAAATCCTTCAACTGTAGTGACCAGCCGTTACCGGATCAGAAAGAAAATGAGACTTGAAAACAAAATTGTCCTTGAGGATCATTTGAGAAATTTCTGATAAACCAAGTCTTTTCTCATTACAAAGATCCTTCATCTCTTTACCACCAGTTTTTTAGCCTTCTTTTTAACAGCTTCATTTAAAATTCCAGGGCTGTACATCATTTGTCTATTGGCATAATTTGACTGTTTCTATTTACTATACTTCCTTTGTTGCAATCTCAATAATCTTAAAAATCAACAGCATGAAAAGTAAATCTCTACAAAAAACGATTGTATTACTTCTCTTTTTAACGATTTCATCAGCTTCTTTCAATTTATCAGCTCAGATCAATTACCAGCCCAGGCCCTCAGGCGGAATATTCGATGTGGGTGCTGTAGATAAAACAGGAATGATCATAGTTGACGGGCTCTCGACTGCAGGCAGCACTGTTTATCAAACGGCTGTCATTAAAGGAAATTCGGGTAGAGCTGCTGAATGGTCAAATCACTTTGGTGTTGACCTGTTCAATGAGTGTTACTCTGTAATTCAAACCAGCGACGGTGGTTATGTGATGGTTGGCAGGTCTAATTCTTCTGCAGGCCTCGGCAATTTCGATGCCTGGATGATAAAAACCGACCAGGATGGAAACGAACAGTGGAACCGTTATTTCGGTGATGAGTATATTGACGAAGCATATAAAGTGAAGGAAACAAGCGATGGTGGTTTCATAATAACAGGTATGACAACCAAATTCGGATGGGCAGGCGAAGGCTGGCTGATAAAAACCGATGCTCAGGGTAACATTGTCTGGGAATATGGATATCATCCAAGTTCAGGATCACTTGAAGTCGCCTGGGATTATATCTATGATGTTACGGAAACTTCAGATGGTGGCTTTGTGTTTGCAGGTGATGCTCCGACAGTTACTGAGAATATTCAGGCATGGATTGGAAAGGTGGATGCAGATGGAACTCTTTTATGGGATCATACCTACGGACTGGAATACTGGGAAAGGATATTCTCCCTCGAGCCAACCAGCGATGGCGGTTTCATCGGAGTAGGCGACCGTCACTGGACATACAATGATACAACCTACCAGCATGATGGGTGGCTGTTAAAATTCAATGAAAGCGGAGATACACTTTGGACAAATCATTTCGGGCAACCCGGTCATGATATCTTCAGGAGCGTGAAACAAACTTCTGAGGGTGGTTATATTGTTGTAGGTGAAAGCGAAGCAGGTATCACAAATGGTTTTTGGGGATGGATCGTGAAAACCGACGAAAATGGAAATGAATTATGGAACAACCATCTCTCTAAAGGTGGTCTATTTGCAGTACTATGCAATGAGTCAACCTATTCCGCCGGAGGAATTATTGTAAATCCTGCTACAGCCGGTGACGGTTGGCTACTTGAGATCAATCCGGATGGAACCGTTGCATGGGAATCAAACATAGTTGGAACCCAAACAGATGATATATTTCTATCACTCTATCCAACCGAAGACGGCGGATTGGTAGGTGCCGGTAAATATGATCAGCATGATGGAATGGCAGATTACTGGATTGTTAAACTCGATGCCGATGGCCCGGAAGCTTTGACTTATTTCTACGAAAATTTTGATTTCGTTACTCCACCGGCCTTACCGGAGAAATGGACAGGCGCAAAAGATGTGATGTTAGCGAATACCGCTGCAGAGATCCGCACCATGGAAATGGGTTCAACTACATCACTTCCAAATGCCGTCTTTTTAATGAATGGTATTAACGGCAGCAATGGCCAGATCGATTCAACCGCTTTCGTCGCACTTGTAACTCCTTATGTTTCAGTAGGAGAACTTGGAGCTACCATCACGCTCAGGGCAAATGGCGGCCTTCCCCTTCAGGTTGGGCTTATGTCAGATCCCCATAATAGTGAAACATTCCAGCTGATTGCTGAATTACCGGTTGATTACAATTATCAGCAATTCAGTGTTTATTTTAGCACCCCGGGTGAATATTATATTGCGCTGAAGCATTCTAATCAATCTGCTGTCAGTCCGATATTCCTTGACGATATATTATTTGAACAAAGCACAGTGGGCACTTCTGATCCTGAATCTCTTAATTGTAAATTATTTCCAAATCCATCTTCAAATGAAACTATCATAACTTCATTTGAGAAGATGTCAAAAGTCATTATCCATAATTCGAATGGAAAAGTCATGGATATCATTCAACCCAATACAAAAAAAATCACCATTAACACTGCTAATTATCCTGCCGGATTCTATGTTGTTAGCGTAATCAGAGAATCAGGGAAAATTAGTAACGCGAAACTGGTTATCAACTAAATTTGAATGTTACTTTAATGGGTAAAGGCTGCTGTAACAGGCAGCCTTTTTTTATTCTTACCTTTGCCTTCTAACCTAATAGGTTAATCACTGTTTATCATCAGTTATTCAAATTATGGAGCAAAATTTCTTACCGGGCATCACACTTGAGCAAATGAATACATTGTCAAAAGGTACTATGGTCGAGAATCTTGGCATTACATATACAGAAATCGGAAAGGATTCATTGACCGGAACAATGCCTGTCGATCATCGAACCATACAGCCTGCGGGCCTTTTACATGGAGGAGCTTCAGCAGCCCTGGCTGAAACACTTGGGAGCATGGCATCGCTGAGCATGATCAATACTGACACCCATACAATCGTCGGCATTGAGATCAATGCCAGCCATATCAAAAAAGCCACCTCCGGAGTTGTAACCGGTAAGGCTGTTTTAATATCCCGGTCAAGAAAGATCCATACCTGGGAAATCAGGATCACAAATGAAGATGGAGCGCTTGTTTGTATATCAAGGCTTACTGTATTGGTAATCCCAAAAATCTGATGACTCACATGGTAAATCATTCCTGGTTGGCTGATTTTCAGGAATATTGCCTGACAAATGGTATTCCATTTGTATCATACCGGCTCCCACGGGAACAAACTCCGGTAACTTTGATTTCCAATTCAGGCGTTCAAAAATTTGACGAAACAGATCTTCATCAGTCCGGGTTCATAATGGCCCCTTTCCTGAAGAATAGAGCAAAACTATGGCTCAAAGCTGATCAGATTTTAACAGGAGAAAAAATCTCTCTTTTTGACCTTGAAGCAATTAAGCCTGAAGCTTATGGAAAGAATAATATTTTGAATGATGACCTTCTTCCCCAAACAATAACCAAACAAGCATACCTTGATAAAATCAGCCGCTTAAAAGATGCCATTAATTCAGGCAGATTAAACAAGGTAGTTCTGTCCCGGCCTGTGTTGACCGGGTTTAACAGAATGGAGGAGAGTCCTTTGATCTTCAACCAACTCATTAAAACGTTACCTGATGCGTTTATTTATCTGCTATCCTTTCCAGGCGCCGGAACATGGCTCGGTGCAAGCCCCGAACTACTTTTAAAAGCAAATTTCCACTCAACGGATGAACCTGCAACTCTTGAGACAATGGCTCTTGCCGGAACCCGTCAGTCTGGAAGTCACAAAGAATGGGGTATAAAAGAAATAGATGAACAGGAGTGGGTTTCCAAATATATCATCCAAAAACTTAATCAATCCGGATGTTTTAATATTGAACAGGAAAAGACTCATACAATTGCTGCCGGCAACGTCGAGCATCTGAGAACAGATTTCAAAGCATTGTTAAATAGATCGCGCATTATGGAACTGGCAGATGAATTGCATCCAACCCCCGCCGTTTGCGGATGGCCCACCATAACAGCGCTTGAATCAATTTTATCGGTCGAAAATTATGACCGCTCTTTTTATACTGGGTATCTTGGACCGGTTAATCTTAACAGCCAGACTTCACTTTTTGTCAACCTGCGGTGTATGCAAATTGCTGAAAAAAATGCTTCATTATACGTTGGGGGAGGAATTACATCAGGCTCAGATCCCCTTAAAGAATGGGAAGAGACAATAATTAAAAGCCACACTCTGTTGGCTCAGATTGAAAAAATACGGAACTTAGCATCTTAACCGGGAATATAAATGAGTAAGCAGCATATCATCAGGCTGGCAAGCATAATGGTAGCCAAGGGGATACGCCAGGTTGTGGTATCACCGGGTTCGCGCAATGCACCAGCCATTATTCTCTTCGGAGCAAATAAAAAACTTGAACTGATCAGCATTCCAGACGAACGAAGTGCCGGCTTTTTTGCCCTGGGTTTGTCATTGCAGTCAGGACATACAACAGCAATTCTGTGTACCAGCGGATCAGCCCTCCTGAATTACGCCCCTGCCATTTCTGAGGCTTATTATCAAAGGATTCCCTTGCTTGTAATTACTGCCGACCGCCCGATTGAAATGATTGACCAGGGAGACAGTCAAACCATCAGGCAGCAAAATATTTACGCCAATTATATTCGCAAAAGCTTCAATGCACCGGTCGAGATCCGTTCAAAAAATGACGAATGGTACTTCGACAGAATGATTAATGAGGCTATTGACCGTACACATTATCCTGTATCCGGGCCTGTTCAGGTTAATCTCCCCCTGGATGAACCACTGTATGATCTCAAAGCAACAAAACCGGCTGCTGAAATAAAAATCATTGATTATGTTGAGGGTATCAGGAGAATATCTGATAAAAAAATCAAGGAATTGGTCGCTAAGTGGCAGTCATCCTCTTCAAAACTCATGATAGCCGGTCAAATGCCACCCAATAAAGCCATACACCAATTGTTAGTGGAATTGGCAGCTGACCCTTCAGTGGTTGTTTTTACAGAATGTACCTCAAATTTGCCAGGCAATATCTTTATAAATTGTATTGACAGGACACTTTCACAGGTACCGATACGAAAGAATGATGAGTTCAAGCCTGATTTGCTGGTTACCCTTGGAGGAGCTATTGTTTCAAAAAAGGTCAAAGCAATGCTTCGTGATATGCATCCTTCTCAACACTGGCATATTGACCCCGACCCGGATAGCTTCCATTTTGATACCTATAAATGCCTGACTTCAACACTTGATATTTCACCGGTTGAATTCCTTAGCCAGTTAATCCAGTCAACTAAACCCATCGCCACCTTAAATCCGGTAGGTTATCAAAAACCCGGTTATGAGATAGAAAAACCATCAGGCAGGAACTTAAAAAAATCTATAGGCTTTATGAAAGAGGAACCGGTTGAAATGCTTGCCGGTTATTCCCATAAGTGGAAATCAGCCGAAAAAACTGCTGAAGAACGTCATAAGAAATACCTTGAAAAATTAGAATTTACCGATCTTAAGGCATATGAAGTGATATTCAGCCGAATTCCTTCAAATGCTTCCATACATCTGGCTAACAGCACTCCAGTAAGATATGGGCAGCTGTTTGAACACCGCGATGATGTCAGCTTCTATGCTAACAGGGGAACCAGTGGTATTGACGGATGCGCTTCAACAGCCGCAGGTTTCGCATTCAATCAAAAAGGTCCGGTAATCCTCATAACGGGTGATATTGCATTTTTTTACGACAGCAATGCATTATGGAACAATAAACTACCTTCAAACCTGCGAATTATTGTCTTTAATAATGGCGGTGGAAACATCTTCAGGATTATTGACGGTCCTGCGGGATATGACGAACTTGAGCCATATATTGAAACCAGGCATCATTTAAATGCGGAAGGTATAGCCGCAAATTTCAATATCGATTATTATAAAGCATTAACCGAAAAAGAACTGGCTGATCAGCTTCAAGCGTTCTTTGATGAACAGAAATCAAATAGACCCGCAATACTTGAAATTTTCACTGATAATAAGCTCTCAGCCCAAACTTTGAGGGAATATTTTGGTTTTTTGAGGAAAAATATAGAGAAATTTGAATCATAGAAGTACATCTTGCAATTATCAATGGAGATTGCAGAAAACTTTTAAGATTGCACAGATGCAGGATCTTGGTTTTTACCATTCCCTAAACATAGTTGAATTCCTAAATTTGAATTGATATCATGAGCGAAATAAGAAAATGGACCACCATTAAAGAATATGAAGAAATAAAGTTTGAGTACTTCGAAGGAATAGCCAAAATCACCATCAACCGGCCAAGATACAGGAATGCCTTTACTCCCGACACCGTGAAGGAGATGATTGATGCGATGCACTATTGCCGTGAAGCTGATAATGTTGGAGTGGTAGTAATTACCGGTGAAGGAGATAAAGCTTTTTGCAGCGGTGGTGATCAACGAATTAAGGGGCATGGAGGTTATGTTGGGAAAGATGGTATACCCCGTTTGAATGTACTTGATCTGCAAAAGCTCATACGTTCACTTCCAAAGCCCGTTGTGGCAATGGTAAACGGCTATGCCATTGGCGGTGGACATGTCCTTCATGTGGTTTGTGATCTGAGTATTGCTTCGGAAAATGCAATCTTCGGACAAACAGGCCCTAAAGTAGGCAGTTTTGATGGTGGATTCGGCTCTTCATATCTTGCCCGTATTGTCGGACAAAAGAAAGCACGTGAGATATGGTTCTTATGCCGCCAGTATTCAGCCGCTGAAGCACTTGAAATGGGACTTGTAAATAAGGTAGTGCCATTCGATAAACTCGAAGATGAAGTTGTCGACTGGTGCAAAACCATGATGAAACGTAGTCCGTTAGCACTCAGGATGGTCAAACTTGCCCTGAATGCCGAACTGGACGGACAGGCTGGACTTCAGGAATTGGCCGGAAACGCAACCTTGCTTTACTATCTTACCGAAGAAGCCCAGGAGGGTAAAAAAGCATTCCTTGAAAAGCGTGATCCCGACTTTTCCAAATACCCCAAATTCCCCTAAGTCGGGGTATTACTAAAACAGTATTATCACACATTAAGAATAATTAACTTGCAAGAGCACAATTAACCTGCATCAGCACATTTAACTCAGTAGTAATTAGCCCAAACCATGAAGGACTGGATACATGCCGCACGACCAAGAACACTTCCGCTTGCCTTAAGCAGTACTTTGTTGGGAAGTTTCCTGGCATGGCATGATAAACCATTTAAGTCGGCAGTTCTGCTGCTGGCACTGCTTACCACACTCTTTCTGCAAATCCTTTCCAACCTCGCAAATGATTATGGTGACTCTGTCAATGGAATGGACAATGCATTGCGTGTAGGCCCTAAGAGAGCTGTCCAGAGTGGTGCAATCAAGTCAGGATCAATGCTTTTTGCAATTATTGTCACTTCACTTTTAGCGTTGGTTTCCGGCATTTTGCTCATTGGCTTTGGTTTTGAGTTTAACCTGTCAGCCGGGACTATTATTTTTCTGATCCTGGGACTTGCAGCCATTGCTGCCGCCATTAAATATACCGTTGGACAAAATCCATACGGTTATATGGGTTTCGGTGATCTCTTCGTATATATCTTCTTTGGCTTACTCGGTGTATTGGGCACGTACTATCTTCACACAAACTACTTTTACTGGCCGCTAATTTTCCCCGCTTCGGCTGTTGGTTTGCTCAGTACAGCAGTTTTAAATCTCAATAACATGAGGGATATTGAAGGTGATGCCAAATCGGGTAAACGCACCATGGCAGTAATCCTTGGCAGTAAAAAGGCCCATCACTACCACCTGTATTTAATATCATTTGCCTGGCTCTGCTTAATAGCCTATACACTGATCCATTATGAATTCCCACGGCAATGGATTTACCTGATAACACTTCCAATTTTCATCATGCATCTCAAAAAAGTCTACACAACCACCCCACCCGCAGCCCTGGATCCTGAGTTAAAGAAACTGGCGCTGGCAACATTTGCAACTGTGGTGCTTTATGGGGTTGGAATGATGTAATCCCCAGAGGGGATTACAGTATGGTAGATAAGGATACAAAATCCCAATATTGAACAACTTTGAACAACCTTGAACCACCTTGAACAACTTTTTAACGCGAAGCTTTGAACTACTTTTTCCATTTGCCTTTTGCCTTTTGCCTTTTGCCTAATTAAAGCGGAATGTTCCCGTGTTTCTTGTATGGATTAGTTTTTCGCTTGTTGCTGCACATCTCCAGTGCTTCAATCAATTTGGGACGGGTGGTTTTAGGGTAGATGATCTCGTCAATATACCCTAATTCAGCGGCTTTATATGGATTGGCGAACACTTCACGGTACTCTGCAACAGCTTCTGCCTTTGATTCAGGGGTCAGTTTATCACGGAAAATAATATTTACAGCCCCGTCGGCACCCATTACTGCTATCTCAGCTGTCGGCCAGGCGAGGTTGATATCCGCGCCAATATGCTTGCTCGACATCACATCGTAGGCGCCACCATAAGCTTTTCTTGTGATGACGGTTATCTTTGGCACGGTAGCTTCAGCAAATGCATAGAGCAGTTTAGCCCCATGCCTGATTATTCCGCCAAATTCCTGAGTCGTTCCCGGAAGGAATCCCGGAACATCCACAAAGGTTATCAATGGAATATTGAATGAATCACAGAACCGTACAAACCTTGCAGCCTTTACACTGCTGTTTATATCAAGAACCCCTGCAAGTACGGCAGGCTGATTTGCCACAATACCTACGGAACGTCCATCAAGCCGTGCAAAACCGGTTAAAATATTCCCGGCAAAATGGGGCATGATCTCGAAGAAATTACCATCATCAACCACACTGGTGATGATCTCTTTCATGTCGTATGGCTTATTGGGATCCACAGGCACTATCTCCTGCAATTTCACATCTGTGCGGCTCGGACTGTCGGTTGTTGCCAGTCGCGGAGGTTCTTCCATATTATTTGAGGGAAGGAAACTAATGAGCTCGCGTATCATCATCATTGACTGTTCCTCGTCCAGTGCCATCAGATGCGCAACACCGCTTTTAGAGTTATGGGTATAGGCACCACCCAAATCCTCTTTGGTCACCTCTTCATGTGTCACCGCTTTAATAACATCAGGACCGGTTACAAACATGTAGCTTGCCTGCTTCACCATGACTATAAAGTCGGTGATAGCTGGTGAATAAACTGCGCCTCCGGCACATGCTCCTAAAATTGCTGAGATTTGAGGAATCACCCCGGAACTCATTACATTCCTGTAAAAAATATCCGCATATCCGGCCAGACTTTCAACACCTTCCTGGATGCGCGCACCACCTGAGTCATTTAATCCGATTACCGGAGCCCCCATTTTCATTGCCAGGTCCATGATCTTAATGATCTTATCAGCGTTGGCCCGGCTCAGGGTTCCGCCAAAAACGGTAAAATCCTGCGCAAATACATAGACCAGCCGTCCATCGATCTTGCCATAACCACTTACTATTCCATCACCCGGAATAAGTGTCTTCTCCATATTGAAATCACGTGCACGATGGACTACGAAACGATCCAACTCCGTAAATGTGCCCGGATCGAGCAGCATTTCAATACGTTCACGGGCCGTTTTCCTGCCCGTACTGTGCAGCTTTTCAATTTTTTCCAATCCACCGCCAAGCATGGCTTTGTGGTTTTTCTCTTCAAGCTTGTGGTAAATTTCTGATAATTCGCTCATGCGGACTTCGGTTAATATTTTGCTACTCAATGGTTATAAGTTCTTTATTGGCATCCACTGTATCACCCTCAGATACAGAAACTTGCTTAATGGTTCCACTTACTTTTGCTTTAAATTCACTTTCCATTTTCATGGCTGAGATGATGATCAGCGTCTGTCCTGCCAGCACTTCATCACCTTCTGCTACAAGCAATTTTACCACCTTCCCCGGCATCGGTGAAACAATTACTTTTCCCTCATCCGTATGGCTTCCCTTCTCTCTGCTGATCCTGTAACGTGTTTGGGCATCAATAACTTCCACATTGTAAGTATTGTACCATGAATTTACGGTAAAATGCCGTGGTGTGCTGCCCGCGATCATCTCAATGTTGTAAGATTTACCTTTGTACAAGATAGAGTAAATCCCTTCGGCGACCCTCAATGCATCCACTTCATAGACCTCCCCGTCAACAAGCATAGTTACAAAATTACCGTTCCGTGCTAATTCCTGTATGTTAGCGGTTCTGCCATCAATTTTTATTTCCATATGTCCGTGGTTAAGAGGTGAATGGTTTGATGTCCTGACTGCGCAAATCTTTCCAGCGGCTTACAGGTTTAAGCGCACTTCCGTTAGTGTGTGCCTTTGTCAGTTGCCGGGAATATTCAAAATAAGCAGCAATAAGTGCAATATCCTCGCACTGGCCGTCACATTCAGGCTCGGCCATCAGATAGTCATGGTTCTTCTCTATAAAATGGGTATTGTATTTGCCTGTTATGAAATCCTCAGATTCCATGATCTTCGCAAGAAAACGGATAGATGTTTTAACCCCGGTTATCTTATATTCATGCAGAGACCTGCTCATTCGGTCAATTGCTTCCTTGCGGTTTTCACCCCAAACGATCAGTTTAGAGATCATCGGGTCATAATAAATAGGAATGGTATAACCTTCATAAACGTAACCGTCGTGGCGGACTCCCAAACCCAGCGGTTCGGTAATATGCCTGATAGTGCCCGGACTTGGCATAAAATTGTTATCCGGATCTTCAGCATAGATCCTGCACTCAATGGCATGGCCTGATTGTTTAAGATCCTCTTGCCTGAAGGGAAGGTTGCCGCCATTCGCAATTCCAATCATCTCCTTTACAAGATCAACGCCAACAACCCTTTCGGTGATAGGATGCTCAACCTGCAGGCGGGTGTTCATTTCAAGGAAATAGTAGTTGAGGTTGTCATCAACAATGAACTCAATAGTACCGGCGCCATAATATCCGCAGGCTTTGGCAGCAGAAACCGCATATTCTCCCATTTGTGTCCTCACCGCAGGCGTAAGTAATGGTGAAGGTGTTTCTTCAATGACTTTCTGATGCCTGCGCTGAACGGAGCATTCCCTTTCAAAAAGGTGTACAGTATTGCCATGCTTATCTGCCAGAACCTGAAACTCAATATGGTGCGGCGATTCAATGTATTTTTCGATATAGACAGAATCATCGCCGAAAGCATTCCTGGCCTCTGATTGAGCCATTCGTAATGAACTAATGATTTCCTCCTCGTTTTTTACGAGGCGCATTCCTTTTCCGCCTCCACCTGCTGTTGCTTTGATCATCACCGGCAGGCCGATCTCTTTAATGATCTTGAGCGCTTCATTTTCATCTTTTACTGCATCAACAGTTCCGGGAACTACCGGAACACCGGCTGCCATCATCGTTTTACGCGCGGTGATCTTATCACCCATCATCCTGATAGAATGTGCATCAGGGCCAATAAAGATGATCCCCTCACGGTCACATCTTTCTGAAAATTCTGCTTTTTCAGAAAGGAATCCATAACCGGGATGAATGGCATCTGCACCCGACTTCTTAGCGGCGACTATAATATTGTCAATATTCAGATAGCTTTCAACAGAAGGGGCCGGACCAATACAATAAGCCTGGTCGGCATACCTTACGTGCATGGATGCACGATCAGCTTCAGAATAAACTGCTACAGTTCGTATGCCCATCTCGCGGCACGACCGCATAATTCTTACGGCAATCTCGCCGCGGTTTGCTACCAGTACTTTTCTGATCATAAGTTATTTGCGTGTAAACACATATCCTGGCAGATACTTTTTAAAAATAACTGTTCATTAACAAGTATTTACCTGTTTTGTTTAACTTTTTACCCTTAATACCCACTGAATCTTAAAACCCTCAAAAAAGGGGCGCTGCAGTTCAACGTCCCTCTTTTATTTTTCAAATATACGTATTTATGTTTCTGCATGTATATTCAATCAAAAGAAAATGGAGGGGCATGCGGCATTGCCATTATTGTAGAGACGAATCCCCCACACTGGAATACTGAACCATCCTGAACCCTAAACCCTAAACAATCAAAACCCTAAACAATCAAAACTATCAAAACTGATTCTTGGTTTAAATGATGTAATTTTATATCATGCAACTATTTCGGTGATGATGCGTCTTAAAAATGGTTCGAAAAATGCAGGCTTCCGGGTGGATCGATGAAGACAATCTGTTAAAAGAGTGCCTTTCCGGCAACACACGCGCCCAGAAGCAGCTCTACGACAGGTATTCCCGTAAAATGTACGGGGTATGCCTGAGGTATGCTCCGGACCAGGCGATGGCGGAAGATTTTTTGCAGGAGGGGTTTATACGGATTTTTATGAAGCTGAAAAGCTTCAGGTCACAAGGTTCTTTGGAAGGCTGGATGCGTCGCATCATGGTGAACACAACCCTGGAAATCCTCAGGAAGAAAGATATCTTCAGGAATAGCATCGAATTGACAACCGCTAATGTTCAAATCGGTGCAAAGGATGAACCGGGATTGGCTGATCAGGATCAGGATGAACCGGATATCCTGCATTTTTCTGCTGAAACGCTTAATAAAGCATTCAGCGATATGCCGCAGGGATTCCGCACCGTGTTTAACTTATATGTGGTTGATCAATACACACATAAGGAAATAGGTGCTTTACTGGGCGTTAGCGAGGGTACATCAAAATCACAATACGCACGGGCAAGGGCATGGTTGCAGCGAAGACTTACAGAGACTAAAAAGGTTAGCAATGCAGGAAAATAAAAATATATTTGAGAATTCAGCCGGTGACATACTCCGGAACTTTGAACAGGAACCACCTTCTGATATGTGGGACCGCATCGAGGGCGGATTGAAACGCCGGAACCGCAAAATCCTTTTCTTGCGGTATGCCTCACTTGCTGCAACCCTGCTGATCCTGCTTTCCTTTGGCATTTACTTCCTTAACGAGGAGTCAAACAATCATTCACCTGTAAACCGGATTACCCAAAGTACCATTGATCCTTATAATAATGATAAGGCTAAAAAGGAACCTCATAATGCGAATGATAAAGCCAAAGCTGCTGCCGGCAAAACGGTAACAACAAAAACGATTCCGGGTCAAGAGGCCAAAAGTGCAGGCGGTGAAGGAACTTCGGCCGGTGAATCAGTGAAGGAAAAGAAAACAGATTTAAAAGTTAGAAACATCAATACTCCGGTCAGGAAGAGCTATAAGATCCTCAACAATACACATATCTCTCAAAACGGGAATAACAATGAAGAGGTAACAAGGCCGGATGGAATACTTAACATGTACAATACTGGGTTATCTATTGCCGGAATGAATGTTCTTACAGGTGATTTCACTACTGTTGAGTCGTCATTTAAACCGCTGCCTGCCCTGAAGCCTGTGGATCTCGCTTCCATGATATCACCTGAGATACCCGAAGAATCCGGGAACGCATGGAGCCTGGCACTTGGATATGGGATGACATCCGGCACTGACCTGACCCAGAATGAGGAAACTCTTGAAAACACCGTAAGCCGTTACTCGTACGATGATTTTTCGGCACAACTTGCCAACCAGACTTCATTCTTCGAAGAGATAGACAATACCATTCATGATGCTCCTGTTTCTATTGGCCTTGTCATTGGCAAAAGCATGAGCAACCGCCTTAGCCTCGAATCGGGAATTACATACACCCGCCTGGCTTTCAGGATTAAAACAGATGACCTGAGCCCTTTTTACAGAAAATACCGCAACGAAATGTATTACCTTGGGGTACCCGCCGGAGTCAGATATAGTTTCCTGAAAAAGGAAAAGTTCAATCTGTATGCCCTCCAGTGGGCTGTGCTCGAGAAAGGAATTGCCGGCAGATGGCACATCGAAACGTATAATAATAACGAGCTGACCGACTCTGAAAGCAAAGACCAGGTAATTCGCGGAGTACAGTTATCAAGTGTTACAGCCCTCGGAGGACAATACAAGCTGGGAGGAAATATCTATCTGTTCGGACAGGGCGGTATCCAGGTATTTTACCTTAATAAAACCCAGCCATTTAATATAAGGAGTCAAAAAGTTGCCTGGCCCTCCGTCCAGGCTGGTTTAAGGGTTGATTTCTGATTTATCCGGAAGCTTGACTTCTTTATGTTATCTGAGTTGTAGTATATTAAATTGCTTATAGTTTACCGAATGCAACCTTTTAGTTGAATTTTCATCTTTATGACACATTCACACACTATTAATTTCACACCACAATGAAACGATTATTTTCAACTGCCGGATTTCTTTTCCTACTGGTCGCTTCAGGAATGTTTACTTCCTGTGAGGACAGAACCTATGAAGAACGGACCTACATGGCCAATGTTCCTGTAGTTATGGGCTTTAACGAATTCAGGAGTGCCGTTGTAAAGAAGGCTCCTCAAACTTTGGTAAATCCGGGTAAGATATACTTTAAGGACAATTTCATTTTCATCAATGAAATTGAACAGGGTATACATGTAATTGACAATACCAACCCGGCATCTCCAGTGATCCTGAATTTTATCAACATTCCGGGCAATGTAGATATGGCAGTGAAAGGAAACATCCTTTATGCCGACAGTTACATTGACCTCGTGGCAATTGATATTAGCGATCCCGCCAACCCGGTTGAAGTTGACAGGATCGAGAACGCATTTCCAAATGTGCTTCCTCCGATGGAAGATTATTCTTACCCGGTTTATGGCCTCGACTTTAATAAAGGAGTCGTGATTGGCTGGGAAACAAGAATGGTGACTGAAGTTGTTGAAAAGGAGAACCAATCCGGCTTTGGCAAGGTCATGTATGATGATCTCGGAGTTCCCACGCTTGGCGGCAGTGAAGTCAGGTTTTCCGAAAACAGCGCCGGCGTAGGAGGATCAATGGCAGGATTCACCATCAGCGACAATTTCCTGTATGCCCTGCACAACAATGCCCTAAAGATGTTCAACATTGGCGCTACCCCGGGGATGACAACCGGCGGGGAATTATATATGGAAGCTATGGTTGAAACCCTCTTTCCTTATGAAAATAAACTCTATATGGGTACCCAGACAGGGATGCTTATTTATGATATTTCGAATCCCGGGAGCCCAACTTATATCTCAAATTTTCAGCATATTAAATCATGCGATCCCGTGGTTATTGAAGGGGGTTATGCTTATGTGACCCTCAGGACAGGCACTGTTTGCAATGGCGAGAACTCCCTCCTCGTAGTTGATGTATCCTCACCGGCAAATCCCTTTTTAGTAAAATCCTACCCGATGTTTAACCCCCATGGATTAGGGATCGACAACAAAATCCTGTTTGTATGTGACGGGGATGCGGGATTAAAGATATACGATGCAACCGACCCCCAGGAAATCATCACCAACCAGATCGCACATTTCAGCGATATTAAAACCTACGATGTTATACCTGTTGATGGATTACTGATGCTGATTGGCGCTGATGGCCTGTACCAGTATGATTACAGTGACCTGGATTCTTTACGGTTAATAAGTTCAATTCCTGTTGGAAATTAAAATATGTTCGGATGACCTTAATACAAAGATTAAATCTGACTAGTA
Organism: Lentimicrobium sp.; assembly: GCA_035297395.1. Taxonomy (GTDB): domain Bacteria; phylum Bacteroidota; class Bacteroidia; order Bacteroidales; family Lentimicrobiaceae; genus Lentimicrobium. The sequence goes on along the minus strand of DATGZB010000003.1, from coordinate 8,995 downwards.
TCGCTCTTGTTTTGGTTCTGTTATCAGTGGCAATCGTTTCACCGGCTCAGTCCGGTGAGGCGGTTGCACTTTTTTTAAAAGGGGGCGATGTACGTTTCGGTAAAGTAATCAACCGCGACCAGGCGGGTAATATCCGGCTGGCCAATGAATGCGGGATATTCAATATCAAAGCAACTGACATCGACAGTATAAAAAATTATGATGTTGCATTTTCAAACGATTTCAGGCAGAGAATTGAAACTTTACCACAATCAACCGGCATGATGACCCGGATACTAAAGGAATCAAAAGAAAGTGTAAGCTATAAGGAGAAAGGATTTTATAATATCACATCGGTAGCTTTGCTTTTTGGGCAGGGACAGGATGGTTTCCTCCCTATTCCATCGCTGACAACAGTGCTCGGATGGCAGTTCAATAAGAAAATGCTTGCCGGCGCAGGCATAGGATATGAATATTATGAATGGAGCGTTGGAACCCTTTTTGCCGACCTGAAATATATGGTCAACCAGAAAAACGTAATGCCTTTCGGTTCATTTAAGATTGGATATGCACTTCCTATAGGCAAACCATCTGAAACCGACAATTATTACGGAGAAATCACAAAATATTACGGGGGAATCCAGTTAAACCCCGAAGCAGGCATCCGGCTGCATATAGGACAAGGTTCTTCCCTTTTATTGAGCATAGGCTATCATTTCCAGCAATTAGCCCATGATGAGAACACTTATTATTTCTGGGGATCCTCAAGCAGATACACCACTAAAGTCAATACGGATTACAACAGGGTGTCATTCAGGCTGGGATTTATGTTTTGAAAATAGTCATTACCAACCCCTTAGGGATTTGGAACCCCTATGGGGTTAACATCATTCCTTAAGCCAGTTGTACATCATCTTTTCTCCATGCTTGGTAATAAACGATTCCGGATGGAATTGCACCGACTGGATATCATAATCAGTGTGCGCGATGCTCATAATAATACCCTCTTCACTTATGCCAGTGACAGTTAAGCACTCGGGGAGGCCTTTTCGCTCAACAAACCAGGAGTGATACACCCCAATATCACTATTATCAGGAATACCCTTATAAATCACAGCGTCAGTGGTTAGGATCTTTAATTTCTTCACCTTCCCGTGATGTACTTCGCCCAAATTGATTAGGGTTCCGCCAAAATATTTCCCAATAGCCTGGTGTCCAAGGCAAACCCCTAATATGCCCTTATTATTTTTATAACCATCAAGAATTTCATACATTAAGGGATATTCCGATGGTAAACCGGGGCCGGGTGAAAAAATTATTTTATCATAGAGTGAAATTTTTTCAATCTTTATTTCTTCGGGGAACTGGACATCAAGGTGTATATCCGGGCAACACCTGACCAAAGCGGCCAGGTTGTATGTAAAACTGTCATGGTGGTCAATAAGTAGTACTTTTACCATAAATGGAAATAACCGGCGAAATAAGCAAAAAGATAACAAACCTTGCACAAAAAGGTGCAAAGTTTTTATTTCTTATTGATTTTGACGGGAATGGCGAGGTTTATACACCCAATGAGGCCCGGGATGCCGGTATCTTGTTTGAGTTTCAGGGTGATGAGCCATCCGGCAACCCAGCTAACCTTTATATTGCTGAATCTGAAAGAGCAGCCACAGCCATGAAAACCGGTAAACCACTGAATGTTTCCGGTGAATTTAAAGTACATCCCGTTCCTTATGCCACTTATCTTCAGGCTTTTAACAGAGCAAGGCTGGCATTGCAAAGGGGTGACACCTATCTGCTGAACCTCACCTTTGCCACCCCTGTTGAAACTCAGTTTACGCTTGATGAAATATTCAAACGAAGTAAAGCAAGGTATAAGCTACTGTATAAGAACAGATTTGTTGTTTTCTCTCCCGAGCGGTTTATATGGATTCATGATGGCATTGTTGAAACAAATCCCATGAAAGGGACAATAGATGCCAGTTCACCCGATGCTGAACGCAAAGTACTTGAACTTCCCAAAGAACATTTTGAGCATAACACCATTGTGGACCTTTTGCGAAATGACCTTAATATGGTGGCTTCAAATGTTAAGGTTGAGAAATTCAGATATATTGAAAAGATCGACACCAACAAGGAGCCGTTGCTGCAGGTAAGTTCACTGATAACCGGCAGGTTGCCGGAGAATTATATCGATTACCTGGGTGAAATAGTCTTGAAATTATTGCCTGCCGGATCTGTTACGGGAGCGCCAAAGGAACGGACTGTTCAAATTATAAAGGAGATTGAGAACTACAGGAGAGGCTTTTATACCGGTGTCTTTGGATATTTTGACGGCTCCTCACTTGATGTGGCTGTGGCTATCCGCTTTATTGAAAATATCAACGGGCAATTCTTTTACAAGAGTGGCGGCGGAATCACTGCACTAAGCAATCCGTTGGATGAGTATAACGAGTTACTGGCCAAGATCTATGTTCCCTTTATTTGAAACGATACGCATTGAGCACTCTGTGCCACAAAACCTCTCCTACCATCAGGAAAGGGTGAACAGGGCATTTCATGACCTCTTCGCCGGTACAAGGCTCATACCTGATCTCGCACAACTAATCAAGGTGCCTGACGGACTTCCTGACAGCCTTCACAAATGCCGGTTCCTTTACAACCGGACAGAATGGTCAACTGAATTTTCAGCGTACATCCCAAAAAAAGTAACGACATTGAAACTTGTTACTGTTGATCATATCAACTATGGGCATAAATACACTAACCGTAAAACGCTCGACGAACTATTCAGCCTCAGGGAAGGTTGCGATGATGTGCTGATCGTAAGGAACGGTTACCTGACTGACTCAAGTATTGCCAATATTCTTTTCAGTAAAGACAGCAAATGGTATACTCCTGCCCTCCCGCTTTTAGAAGGCACATGCCGTGCCAGATTGCTTGATCAGGGTATTGTGAGAGAAGATAATATTACATTACAGAATTTCAGGAACTACAGTCACTTCATGCTTATCAACGCCATGAATGATTTTGATGCCGACAGGATTTCTCCTGTTTATGCAATGAAAGGTTAAATTCTCCAGGATAACTACAATTCTATCATAATTATCAGACTTAAGTACAACATACGCTTAATATCATATCTTTGTTTAAAATAGTTCCTTCATGCGGATTCAAAAGGATGAATATTTAGCTGCAGCCCTTGGCATCTCTGCTGTTCTGTTGCAATTACTTACACCCAACCTGCTTGGGTTTCACAGGGATGAACTTCTTTACATGTCAATGGCGGAACATCCGGCAGCCGGATATTATTCCATACCACCTTTTACCGGACTGATGGCCTGCCTCTCGGTCAAAGCCTTTGGCTTTACTCTTTTTGCCACCAAATTCTTACCCGCTGTCACCGGAGGGATCGTGGTTTACCTGATTGCCCGGATGGTCAGGGAGTTAAAAGGTGATGCTTACGCTCAGGTCCTGGCTGTCGTCTCTTTTGTTGCCACCGTCTTGTTTGTCAGGGTTTACAGTCTTTTTCAGCCTGTACCCTTTGACCTTTTCTTCTGGACCTTACTGATCTTCATATTACTGAGATTTATAAATGCCCGTAACCCTGAGCTCATGATATTTTTCGGGATCGTAGCAGGCGTTGGGATCCTGAATAAATACAATATCATTTTCCTTGTGATACCCGTATTGATCGCCCTGGCGCTGAGCAAATACAGAAAAATATATGCATCGAGGTATTTCTGGATAGCGGTAATCATCACAGTCCTGATTGCCCTTCCCAATATTGTATGGCAATACCTTCACGGCTTCCCGGTCATCGGTCACATGGCCGAATTGCGAAGGTCGCAGTTGGTGAATATGAGCCCTGCTACTTTCCTTGCAGAGCAATTGCTTATGGTTATGCCTGCAACGCTTATTGTCATACCCGGACTCATTTGGCTTCTGACAGCAAGGCACATGAAGGAGTACAGGATACTGGGATGGGCATGCATCGGGGTACTTGTACTTTTTATCCTTTTGCAGGGAAAAAGTTATTATTCGGCAGGGATTTATCCATTTCTCGCAGCAGCAGGCGGGACTTTCATTGCAGTCAAACTCAAAAACATCTATCTGAGGATCCTGCTCCTGGGCGTAATGATTTATTCGGGTTATATGACATTCCCGATGGCAAAACCGGTTTATCCTCCCGGGAGACTTGAAGCTTATTTCAATGGCATGGCATCAGCGATGGGTAACGATGCGGTAAGGCGTGATGAGGATAATAATTATAACAAGCTTCCGCAGGATTTCTCCGACATGCTCGGATGGGATGAACTCACTGCAATAACGGCTGAAACGTGGAAAAAATGTGATCCGCAAAGGACGGTCATTTACTGTGAAAACTATGGACAGGCGGGAGCCATAACCGTTTTAGGCAAAAAGTATGGTCTCCCCCATCCAATTTCATTCTCTGAAAGCTTCCTATATTGGTCCCCTGAATCATTTGAAAACGAAATCACTACGTTCATTTATATAAATGGCGAATTGGGAGAAGACGTAAGAGCCCTGTTCGGTAAAATTGAAATTGCCGGATCCATTACAAATCCTTATGCAAGGGAAAGGGGGACAACAGTTTATCTGTGCTCAGAGCCCCGGCAGAGTTTCAACCGGTTTTATGAGGAGAGGATCCGGGAAATAAAATAAAACAGAGTAGTGACCTACTCAATGTTGTAAAATAGGGTTCAGTTCTACTCAATAACTTGTATCGCATTTCAGTAAATTAATCATTTAGCCATAAAAAAAATAACCGCCTCTTTGGAAGACGGTTATTAATCTGTGACCCCGACAGGATTCAAACCTGTGACTTTCAGAACCGGAATCTGACGTTCTATTCAGCTGAACTACGGGGCCCTTTTCTGTTGTGCAAATTTACAAATTAAAAGCAACAAACATGCCGTTTGTTGTTATCTTTGTATTCACCTCTAGTTTAACCAAATCAAAACTTTATAAAATGAGGAAATTATTTGCCCTTCTTGCCTGTTTGCTCCTGACAGCCAGCATTCAAGCCCAGACTACTGAATTAAAGGAAAACTTCACTACCGGTCTTGACATTTTCAATGACCTTGTAATGGATGAGCCCGACAGTGTTAATTTCCGCGGCTTTAACCCCGGTGTGAACCTCTATGGAATGTACAGCTACGAGATTCCGAAAAGTAACCTGTCCCTCGCAATCGGACTCGGCCTTGGAATGCACAACCTGCACAGCGATGCTGCCCTGATGGATACTTCCAGTGTTTCTTTTTTCGCTCCCTATGCAGATGGTGTTGATTATAAGATCAATAAGTTACAACTGACTTATATTGACCTTCCCGCCGAAATACGCTTCAAGAGTGAAAAGGGTTTCCGTTTTGCCATTGGCATTAAGGCCGGATACCTGCTCAGTGCCCATACTAAATACAAGGGCGACAACCCCGACGGTGGCCGCAGTATCAAAATAAAGGAAGGCAAACTGTCCAACCTTGAAAAATGGCGCTTCGGCCCCACCATGCAAATTGGCTACAAGTGGATCAACCTGATGGGTTACTATTCATTGTCAACCGTCTTCGATGAAGCATCCGGTCCCGCTATCTTCCCCGTTTCCATTGGCATAGCGCTGAGACCTTTTTAGAAGGCTAAGGGCTAAAGGCTAAAATTGTTCAATATTGTTCAAAGGTGGTTCAAAAGTTGTTCAAAAGTTGTTCTATGTAGATCAATTTTTGAACGCCAAAGGCTTTGTACAACCTTTGAACGCCGAAGGCTTGGAACAACCTTTGAACGCCAATGGCTTTGAACAACCTTTAAACGCGAAGCTTTGAACCGGTTGCTGAGCGTAGTGAAACGAAGTCGAGCATTGAATTCGCCAGCTTTGAACAACTTTAGCCTTTAGCCTTTAGCCCTTAGCCCTTAGCCTTAATAATAGAGGAATATCCCTGCCACAATCACAAATCCCACCAGATATCCGGTATAGACCTGCGCGGGTGAATGGCTGTTTGATTGGAGACGGGCAAATCCGGTCAGCCCTGATAAAATGATCAGGATGATGATGAGTATGGGTTCGTTGATGAGGGATTTGTACATCATGACAAGGAAGCCTGCGGTCAGTCCGCCTAACCCGATCATGTGTATGCTTATCTTCCAGTAAAAGTTGATGGCCGTTGCAACTACTATGCTTGCGAGCCCGCCAACAATAAAAAGGTAATAGAGGTTGGGAAGCCCGATGTTCTTCATCAGGAAATAAGTGGAAGCGTAAAATATGGCAAAGATGAGGTAGGGAATTGTCCGTTCTTTCCTAAACGGCATATCAAGGCTGCTGATAATGTCCCTGCGGGCCATGATCCACACAAGGATGGCCGGCACAAGGGTTGTATTCGCAAAGACCAGCGCAATGATCGTCCACCGCAGCCGCTCAGGTATGATCGAAACAAAATATGCATTGAGGTTCAGCATAACCAGCATTGCCCATGAAACAGTGAACATGGGATGCAGGACGATTGAAATAAAGCGGGCGATTTTAGATTCCATCATTCACCAATATTGTTTTTCTTTGTTTTTTCTTGTTTTTCTTTGTTTTTCCTTGTTTCGATTGTTTCGATTGTTTCGATTGTTTCGATTGTTTCGATTGTTTCGATTGTAATTAGATTCCGAATTCCGGATTCATGATTCATCATTCATCATTCTTGTTTCTCCTTGGTTTTCCTTGTTTTTCCTGGTTTCTCCTTGTTATCAAAAATCTCATCCCTCATTCCTCATAACTCATTCACCATTCATCATTCTTGGTTCTCCTTGTTTTCTATGCGATGATTCGCATCTGGTTCAACAACATTGAACGCGAAGCATTAAACGCGCAACATTGAACAACTTTTGAACTATTATTTTACCGGTTGCATAATGGTTTCGGTTTTATAAACAACAAATCCTGCTTTTTGATACATAGGCAATGCTGCCGGGTGGTCAAGGTCGCAGGTATGCAGCCACAGGCGGTTGATGGGGTATTTCCAGCACTCCCTGATGACTTTCATAAGAAATGGGAACCCTGCTTTCCTGCCTGTGTATTTCTCTGTCAGGCCAAAATAAACAAGCTCGGTCTCACCTTCCACCGCGTGACTGCACTCGGCAAATCCTGCCGGATCACCATTATAACTGAGCAGCAGAAGTTCCGTATGGATGCTTTGCAGTATTTCTTTGAGCTTTAATTCAGGCATCAGTATCCGGTCCACCCAGTTGTATCCGCCACCCACCGCTTTGTACATTTCGAGGTACTCCTCCGTGGAAGGCTTCCAGTGTGAGAATTTAAATCCTTCAGGCAAGGGGCCTTCGGGCAACAGTCCTTCCGGCTCCAGTTCTTTAGGCAGGCCTTCGGAAAGCATTCTTTCAGACAACAGGGTTTCACCTGCCGGCTCCGATCTCATTTCCAGATACCACGTCTTTGTCGGAATGGTCTTCATCTGTTTTTCTTTGTTTTTCCTGGTTTCTCCTTGTTTTTCCTGGTTTCTCCTTGTTATCAAAAACCTCATTCCTCATTCCTCATTCATCATTCATCATTCATCATTCATCATTCTTGATTTTCCTTGTTTTCGATGCGATGAATCGCATCGCTATGAGCCGACACAACTCACAACTCTTACTTTATAACGCCCTTGGCTGTAGCAATTTTCTTGTTTCCATTATATAAAGTGATGATGTAAGTACCCGGATCACCATGCCAGCGCACTTCCTCGCGTTTACTTATCTTTTGTTCATGGACCAGCCTGCCTGATGCATTGTGAATCACCAGCCGGGAAGGGACATCCACTCCGGTTTGTATGGTAAAAGTATCCTTAGCCGGATTTGGAAAGAGATGCAACAGTTTTTCATTCAGCAGGAGTTGTGTGGTTCCCACATACATTTCATCCCAAACGGCCAGGGTATATTGTCCCGGCTGAAGATTATCCACCGTAAGGGTGCCTAACTGCCACGGACCGGTTTGCGTGAAATTAACCGGCTGCCAGTCATACGCGGTGCCCTGCCTGTACAGGATCACCAGCGAATCATTCGCATTGGTCAGGATATCGCCATCCAGCAGGTTCCTGTTATAGCTGAAAATACCTTTAGCAGAAAATCCTCCCGGCAGGATTCCATCAATGCTCCAGTAATGCGAGGTGCTTAAGGTAAGCCCTTCCTGCGGTACAAAAAGTGAATCAGGCGCCACCCAGTCATGTGTCACCCTGATAAAGGCTGAATCGCTGGTATTCACCACATTCACCTTACAGAAAGTATTCTCGAAATCATAAGTCCCGGGCGCACCAATTGTTTTAGCCTCATCCGTCGTTGCATCGGCCAGCCGGTAATAGAAGTCGGGCATCACGAGCACGGGCTCCAGCGTGATCGGTACTATGACTGAATCTGCTATCCCCGGGAAATTAACCTGGTAAGTCTCTTTATTACCGCTCCTGTCCATAAAAGTGAGGTCCACCCGGCAATTATCAGCGTAAGTGTCTGTGCCCCTTAGTTTCTGTTTCATGTAAACCACTGCCCTGTAGTTGCCGCAGGTGGGTATCAGGTTAAAGGAATCAACCGAATAATGGGTAAACCCGGGCGTGAAGACAAAGAAGTCGAAGAAATCGCCCAGGTCCATGCCCGACGCCTCTTCCAGAGCACCTTTCAACTGGTATGAATCAGCATCATCATAAGCATATTGGCTCAGGTAGTTTTGCACCCCTGCAAAAAAGAGGCTGTCACCCATATAATGCCTTAAGGTATGTGCCACAATGCCTCCCTTATCGTAAACGGTGCTGCCGTAAGTATACTCCTGCGGCATGGGCGACAATGCCCTGAATCCGCCATCGGTTGTATGGGTATACCGCAGCACCGAATAGTGCAGGTCTTTGAAATAGGCATCCGCAGCTTCCTGTCCGTAAAGCATTTCGGTGAAGAGGATCTCGCACCAGCGCGCCCACCCTTCGTTCAGCCACATATCCTCAGCGCTGGCACATGTTACTTTGTCACCAAACCACAT
>DATGZB010000002.1:0-88155 GCA_035297395.1 Lentimicrobium sp. | reverse complement strand
ACCGGCATACGACAGTTATGCGCCTGCCGTAAAACTGCAGGGAGGAATGGTGAAATATGCCAAACTGAAGCAACCTGATTACAGCATCGACTGGGAAACTCTGCCGGCGCTGATTTCGGGCAATACCCGGATGATCATTATCAACTCACCGCATAATCCTACCGGCAGCATCATCAGGCAGGCTGACATGAAGAAACTTGAAACCCTGATAAAGAACCGCGATATTATTATCCTGAGCGATGAGGTTTATGAACAAATGATCTTCGATAATCTTAAGCATGAAAGTATTTGCAAATACCCTTACCTGGCAAGCCATTCCCTTTTAATTGGTTCATTCGGCAAAACATTCCACGCCACCGGATGGAAGTGTGGGTTCGTACTTGCTCCACCCAACCTTACATCCGAATTCAGGAAAGTGCACCAGTTTGTCGTATTTGCCGTTAACACTCCGGTGCAGCATGCCATTGCCGAGTTCATCAAAAACAAGGAAAACTATATCCATCTTGGAGCGTTTTATCAGAACAAACGTGATACATTCCTTCACATGATAAAGGGATCGCGCTTTAAAGCAGTTCCTGCAAAAGGAACCTATTTCCAGTTGCTTGACTATTCGGCTGTCAGCGATGAAAGGGAACTTGATTTTGCCATAAGGCTGACCAAAGAATTCGGAATTGCTTCAGTACCAGTCTCGCCATTCTACCACGACCAAACTGACAATAAGATGCTAAGGTTTTGTTTCGCTAAAACAGCAGAAACCTTAGAGAAAGCCGCCAATATATTATGTAAAATTTAATGCTGCGAGTATGGAAAAACAGGATATCAGAGTCACCGTTATACAGGCGCCGCTAGTTTGGAATGACCGCAAAGCTAATCTGAAATACTTCGCCGAGCGGATTAAAAAGTTAAAAGGCAACACCGACCTGGTGATACTGCCCGAGATGTTCGGGACGGGTTTTATAACCGATGTTTCAATGATAGAGGAAACGATGGACGGGCAAACCTTCCAGTGGATGAAGGCAACGTCCGCATCGGTAAATGCAGTGATCACAGGAAGCATCGCGCTTAAAGAAAAGAACCGCTTTTACAACAGGCTCATCTGGATGAGGCCGGATGGCACTTTTGATTCATACGACAAGCGTCATCTTTTCAGGATGGGCGATGAGCACCTTAAATACACTGCCGGCAAAAAGCGCCTTATCACAGAGCTAAAAGGATGGAAAATAATGCCATTGATCTGTTATGACCTCCGTTTCCCGGTTTGGAGCAAAAACCGACTTGTGGAAGGCAACTATGAATATGATATGATGCTCTATGTTGCCAACTGGCCTGCCAGCAGGAGTTATGCATGGCGAACCCTGCTATCGGCAAGGGCTATTGAAAACCAGGTCTTCTGTATTGGCGTTAACCGGATAGGGGAGGATGGCAAGGGAATTCCGCATAAGGGTGGTTCTGTGATCCTTGATTTCAAGGGGAAGCTGGTAAAATCCTGCAAGGACAATGGGCCGGAAGTAATCACAGAGACCCTTAATTACAAAACCCTGTCTGATTTCAGGGAAAGATTCAAAGTAGCTTTAGATTGGGATGATTTTGAACTGGTTGCTGCACAACAACCATCAACAGTTAATTAAATTGAACACCAGGCCAGTGTGTCACCGGAGCTATCATCAAACTATACATCAATTAATCAATTAAAAAATGCGTTTTGAAGACTCCGGTTTTGCCCCTGTAATTAAGAAAAACCTGGCATCGATGGGATTCCGCAGGCCTACCGATATCCAGTTCAAAGCAATCCCGCCCATCCTGAAAGGTGAGGATGTGCTTGCAATTGCACAGACTGGCACGGGAAAAACGGCAGCCTTCGTCATCCCGGTGGTGAATAACCTGCTTAAAGAGAAAAACACCGGGGGCATCCGTTGCCTGGTGATGGTGCCTACCCGCGAACTTGGATTGCAGATTGCAGGTGTGTTTGAGGAAGTCAGTAAGGACACAGGCCTTAAGACCTTATGTGTTTACGGGGGGGTAGAACAGGATCCCCAGATCAGGGGACTGGCAAAAGGAACGGATATATTGGTTGCAACTCCGGGCAGGATGTTTGATTTGGCAAGCCAGGGATTCATCAGACTTGACCAAGTGAAAGTCCTCATCCTTGATGAGGCCGACCATATGCTTGACCTTGGATTTATTAATGATATAAGGCAACTGGTCAGCAAACTGCCCAAAAGAAGACAAACGCTCTTTTTCTCTGCAACCATTGACCACGGGATCAAGAAACTGGCTTATTCAATGGTCAGGGATGCCATCAGGATACAGATATCGCCAAAGGACCCTGTTTCGAAGAATATAGACCATTTCGTCACTTTCATTGAGATGGACGACAAGCGCTTCTTCCTTGAAAGGATCATACGTGAACATCCTGAAAGCAAAATACTGGTGTTTGTAAGGACGAAAGTCCGCGCCGAAAGGGTGGGCGCCGCCCTCGAAAGGGTTGAGATCAAGAGCATTACCATGCATGGCGATAAAGACCAGAAGGAACGCGAACAGGCGCTTGGCAAATTCAGGAAAGGTGAGATAAACATACTGATTGCCACCGATGTAACCGCCAGGGGAATTGACATCCCCAATGTAGAGTACGTTATAAACTACGACCTGCCTGAAAAGGCTGAGAATTACGTGCACAGGGTTGGCCGTACCGGAAGGGCAACAAAAAGAGGGATCGCCATCTCATTCTGCAGCGAAGGCGAGAAACCGGTGCTTGAAGAGATCCAGTCGTACCTCGAAAGGGAGATCGAAGTCCTGAAGATCAGCAAAAAAGAGTATGCCGAAACCATCGACCTCTCCACCGAAGGCCCCAAAGACTGGCGAAAGCTGATCGAGGAAGCGGAAAGGGAAGAGGAGAAGAGGCGGAAGAAGAAAAAAGGCTAAAGGCTAAGGGCTAAAGGCTAAAGGCTAAAGGTCAATGGTGAATGATGAATGATGAATGGTGAATGATGAATTAAAAAGGCAAAAATTCAAAGGCAAAAATTCAAAGGCAAAAGGGAAATGAGGTGTGAGGTGTGAGGTGTGAGGTGTCAATGGGGAATGATGAATTAAAAAATCATAGCGATGCAATTTATTGCATCGGAAATTTAATGGTGAATTGTGAATTTTGAATGATGAATGGTGAATGCGATGAGAAAACTGGTTGGAGGAATAAATATTACGCTGGACGGGTATTGCGACCATACGGCTGTTATTGCGGATGATGAATTGCATCAGCATTATAATGAGCTTTTAAAGACGGCTGATACCATGTTGTTTGGAAGGACTACATATCAATTGATGGAGAGTCACTGGCCTGCGCTGATTGAAAATCCTACCGGCAACGGTCCGATGGATGAATTTGCCGGACTGATTGACAATATCTCCAAAATAGTGTATTCAAAGTCGCTGAGCGGTGTAGATTGGAAAAATACTCAATTGAAAAGGGATATTTTAAAAGAAGAGATCCTGGAACTTAAGCAACAACCGGGAAAAGATATATTGGCCGGCAGCCGGAGCATGATTGTGGAACTTATTGATCTTGGCTTAATTGATGAACTTCAGCTTACTGTCCACCCTATTTTATTGGGGAACGGTTTACCCCTGTTTGATAAGATCAGGCAAAGAGTTGATCTTAAACTCCTCAGAACAAAGACATTCACTTCCGGCGCTTTAACGCTCTACTACGAGCCAATAAACAGTTCAATATAGTTCAATATAGTTCAATGTGAAATCTTGAATCAGGAAGCAGGAATCAGGAATTAGGAATCCTGAATCCGGAATCCTGAATCCGGAATTAGCCTTTTACTACTAATTTAAACCCGATCCCGTGCACATTAATCAGTTCAATGTTCGGGTCATCTTTAAGGTATTTGCGGAGTTTGGCGATATAGACATCCATGCTGCGGGCATTGAAGTAACTGTCGTCCTGCCAGATTTTATTCAGGGCGAAGCTGCGGTCGAGGGTTTCGTTCATGTTTTCGCAGAGGAGCCTGAGCAATTCATTTTCCTTTGAGGTGAGGCGCTGCTCTCTACCGTCGTGCTTGAGTATCTGGAGGTTATAGTCAAAGTCGAGGGTTCCGATTTTAAAGGTTTTGTTTCCGGTCGGACTGATCCCCGAGCGCCGCAGTATGGCCTCCATTCTCAGCAGCAGTTCATCCATGCTGAAAGGCTTGGTGAGGTAATCATCAGCACCGGCCTGGAATCCCCTGAGCTTATCTTCTTCAAGCGATTTGGCCGTGAGGAAGAGTATTGGGATATGCCTGTCGTGTTGCCTGATCTCTTTTGCAAGGGTGAATCCATCCTTCACAGGCATCATTACATCTACGATACAGAAATCGTATTTTTCCCTGACAAACTGGTCGTACGCTTCCTGGCCGTTTATGCAAAGCCGCGTTGAATAACCTTTGGCTTCAAGGTACGCTTTAAGGATATTGCCGAGATTACGGTCGTCTTCAGCCAGCAGAACCCGTACTTTTTGGTTTTCCATAATACAAATATCTTGTTTTTTCTTGTTTCTTCTTGTTTCTCTTGGTTTTTCCTTGTTTAACCAGACGCGATAAAACGCGTCTCTACGATCCATTCGCACCGATGCGATAAATTGCATCGCTATGTTCCGATGCAATAAATTGCATCGCTATGATTTTTTAATTCACCATTCATCATTCACGATTCACTATTAAAATTCCTTTTGCCTTTGATTTTTTGCCTTTTGCCTTTTGCCTTTATGTTTTATAGGGTAGCCATACCCTGAACGTCGATCCCTTGCCCGGTTCACTTTCAACAGTTACTTTGCCTCCGTGTTTTTCAACAATGAATTTTACATAACTCAGCCCGAGGCCGAATCCTTTAACATCATGCACATCGCCTGTGGGAACCCTGTAAAGTTTTTCAAATATCTTCTTCAGATTGGCTTTGTTGATTCCAATCCCATTGTCCGTTATGCTTATCAGGATGCCATCGTTCTGGTCCTGGGTGGTTATGTTAATTATTGGCTTGCGGGGTGAATATTTATTGGCATTGTCAAGAAGATTATTGATCACATTGGTTATGTGAACTTTATCTGCAATGATGATTGGTTCGGTTGCTTTCAGGTCAGTTTGGATACTTCCATCCCTGATCTCCACCTGGATGGCGATTTTATGCGCCACATCCTCAATAATATTGTGGATATCAATTTTTTCCTTCCGGAGATTGAGCTGACCTTTTTCAAGGATAGCGGTCTGAAGGATCTTTTCGGCCATCACCCCGAGCCTTTTATTCTCTTCACCGATGATATTAATGTATGATTTAACGAAGTCGTCGTCTTTTGGTACGCTTGGATCATTTAAAACTTCACAGGCGAGTGAGACTGTGCTGATCGGAGTTTTGAATTCATGTGTCATGTTATTGATGAAATCATTCTTCATTTGCGACAGTTTTTTCTGCCTGAAGATGGTGATGATGACAAACATGAACGAAAGGATGATAACAAGCATCAGTGCGCCTGAAATTGTGAGCATTCCACTCATTTGTACCAGTAAATACCTTGTCTGGTTCGGGAAAAACAGGACAAGATAGTCGGACGGGGCATAATTATTGGCAGGGAAAAGCCTGTAATACAGACCTTCTTTCACGAGTTGTTCCCGGAAAGCAGGATCTTTTTCAAGCACAACGAGGTTGCGCTGCTTACTGTATATTCCAAACTGATATTTTGCACTGATTCCCTTGTTATCCAGGGCGTTATTCAGAAGGGTGTCAACTTTTCCGGCTGTAAGCCAGTTTTCGATGTACGGACTGAATGGATTGTTAAACATTTCATCGAACACCTGGTTGAGGAGAAATGCTTTTTTACGGTTTAACTGCGTTGCCCGGTCACCTAAGGATGCAGATGAATCTTTATCTTTAAGGGTATCTTTTCCCGGATAGTTGAGCGAAGCAGAATCGGATTTTTTTACCATCTTCCATTCATTATTTTCCATTACCTCACTCCATTCCTGCTTCCTTTGGTAATTGTAGTTTCCTGAATTCATATGCTCTGTGCTGCCTGTCTCGAGATAGATCAGGTAATCCAGCGAATCAATAGCCCTCAGGAGTGAATTGTACTCCATGTTTTTCCTGATCTGCCTGCTTACCTCCTCCTTTTCGATTTGTGACATAACATCACCCACTGCTTCAGAAACACTTCTCCTGAAATTTGCTTCCCGAAGTTCCACCGCGCTCTTTATCCAATAGGTCTGGATTGCAATAAGGATCACTATTGCAACACTTACCAGGAAGGTAATCCAAACTATCAGCCTGTTGTTCATATTGCAAAGTTAAGTGACTGTGTTTGTGTACCTGTTTTGGTTAACATCTTTTAACGTTTGTTGTATTTGGTTAACAGGTTGCCGGGGCGCGATGAACGTATCTTTGTAAGGTCAGAAGTGATTGACTGATACCAATGGATTATAGTGTTGTGTGTGTAAACTATTAATTGGTTTTGTTGTGTGAAAAGGCGAATGCAACCCCAGCGGGTTGCATTCGTTTTTTTATGGATTTCAGAGACGTAGCATGCTACGTCTCTACAACCAATGTTTTCTAATGTATTTTAATTGAACTACCTTTGCCGTTTGGGGTTTATTCTCAAATCCAATAATAATTATCAACGGCAATCTCTTTTAAGATATTATAATGATCGATCTCAAGGTAAATTTACAGGGACTTGAAGGTTTCGTCAACGAAGAAAACCTTAACTCATTCACTGAAGAACTCATCAGGCATCAGGGCACGTTGCTCAATAAAACCGGAAAAGGGAATGATTTCCTCGGATGGATAACGCTGCCTGAGCAAATTGATGAGGATATGCTCAATAGCATCGAGAATGATGCCCGGTTTATTTCCAGAATGGCTGACCTGTATGTGGTTATAGGTATTGGGGGGTCGTACCTTGGCGCCAGGGCAGTGATTGAAGCCCTTCAGCACAATTTCGCATCGCTGCTTTCGAAGGATCACAGGGGCAAGCCTCTTATAATTTATGCCGGTAACAATATTTCAGAAGATTACCTGGCCGACCTGATGAAGGTTCTTGACCAGCGTGATTATGCGCTTGCGGTGATTTCAAAGAGCGGCACTACCACCGAACCGGCAATCGCCTTCAGGATCATTCGAAAGCATCTTGAAGACAAGTATGGTAAAGAAGAGGCCAGGAAAAGGATCATTGCCATAACCGACCAGTCACGCGGAGCTTTAAAAAAGCTTGCCAACTCAGAGGGTTATAAAACTTATGTGGTGCCCGACGATGTTGGAGGGCGGTATTCGGTGCTGACCCCTGTCGGCCTTTTGCCTATTGCAGTCGCAGGTTTCGATATAAGGCAGCTCATTGCGGGTGCAAAGGCAATGAAGGAGGTTGTGACTAAAAATAAAACGCTGGGTGATAATCCTGCATTCAGGTATGTTGCTGCAAGGAATGCACTTTACAGGGCAGGAAAACCAGTCGAAATAATGGTGAATTACCAACCCTCACTCATATTTATTACAGAATGGTGGAAACAGCTTTTTGGCGAAAGCGAAGGAAAACAGGGAAGGGGAATTTTCCCTGCAGGGGTAAGTTTCACCACTGACCTCCACAGCATGGGACAGTACGTACAAGAGGGATTGCGTGTAATTTTTGAAACTGTGCTGAGTATTGAACAGCCACAAAGAAATTTGGCAGTGCCTGCTGAGGAAGATGATTCAGATGGTTTGAATTTTGTTGCCGGGAAAAGAATTCACCTCGTAAATAAAGAGGCCGAGCATGGAACGTTGCTCGCCCATATGGATGGCGGGGTTCCGAACATCGCAATTAATCTGCCGGCAGTCAATGAATATACCCTTGGACAATTAATCTATTTCTATGAATTTGCCTGTGCTTTGTCAGGATATGTGCTGGAGGTCAATCCTTTTGACCAGCCGGGTGTTGAAGCATATAAGAAGAATATGTTTGCATTGCTGGGTAAGCCGGGATTTGAAAAACAAGGTGAAGAATTAAGAAGCAGGTTAAAGGATTAATAATCATATATTGCATTATTTATTTCAGTTGTTATCTTTGCGAAAAATAATCTGTATAGATGTATAACGACGACCTACTGATCAAATACATGGTTGAGAGTTTTGACCGCGACCAGCCTGCTTTCACACGAAAGGACAATGGCCCGTTTATTACCATTTCACGCGAGTTCGGCTGTCAGGCTAATTTACTGGCACGCATGCTACGTGATGAAATAAAGAAACGCGGGCAGAAGTGGAGTATCCTCAATAAAGAGATCATTATGGAGTCGGCAAAGAAACTGGGCATGGAACCGCGTCAGGTTCAGGTTGTTTCTGAGTCGGTTGACCGGACCATGATGGATGAGGTACTGTCTGCGTTATCAACCAAATATTATAAAAGCGACCGTAAGGTGCGCCAGACCATTGCAAATGTCATTACATCAGCAGCCTATGAGGGAAACACCATTATCGTTGGCAGGGGTGGTGCCGCCATTACACACGGTATGCAACCCTCTATACATATTAAACTCTATGCTCCCATCGAATGGCGGCTTCAGTCGTTGATGGTCCGCTACCACGCCAACCGCGAGCATATGATGAAAGAGATCACCAGCATTGATTTCCGGCGTCACCGGCTGATGTCGAATGCAGTGAAGGGAGTCGAAGACAATTCTTTCCTTTATGACCTTCAAATCAATTGCAGCACCATAAACCATAAGCAGATCGTCAGCATGGTGATGGGGCTGATCGAAGAAAGGTTCAAGATAAAATAGTTCCAAGCCTGCGGCGTTCCACACTTCGACTTCGCTGCGCTACGCTCAGTGACCGTTCCACGCTTCGCGTTCAAAGCCTTCGGCGTTTCCAGGCCTTCGGATCGCGTAGCTTTGAACGCGTAACAAGGAACGCGAAGCAATGGAACGCGAAGTAATGGAACGCGAAGCAATGGAACGCGGAGCTTATTTCTCTGCAACCATTATTGCTGCTGCGCCCAGCATCAGGGGAGTTCCTTTGGTTTTAGTGAAGCCTGCGTTCAATAAGAGTTCCGATAATTGCGGGAGTGTGTAGTAGTGGTTTGCGGAGTAGGCAAGGTAATCGTATGCTGGTTTGTTGCCTGAAATCAGTCCGCCTATGGGGGCAGTGATCACATTATGGTATATGTGATAGAAAAATCGGATTATTTTATTTGCGGGCTGGCTGGTTTCAACGATCACAAAACGGCCTCCGGGTTTCAGTACCCTCAGCACTTCCTTAATATGAAGTTGTGCATCGGGATTTTCAAATGTGAGGTTCCTGAAACCAAAAGCTATCCCGATCGAATCAAAGAAGTTATCTTCGAAAGGCATGTTGCCTGCATCGCCCTGGATTAGCTGGACCCTTTCTTCACCGAAAACTGCCACTTTCTGCCTGGCTCTGGTAAGCATGGTATGACTGAAATCGAGTCCGTACAATTCAGTTTCCGGATTTGCCATCCGTCCTATATGCATAGTCAGGTCAGCAGTTCCGCAGCAAAGGTCGAGCACCCTCTCCGGCCTGTTTGCCAACACTTCCCTGGCTGCTTTTATTCGCCATTTTTCATCGAGGTTAAGGGTAAGAACCCTGTTCAGGAAGTCGTATTTAGGCGGTACTTCCGTAAAGATCTTTTGTGTTGGCCTGTGCCCGGATTCGTCAGTGAACATTCACATTGTATTAAAATACAAAAGTAACTACTTTTGTTACACTTAAAATTATCGAACCATGTATAGAAAGAGATTGTTACCGCTGATCCTGGTCACGGTATTTATTGGAACCGTTTTTACATCAATGGCTTCAACCGCTGTTGATAAAGGAAACATTGACAAAGCAACTATGGAAAAAGTTCAGGCAGATCTATTAAAGAAATATGGTGATGGCGCTAAATTCCGCATTGATAGGGGAGTTAAACAGGCAGCATCGCTATGGAGGGAATCAGATGGCACACCTCAGGATTTTGAGGCATTTTGCCATGAAAATTTTATTGCAGAAGATGCCGCACTCAACAGGCTTTTCACGAAACTGGAAAAGAACTTTGAAGTGTTTGCAGGCTACTTTAACATTATCGACCTGAAACTGAAGGAACCCATTCATCTCACAGGTCCGGAAATTGAACCTGTTGACATGATGTTTGGCGGGTACAATGTCGCTGCTCACCTCACAGATGATATGTTTGAGAATAAGATTGCTTTTATTACCGCCCTTAATTTCCCTTATTACAGCCTGGAAGAAAAAACTGCCCAGGGAGCCAGCTGGACGAGGAAGCAATGGGCATATGCAAGGATGGGTGACCGGTTCACTTCAAGGATACCCGCTGATATAGTGATGAATGCTTCAAAAGTACTTACAGAAGCTGATACTTATATTTCAGAGTATAACATTTTCATGGGTAACCTGCTGAATGCAAAAGGTAAACAGCTCTTTCCTGCTGATATGAAGTTAATTACCCACTGGGGCCTCCGGGATGAGTTGAAATCGAACTATGTTGGCGAACAAGGACTGGAAAAACAACGTATTATCTACAGCGTGATGAAGCGTATCATTGACCAGAGTATCCCGCAGCAGGTAATCAACAGCGGGGAATATACATGGGATCCGGTAAGCAATAAAATATTCAAAGATGGTAAAGAGGCCAACAGCACCCGGGAGCCTGATGTGAGATATTCCGTGCTGTTTGGCAATTTTAAAGCGTTGAGTGCAATGGATCCATACAGTCCGAATTTGCCCACCTATATTGACAGGGCATTTGAAGAAGGCATGGAAATTCCTCAGGCTGATGTGGAAAAGTTATTTATTGAATTTGTCTCCTCTCCCCAGGTTAAGGAAGTAGGAGCATATATAAGCAAACAACTTGGCCGAAAGCTTGAGCCTTTTGATATCTGGTACAATGGATTTAAATCAAGGGGTGGATTGCCTGAGGATCAGCTTACTGCAATGACTTCTTCAAAATACCCGAACCCTGCTGCCTTTAAGGCCGATATGCCGAATATCCTCACCAAACTGGGATGGGATAAGAAAAAAGCTGAAGAGATTTGTTCTTTGATCGTTGTTGATCCTGCAAGGGGTTCCGGCCATGCCTGGGGTTCAGCAATGCGAAATGATTATGCCCACTTAAGAACACGTATCCAGGATAAGGGTATGGATTATAAAGGATACAATATTGCTATCCATGAATTCGGGCACAACGTTGAGCAGACAGTAACAATGAATGACGTTGATTATTATATGCTCCAGGGGGTACCCAACACTGCATTCACCGAGGCTGTTGCCTTCCTTTTCCAGAAACGTGATCTTGAGCTGCTGGGTCTTCCCAATGCCGATCCCAATAAGGAGCACATGATGGCGCTTGATAATTTCTGGGGCAGTTATGAGATCATGGGAGTGTCGCTCGTTGATATGAAAGTATGGAAATGGATGTACGCTAATCCCAATGCCACACCGGCACAGCTTAAGGAAGCTGTTATATCAGCCGCAAAGGAAGTATGGAATGCCTATTTTGCTCCGGTTCTTGGAGGTAAAGATGAGCCTATACTTGCAATCTACTCGCACATGATAGATAATCCGCTTTACCTTTCCAACTATCCGATGGGACATTTGATAGACTTCCAGATAGAGCAACAGGTAAAAGGAAAATCACTGGCCGATGAATTCAGCAGGATGTACACCCAGGGCAGGCTGGTTCCGCAGGTTTGGATGAAGGGTGCCGTTGGAAGCGAAATATCGATCCAGCCAACCATCAATGCCGCCGCTGAAGCATTAAAGGCACTGAAATAAAAGAGCTACGCTTTTGATCGTTCTAACCCCTTGGGGGGCTTCAAGCTCCCAAGGGGTTTTTGTTTTTTATTGAGGTCCTATTGTTATTTGATCAGTTTCAACCCTTCAAGCGCGGAACTATCATCAGGCTTGTTTAGCAGGGCTTTGTTGAATAAAACTTTTGCCTCACGCAGCTTACCCAAATGGTAGTACGTCCAGGCCGACATAATAATCGCATCATAATCAAAAGGGTAGAAGTTGATTATTTTATCAAAGTGCTTATGGGAATTGAGATAATCTTTCTTTTCATAGTAGATTGACCCAAGACGATAGTTGCCGTAATAATTATTCGGGTCAAGTTTAAGGATTTCCTTATACACGGAAATTACCTCATTTACATTCCCAAGAGCATAAGCCGGATAGGCATAGCCCAATTTTGCCTCTATTGAGACCGGCATTTGTTTGACAGCTTTCTGGTAATAAGTGAGCGATTCTTTATACTTCCCGGCTATATAATTTAACCAGCCTAACCTGAGGTTTATCTCGTAAGAGTCGGCATTGTAAACATTTGTAATAGACTCAA
This sequence comes from Lentimicrobium sp., assembly GCA_035297395.1. Classification (GTDB taxonomy): domain Bacteria; phylum Bacteroidota; class Bacteroidia; order Bacteroidales; family Lentimicrobiaceae; genus Lentimicrobium. The sequence goes on along the minus strand of DATGZB010000002.1, from coordinate 75,806 downwards.
TTGCCTTGGAGTAATCCTTTTTTGCCTCATACGTATAGCTTTCAGAAAACGCTTTGCTGAATCCGTTCTGTCCAAATACCGGGACTGCGGCTGCCAGAATAATTAATGTGATGCAAGTTGCTATCTTCTTTGGAAGATGTTCCATACGAACCCTCCTGTAATTAGTTGCTTTGAATACTTGTAATTATCAAACTTGAGCGTCTGCTCATTGTCACTGTAATATATTGTGCCGTTAAGGTTCAGGTACTGATAACGGGTTAGAATTCTCAGGTGGTCTGTAACATCAATCACTAACAATGCACCCAGCCTGTAATTGCTTTCATTGATCTGGTTATTCATCAATTGTGCGTTATTTTCAACGGTACCCGCTAAATTGCCTTTTGTATAAGAAATCTCCAGCCAGGAATTACCGTATAGCCTGAAGCCCAGCATCTGGCTAAATATCAAAGGCTTCGAATCCCGGTCATTTTTCCACATCAATATGGAATTGGTATATGCATTCATGCTCCCGAAGGGTAAAAGCATCAGTGAAGCTGATCCCTGTAATGAGGTATGATTATCCATATCAAGATACCAGAATCCGGCCGATGCCCTCCAGTAGTTTCTGTAACAGGTTAATTCAGCACCGGTTATATAACTGAAATAGCTTTGTGCAACAGGGCCGCCAAGGAATAAATTCATTATGGAATCACTGGTGATGATTGGTTCCGAAATGTTGGTCATTGCATACCTGAAAGCAGGCGAAACGACAAAGCTTTGATCAATAAAGAGTGATGGGGATATATAGAATTCAGTTTGCCTGACATCATAGGAACCTGTCAGTGAATCACGGTTCCTTAGGCTGATGTTTCTTTCTTTATCGAGATCTGTATAACTGAATGCCGAATTCAGGGATATTCTTTTTGATAACGGCTGTTTCCATCCTAAAGCCATGTAACTGCACTGCTTATCCAGGTATTGTTCTTTGTAGTTGTACTGCCTCTCCTTAAGTCTCCCCCTGCGGCTGATACCTGACTGATTATCCGGGAATGCGATACCCCCTTCACTGTATAGTGACGGGTGTAAATAATTAACGAACAATGAGTCACCCTTGTCAAATTTGCCCGAGAGGACAGATGCCCCTGAGTTCCTCCCAAGATAGAGGTAAGTGTAAAAGAGCATCTCGTTTGTATAGGGATCATACTTATCTTTTTTTTGAGCTTTCTCAAAGTATCCGGCAGCAAGAGAATACTTATTTAAGTAATATGCTGCAGTTCCGGTCCGGGTCAGCATATATAAATAATCAAATCCTGAATCAATTGCCTCACTTCCTTTTAGCAGCAAGCTGTCCCATTTTTGTTCCAGGTAAAGACGGTATGTTAAAGTTTCATAATCGTCCGGAGTTGTGGTATCCTGTGCTTTCAGGCTAAGCATCAGGGCAAAGAAGGCAAAAGTCATGATTGCTTTCATGCCCAAAGTTTTCAAGAATCCGGTTACATGGTTCAGCTTCATTTATCCTCCCTGAAAAAGCTTAATGATAACTTCCTGCCCTTATCCATGATATTCAATTGTGTGATCCCGTTTTCTGTTATAATCATTTCAGTTTGAAGGTTTATGATATTCCTTCTGAGGAATTTAAAAGTGCATTCAGAAAGCAGCGTCAGTTCCGGTGTATGCTGATTATTTTGTGCCATCGTGGATTTATACTCCGGTTTGATAAAAAGCCAGAAAGGTGCTGTAAAATCCTGGACCGCCTTAATGAATGAATAGGGTACAATTGTTGGCGGAAAAACATCTTTCACCTCAAGGTCAGGATAATAACACAGCGGAACCTGGTAAGCTGACATATAGAAATAGTAAAGCATTGAGTTCCGGTCACCTTCAAAATGTGTACAATAAAAGATATTTCCATTGATCCTGAACCACGCCACAGAATTTGTTGCCACACACCTGACAGATGTATTGTTATACATATCGGCCTCAACCAACCACTTTCCTTCTGTGCCATTAACCATGAAACTGATTACCTGTCCGGGTATGAATTTGAAAGCTTTTTCGAGCCATGCATTTGGTTGGATGTTGGTAATCTGTTCATCCTTCTCAGGATAGCCCGATATAATAAGTTCATGCTTTCCGTTGAACCGGATAAACTGTGCGATCGGGTACATAATTGTGGCTGATCCAATGTACGGATTTGCCTGTATCTGGAAGTGAAGGTGTGGAAAAGGCGATCTTCCTGAGTTTCCACTCTGTGCTATGACCTGTCCTTTAGAAACATAAGTACCTTTCGGGTAAAGAATACTTTGTTTCTTGAGATGACTGACTTTGCTGTATAAATTTTCAGTATGCTTTATAATGACTGTGTTTCCCCAGTTTTGCTCAAGGTTCACCTCACCCGGATTATTATCCTCTACATGGTCAACAACCTCCTGGATCCATCCATCTGCGGGCGCCACCACCGGTTTATTAAATATATAGTAATCAAAGAGTGAGGAGCCATCCCTTTCGAATTCCTTTTCTTTATCGTCCAGGATCACAAAATCCCAGGCATGTCTCCATTCATCTTTATGCGTGTACTCGCCATCATGTGACTGGCTTACAAACCTGTAGCCCTCGAATGGAAGATTTATCGGAAAGAACCATCGCTTATCAAACCGGCTGTTTGAATTGAGACTGGCATAAAGGTTCTTTTCGGGTGAAAAATGCTGAATATAGACCAATTCAGGCCGTTTTGACATTGATTGCCTGAATTTAAGCGCATAAAGAAACAGGAGTACGACTATGTTAAAAGGAAGTGAATATACCGGTAACTGAAATACACCGAGGAACTGCATACCGGCACTGATCGTCATTGAAATAACTGGTGTGACTAACAACACCCATAAAAGCGACCATCCTGAGGCAATGGTAAAAAAACTTCCTATCGCTATGGCCGTCAATATATGGTTAAATCCAACATAGCTGTAGTCAAGTTCGTGAATATCAGCCCCAATAACCATATAGAAACTCCATGCAGCAAAGAAGCCGATAAGCGAGTAAAGGAATGCAATTCGTGAATAAAGCAGTAAACCGGCAGCAATCAGTATCCCTGAAAACAAGTGGTACTGGAAAATAATGGCGCCAAGCGACCTGAAATAGGTTTTAACAAAAAGTGGCCATCCGAGGTCATCAAACCATCGGTATAAATCGATGAAGAGGAAGCCACCCCTCTGGTAAAGTGTATTGAGAAGAAATATCCCTGATTCGCCAGGATTCAGGTTTGCATAATTCCTTGTAGCCAATACCGTCAGCCACGTTGTAACCAGGAAAGGCAATGTGAGATAAGCGAGTCCGTATTTTGTGAGGATTCCCTCAAATGCAAGGGTAATTAAAAGTGTTGCAAGTGCAATAAAAACCAATATAAAATAGAGCGCAAGGGTTGGCTGGAATGAGATACCTATGGCTAAACCGGTAAGAAGGGCATTGAAGCCGTAAAGCCCATCGGTTATTTTTTTATGGTCCAGACCAAGTATAACCGCAAATACTAAACTTACAAGTACAGAGAGCAATCCTCCGATCCCTGCATGAAAATCAAAAAAACTGACAACAAGAAGTATTAGCCCGAATATCCTATTCTTCGAAAAGAATACCATGGTATAACTATTCAGGATACCATGGAAGAAATCCTTAAAGGCCAACCTGTTCATTACATTGAAGTTACTTTATTCATTTGTAAAAAGTCGGGAACTATTTCCTGTTCCTGGATATTGTTATTGCTTTCTGATTTTCTTATTAAATGTGGTTTGGATTTCTGATCGAGCAATATCACCGAAGGCCTGTGGGTGATGAATTGCATCCACTGGGTCATATTATATGCCCCTACATTATGGATTACAACCTGATCGCCTTTATTCAGGATAGGCAAATCGACACTTTCCCTGATGCAATCAATGTTCATGCAGAGTGGTCCGTATAGGATAGTGTCTTCACGATACTGTGAGTATTTTTTTACGGGTGTAACCTTGTGCTGGTACCAGAAAGAGGTGAACAGGATGTTTACCCCGGCATCAATAATGGTGGCCCTTCTTCCTGAAGCAAGCCGCTTGTTGGCAATGACAGTTGAAATCAATACCGCTGATTCATCAATCAATGCCCTTCCGGTTTCGAGGATGAGCACAGGAAGGCTTTCCGGACTGAAAGGAGCATTTAACAAGGCTGTAGTTATTGCTTCGGCATAATCATTGAATCCGGGGTTGACATCATTACCGGGAAGGTAAGATCCCTTCAGCGTATTGCGTGATGCAAAACCACCTCCGAGATCAAGGTAACTGATGTTGTGGTTGTATTTATGCTTCAGGCTCACGGCAAGGTCAGCAAGTTTTGAAGCTGCTACCGCATAAGCATTTTGATCAAGGATAAAAGTTCCTATATGGCAATGCAGCCCTTCAAGCTCCATTTTGCCGCTTTGCATTATTTTATTCAAGGCATCCCATGCCTGGCCATTTTCATAATTGAAGCCGAACCTGTCCCATTGCGGATAAATACCTGTATCCATATTTACCCTGATCGCAATCCTGGGCTTTCTTGTTGTTTTTTCTGCCAGGTCAATAAGGGCATATAATTCATCAAGATGGTCGATATGAATCAATGAACCGTTATGAACGGCCTTTAACAGATCATCATCAGTTTTGCCGGGTCCATTGAATATAATCTTCTCAGGATCAATGCCGTTTAGCAGCGCTTTTTCATACTCAAAGCCTGAAACCACTTCAGCCCATGCTCCTTCCTGGTGGAAAATGTTACAAATTGATGATAAATAATTGGTTTTATACGACCATGCAAATTGTACCTTAGGATACCTGATATGAAACGACTTGTATGCTTTCCTGTATCTAGTGCGGATGCTTTCTTCTGAAATAACAAACAGAGGACTTCCGTATTCTTTAACCAGCCTTTCTACCGGTACACCAAATACTTCAGTGGTAGAAGAATCGCCGTTTCTGATCCCATACTTTGCAGGCATTCCTGAAACAAGCTTGATGATCTGTGGTTTCTCGTATGTTTTCTTATCCATCCTGGTTTGTGTAAGTTATAATTCCCCTGTAATATTTATTTCTTCAAATTCCTTTCTGTCCACGATCAGGTCGTATGAGTACCTGATAAAAAGCTTTCCGACTTCATATTTAATAAATGGATCAACCTGATTTCCAAGAGCCAGGTTGACCAATGACTCCGGAATATTTTGTCCGACTCCAACTGCCAGGTATATCCAGGCCGGAATGCGCGGATTAATCTCCATAAGGTAATATTTATGGTCAGGCCCCTTCATTAACTCAAGTTCAAATGCGCCCCTCCATTTGGTTGATGCAATAAATTTCTCCGTGAGGCTGAGCAGTTTAGGATCTTCAATAGTGATCCCTGCCCAGGCTTTTCCTTTGTCGGTTATATATTGCTTACGCATCGGAACAGCGGCAAGCATCTTACCATTGCCGTCACCCAAGCCCGTAACATTATATTCGGTACCATGCAGAAACTCCTGTATGACCACTGGCAAGCCCCATTTGGCAACTATCTTGTTATAATGAGATGTAGCCTGATCAAGTGAAGCAGCTACGTATGCATCATACCATTTGCCTTTGACCATTAAGGGAAAGCCATATAATTGCCCAATATTTTCAAGGTCATGGACTGAGTTGATCACCTTGCCTTTTGGTACGGCAATATGGTGTTTCTTCCCAAATTCCGGCAGGTTTATTTTATGTCTCTCTTCAAACTGGGCAAGCGTGGGCAAACACATACGGATGTTTAATTCCTGTAATTTCTTCTCAAGCTTTATAAAGGAATAGAGCTCAGCATCGAAATTCGGAATGATCACATCAAGATTTTCCTTCTCATGAATATATCTGAGTCTTTCGAAAAGTGGTTCAGTGCCTTCTGAGGGATAAGGAATCATGTAGGTATGATCGACCAGGTCGTGAAGATAGATACCGGGTTCAAGATTTTCATATGCAAGTCCAATGATCCTTGCTTTGAAAGATGAAGCCTCTTTGAGACCTCGTATAACAGCTACCCCGGGGCCCGGGCTGTCGATTGCATTAAGCCCGGTGACGGCTATAGTAAGATTAGTCATTGTTTTCGATGAGATGATATTGTTTCAACAGGATATTGAAGTCAAGCATATCTCTTGAAAGTTCTTTCTCATCCACTTCAAATTCTTCAGTCAGTTGCCTGATGATCTCTTCATCGATCATTCCCTCTTTGAGATAGCCCAGGATTCTGCCACCGATGCCATTGACTTTAAAAGACTCGCCTGTGGAAGGATTGAACAAAAAACCTGACTCGCTTATCGCGATATTTGGATTAACCCTCATAACCTAATATTGTGTGATATGAAAACTAGCAATGCAAATTACGTAAAATTTAGACTCTAAAACATGCAGATTCTTGCATTTGATATTGACAATTTTTCTGCAATACAGGTTATCCCTTTAAAGAAAAGTAATTTAGTACCTTTGGCAAAAAGAAGCGTTAAATGCTTATAATTGGAATAACAGGTACTCTGGGGGCCGGAAAAGGCACCATTGTTGAATATCTCATAAGAAAGTGGAACTTCAGGCATCTTTCGGTCAGAGGGTACCTTCTGAAGCAGATTGAAAAAGAAGACCTGCCCTCAAACCGCGACTCAATGGTAATGGTTGCGAACAGACTCAGGGCTGAAAATTCACCTTCGTTTATTGTTGATGAGCTTTACAACGAAGCACAAAAAAGTGGCACTAATTGCATAATCGAAAGCATTCGCACCCCTGGAGAAGTATTATCCCTGCGAAATAAAGGAAACTTTCACCTCTTCGCCGTTGATGCGCAGCCAGAATTAAGGTACACACGCATTGCCAAAAGAAACTCTGAAACTGACAGTATTGACTACCAAACCTTCCTGGAAAACGAAAAGCGTGAGATGGATTCCATTGATCCTAACAACCAGAACATCCGGAAATGCATGCAAATGGCCGATTATTGTTTTGAAAACAACGGTACGGTTGAGGAATTGGAAGCACACGTTGAGGAAGTAATCGAGGGATTGTTGACAGATCTTTAAACACTAAAATCCGAAACCCGTTGGGGGTTTGAATCCCCAAAGGGTTAAAACGATCAAAGGTTAATAAAAGAAAAACCCTCTGGGGAGTTTCACCCCCCAAAGGATTTAGATCGATCAAAAATTATCCCAAAGGGTTAGGACAATCAAAGATCTCTTATAGTTTTATCTCATTCCCCTCTTTATCAAGCATCACAGGATCACCTAAACCGGCTTCCTTGATCCTGCTGAACTGGGTTCTGGCATCACCTACAATTACATAGACCATGTTCTCGGGACGGATATATTTACTGTAGATTGATTTGGCCTGCTCGAGTGTGAGCTGTTCAGCAGCCTGTTCCTCTTGCTTTATATAATCGTGCGAAAGATCGAATGTGCTGATATCGTGAAGCATGCCGATGAGGTTACCGATGGTTTCAAATTTACCGGCATTCGAACGGATCATTGCACTGCGGGTAGTTTCAAGGTCTTCAGAAGTGTATTCCTTACCATAATCAGAGATGATCTGGTGGAACAGAATGAGGGATTCAAGTGTAAACATTGACTGAACACTTGAGTTAGCGATAAATGGACCGGCTGTAATACGAGGTATGAGGAATGAATAGGCACCATAGGTGTATCCTTTTTCAAGACGCAGTACCTGGAAGAGTTTCGATCCAGAGCCATCACCAAGTTTATAATTGGTAAAGGATGCGGGGAAGTAATCAGGATTGTTACGTGGAACTGTCAGTGAACCTATCATGATAACCGACTGTTTGGCATCGGGTACGTCAACAAAATAGACAGCAGGCTTTGCAGGATTTGCGGGAAGCGTGTACTCAGGGAACACTACTTTTTTCATGGCCCAGTTTTTTTCGAGGTTCTTCAGGGAGGCAAGGGCAGCATCTTTCGGAATGTCTCCTGCGATATGGAAGCTGGCTACTGATGAACTGAATGCCTTGTTGTAATAATCCTTCAGGTCATCGATGGTGATATCCTGAACAGATTGAACAGTTCCTGAACCAGGTAATGAAAGAATGTGGTTATCGCCATAGAGCTTCTTATAGAAGACGTTGCCGGCAATGGCATTCGGATTGGCCTGCCTTTGAATGATATTGCTCAGTGCTGCCTGTTTCAGCCTGTCGAATTCCTTCACATCCCAGCGGGGCTCAAGTATGATCTTTTCAACAAGTGCAAGCAGGGCATTGTAGTTACGTGAAAGACAGTTTCCTGTGATGGTAATAAATTCTGCAGATGAGGTTATATTGACTTTGGCACCTAACTGTCCGATTGCTTCTTCAAGTTCTTCAGGTGTCATATCTTTTGTGCCTTCCATCATGAGGTCTGCGAGTAACCTTGATACACCCACTTTCTCCGGTTGTTCAAGTAACTGTCCGCCTTTGAGCCTTATACTGAACTGGACTAATGGAAGTTCGTGGCTTTCAATACCATAAACATGCATCTGATTCTTAAGGGTGGCATCAAAGATCTGTGGAGTTGTGAGCAATGGTTTTTCGCCGAGGCCCGGTTCTATAGTACGGTCAAATGTGCTGGGTGTCCTTTCAAATTGTTCGGTTGCTTCAGCCGTCTCAGTTGATTCGGATCCAGAATCTTCAATTGATTCTTCAACCACATCGGCCTTGACTGATCCTGTTAAGACAAGGTTTGCCTGTCCTTTTGGAACAAAACTAGTAACCACAAAGTTACGGTTGCGGATATATTTGTCATAAACACGCATTACATCCTCTTTCGTCACGGCATTCAGGAGTTTTACATCATCCATCATCCGGCCGGGATCACCGCCAAATACATTGGCCTGGACCAACTGGAATGATTTTCCAAGAAGGCTTGAGATACTGTTGTAGAAGGAGGTTTCCCTTATATTCTTGATTCTCTGGAGATCCGATTCAGAAAAACCGTTTTTCTCAAATTGCATGAAACCTTCATGTATCGCATCCATAACTGAGTCGAGGCTCGTATTTTCGAATGCTTTAACACTGATATTGAATTTTCCTGCAAGTTCAAGGGTCTGGTTATAGACAGAAATTGATGGTGCCAGTTTCCTGTTCTCAACAATCTCTTTATACAAAGGAGCTTTCTTTCCTTCTGCCAGCAAGTCAGCCAAAACATCAAGAGCATATGAATCAGGGTGGTAGGTTTCAACTGTTGGAATCACGATCGTCAATTCAGGTAGTTTGGCAAAATTATCTTCATGATAAAGCTTCTTTGTTTCATTGAGTGCAACGGGCATCGGCTTCATCTCTGCCGGTTTGGTACGAGGCTTAAATTCACTGAAATACTTATTCACTAACTTTTTCACCGTGGCTGCATCAAAATCACCGGCAATAACCATGGTAGCATTATTCACACAGTAGTATTTGTCGTAGAATTCTTTTACATCTTCAAGGGTGGCACTGCGCAGATCATCCATTGAGCCGATCACCTGCCATGAATAGGGGTGTGAAGCAGGATATAGGTTCTTGTCAAGGACATAATCGGCATGCCCGTAAGGCTGGTTGTCAACCCGCTGACGTTTTTCATTAATCACGATATCCTTTTCCCTGTCCAAGGCACCCTGTGTTACTGTATTGATCAGGAAACCCATACGGTCACTTTCCATCCAGAGGATCTTCTCAAGTGCATCTTTCGGAACTACTTCATAATAAACGGTTCCATCATTCCAGGTGCCGCCATTGAATGATCCGCCCAGATCATCAATCTTCTTGAAAAACATGCCTTTTCCTACATTCTCTGAATTCTGGAAAAGCATGTGTTCGAAGAAGTGGGCAAAACCGGTCTTGCCAACTTTTTCGCGGCTTGATCCTACATGATATAAGATGGCAACGGAAACAATAGGGTTTGATGCATCATGGTGAAGCACAACCTGCAATCCGTTGTCGAGCTGGTATTTTTCATACTCCACTTTGAAATCACCTCCGGTGGTTTTCTGCGCTACAGCTTCCGGAAGATTTGATATTAGTGAACCTAAGAGGATTCCCATAGTGATAATTTTAATTAGTTTAGTCATACGCTGGAATGGTTATTTGTTTGTTAGTCAATTTTTGCTCTTCTGAATGGCATGGTCATGCAACGGCAGCCTCCTCCGCCTCTGGCTAATTCAGCTCCCTCGATGGTGATCACACATTTTTTATGGTTCTCAATAAAGTCCTTTCCTTTAATGATATCCTTTGCCCTTATGATGTCATAACCATTGTGGTTAAGCTCTTCAAGGGTGTGGCCATTACGCCCGTAACCAATGATCTTGCCGGGCTCAAGCGCAAAGAAATTAGCTCCGCTGTGCCATTGTTCCCGTTCCTGTTTAAAAATATCCTTCTTACCTCCGCAATTAATGGTTGTTATTTCCATTCCAACTTTTTTAAGGGCAGCAGGAATATTTTCCTCTTCACGGATGGTAACTTTGCCATTGTCAATAGTAATGTGGATGGTAAGGAATCTGCCCGGGTGCCGTACCAGAGGCTCATAGATCATGCATTCATTCCGGTCGATGAAAGTAAAGACCATATCGAGGTGGATGAATGATTCAGGTTCATAGGGCAATTCCTGCACAACGATATGTTTTCTCTTATCTGATTTCTTGAAATGGTCAATAATGAAATCTATCCCTTTGGGCGTGGTTCTTGAGCCTGTGCCTATCATCAGGAGATCTTCCCCTGCAACAATAAAGTCACCTCCTTCAAAGCTGAAGTCCTTGCAGAAATGCCTGCTTGAGACAGGATTTACTGTCCTGGTTATAAATGCAGGATGGAAATCAAAAATCGCCTCCATGATGAGCGATTCACGATCACGGACCCGGCTCGCCATCTTGCTGATCAGGATTTCATTACCAATGGCGATAGAAGCATCACGGGTAAAGAAGGCATTGTGCAAAGGCTCCAGTTCAAACCGCTCTTTGCTAAGAAATTTAGACAGGTTATCCCTGGTGAGTTCAACTCCTTCAATCAACGCTTTGGCCAGGTCGGATGCGGAAAGATTCATCAGTGAATCCTTTAGTCTGTCAACCCTTTCATGGTCACAGATAGCATTGACCAATCCTGTTTTTGTTTTTTCATCAATAAGGATATCCTTCAGAAGATCCCTTACCTGGTATGTTTTAGTGTATTTTTCAAGTACACACCTGAATTCGGTGTACTCGCGTGATGCAACCTGCAGGTTAAGGATGTCACTGTACAATGCTTTCTGGACTGTATCGGGTGTCATACTTTCAACCTCGATGCCGGGGGCATGAAGAATAACACCCTCCAGCCTGCCGATCTCTGATTGGATGCAGGTTTCTGTCTTCTGTTGTTTTACTGTTTCAGGAGTGTCCATTATTCTTTTTTAAGAGTCACAAAATTAATGGTATTTTTCAACTTACCGAATCCTGCCCTTTTTACCGCTGAATTACGGAACAATTCATTAAAAAGAGGTTTGTCCATTAACTGCCAGTCATCCGCTGTCCACTCCGTCCATTCACCTTTTGGGGTGAATTCCTGGACAGAATGAGGAATAGAAAATTTGTTCCAGGGGCAAACATCCTGGCAAATGTCGCAACCGAAGATCCAATCGTTGAGTTTATCCTTAAAGGAACTATCTATCTCATCTTTTAGTTCAATGGTGAGGTATGAGATGCATTTATTGGCATCAATGGTCCTGTTATCCATGATGGCGCCGGTGGGGCATGAATCAATGCATCTTGAGCAATCCCCGCAGTAACTGCCTCCAAACGGAAGGTCATATTCCGGTTCAAGGTCACATACGATTTCTGCAAGGAAATAAAACGAGCCGGTTTTCCTGCTGATGAGCATTGAATTCTTACCGATCCATCCTATACCGGCTTCCACAGCCCATGCGCGGTCGAGCAGGGGAGCCGAATCTACAAACACACGATAATTGAAATCGCCGGTTGCCTCCCTGAGGGATCCCACCATTTCAAACAACCGCTGCCTGATCACAAGGTGGTAATCAATGTTCCATGCGTATTTTGATATTTTTAGTCCTGAGTTAAGCGAAGGGTTTTCCGGAAAATAATCCATCATCAGCGAAACCACTGTTTTAGCCCCGTCAATCAACAGGCGGGGGTCAAGCCTTTTCTCAAAATGGTTCTCCATGTACTGCATGGAGCCGTTCATCCCCTTTTCCAGCCAGTCGGTCAGCCGCGGTTCATGCTCATCGAGTTTCCGCGCTTTGGCAATGCCGCAGTAGCTGAAGCCTCTCTTAAGCGCTTCAGATTTAATTAGCTTACTCAACTGCGACCTGTTCATGCCGGTAATTTCTTGAAAATGACAATTCTGCGTTCATAGAAATGTCAATTAACTATGCAACGCCGCCCTGAATGCTTTATTTTAGAAAAGTTCCTGCTGCGAACCGTTTTTAGTTTTTCCGAGATGGGAATAGGCAAGTGGTGTAACCTCACGTCCCCTTGGTGTACGCATCAGATAACCCTCCTGGATAAGGAAAGGTTCATACACCTCCTCAATGGTACCCGGATCTTCACCTACAGCAGTAGAAATGGTTGTGAGTCCCACAGGTCCCCCGCGAAACTTATCTATGATGGTCGAGAGTATTTTATTATCCATTTCATCAAGGCCGTTCTTGTCAACCTGAAGTGCCTGGAGACTATACTGCGAGATAGCAAGGTCGATGGTTCCGTTGCCTTTTATCTGCGCAAAATCCCTCACCCTGCGAAGCAAAAGATTGGCTATACGAGGGGTACCGCGACTTCTGCGTGCCAGTTCGGCAGCAGCCTCTGAAGTAATGGCAACTTTCAGGATCCCGGCCGACCGCTCAATGATATGTTGAAGGGTCGAAGCATTATAATAGGCCAGGCGGGCATTGATGCCGAAACGTGAGCGAAGGGGAGCTGTCAGCAACCCCGATCTCGTTGTGGCACCGACCAGCGTAAACGGGTTCAGCGCTATCTGCACACTCCGGGCATTGGGGCCGGTCTCGATCATCAGGTCGATCCTGAAGTCTTCCATGGCTGAGTAGAGATATTCTTCCACCACGGGGCTCAGCCGGTGAATTTCATCAATGAACAGCACATCATTCGGCTCAAGATTTGTAAGCAATCCGGCAAGGTCGCCCGGCTTATCAAGCACTGGCCCCGATGTGATGCGTATATTAACGCCCAATTCATTGGCAATGATGTGCGACAGGGTAGTTTTCCCCAGTCCTGGAGGGCCATGCAGCAGCACATGGTCGAGGGATTCACCCCTTAGTTTTGCCGCTTTGACAAAAACCTTAAGGTTATCAACTACGCCCTGCTGCCCCGAGAAATCGGCAAAGTCCGAGGGCCGCAACACTTTCTCAAGCTCACGTTCGGTTGCTGAAAGATGATCAGCCGAGGCATCAAGGTTCTTGTTCATATCTCACCTCACCCTTACCTCTCCTCATGATTCGGCTTCAATGCGTTACGCTCACCTACCAGAGAGAAGTTTAAAATTATATGGGTTAACGGCGCAAATTTAGGGAAAATATTGATGCTCATGGATGTTAACCATAATAACCGGTTGCAACTTCTTTAAAGCGACCAGGTCGGCAAGCGACCTGTTGGCGACGGCAAGTTAACTTATAAACCCAATGAAATTGGTATTTCCAAAGGATGTATCGAAAGTACCGGAATAGGTGAATGATGTACCATCTGCTGGGCATAGGGACCTAACCAGATATTGGTTGCCGTTTTCTCCTGCTCAGTCATGATGGAGATCAGGTTGGCATCCACCTTTCTGGCGTATTCCATGGTTGCAGTACTGATATTGTCGGTTTCTAACTCAATGATCTTATACTTTACATTATTCTTTTTGAAATAGGTGGCAGACTGTTTTGCATAGCTGTTAACGGAACCTCTGACCTGGTCGACGGAGGTAGTATACATTACCAGGATATGTACTTCTGCGTCAAACATTGAGGCAAGATCACAGGTAAAAGGAACCTTTTGCCTTGTTTCAGGAGTGCTGTCGAGAGGCATTACTATTCTTTCAAGGTGCCTTTCGATCCTTATACCGGCCCTGATGGTAATTACCGGACAGGGGGCTGCCGTGACTATTTTATTTGCATTGCTGCCGATCCAGAACTCCTCGAATCCGGATGAACCATGGGTTCCTGCTACGATAAGCCATGCATCCGATTCCTTTGCCTGGTTAACGACCTCTTTATACACTTTCCCTTCACGGATGATATAATCAAGTTTAGAATCAGGAAGCTGAGGACCGTATTGTGCAATCAATCTGCTGAACTGGTGTTCAACTTCTTCAAGCAAATCATCAGACAGGTCAGAAGAGAGAATTGTTTTGGTAGTATTCGGATTATTAACCCATAACATTAAGAGATTTGACTTGGATGCGCGTGCAATGCTGATGGCATGCTCAAGGGCGTTGATGGAACAATCAGAAAAGTCGACTGCCGAGAGTATTGTTTTCATAGTCTTCTGTATTATTTTCCGCTAATATATGAAAAATAACGCAGGAAATCCAACAAAAAGTGCGGTAATGCACAAATAAGCCTTATTCGAGTGGTGGTGGGTTAATAAAATCATTGGTTGCAAACGCATTAGGATACTCCATCTGAATCTTTCGCAGGAAGCCTTCGGCCTCAAGCCTTGACCTGAAGTCACCTACCCGCACACGGTAGTATGGCTCTTTGAACGACAGGTATGCCTCATAGTCAGGATAGCGTTGGTTAAAACTCCGCAGAGCATCGGTAGCCTTGCGCTTTGAATTGGCCCCTGAATCAAAAAAGATCTGGATTCTCCAGCCGGTTAAGGTGAATTGGTGGCGGTTAAGGAATATATGCTTATCAACCAGAAGATCTACCCTTTTATCCTGCACAAGTTCAGCATGCTCGTTCTGAGCAACTAAAATTTGTGAAAGCATTAGAAGTAATAAAGTAGTAAAGATCTTAGTCATAAAGAGTTATCTGGTAGAAATTTCATAAACTTCCTTCGGCTGAATACTTAACACCGGGATTTGCGAATAGTTTACCATTTGCTGGGCAAACGGACCTAAAAGTATGTTGTTCGCACTCGTTTCCTGTTCGGTCATAATGGCTATCAGATCAGCATCAACATCTTTGGCATATTCAACAGTAGTAGTGGTTATGTTGTCGGTATTTCTGCTTTCAAGTGAATACTTTATTCCAGCATCGCTTATATACCTTTCGGCCGTTATTGCACTGTTTTCAACCCTTCGTTGCATTGACTTAAGTCCGGTTGAATAGAGGGCAATCAGGTGGATATCAGCCTTAAGTGCTGATGCAAGATGTACGGCAAATGGTAGTTTCTGCTTTGTATCGGCTGAACTGTCAATAGGAAGTACAATATTCCTGA
Source organism: Lentimicrobium sp. (assembly GCA_035297395.1). Lineage (GTDB taxonomy): Bacteria > Bacteroidota > Bacteroidia > Bacteroidales > Lentimicrobiaceae > Lentimicrobium. The sequence continues at coordinate 60,453 of DATGZB010000002.1, read as the reverse complement.
TACCTTCGGGTTTGATCATGAAATCATACCTGACTGTGATGACCGGACAAGGGGCATAGGAAACGATCCTGTATGCGTTGCTCCCTATCCAGAACTCTTCATACCCTGTTACACCATGAGTCCCGGCTATAATGATGCCCGCATTCACAGCTTTTGCCTGGGATGCTATTTCCTGGTAGACTTTCCCTTTACGAAGCTTATAGGTGAGTTTCCCGTGTTTCAGCATACCATGCTTTGCCTCGATGATTTCTTCAAAGTTCTTGATCGCTTCTTCTCTGAATTCGTTGATTTCACCATTAAAGGTATCCTGAGTCAGTTGGTTGTTTACCCAAACCATCATCAGGTTGGCTTGCATATGGTTTGCAAATGCGATGGCATAGTCAAGCGCATGCAGCGATCCATTTGAAAAATCGATGGCAACAATGATGTCTTTCATGGCTTTATGGTGCTGAAGTTTAAGTCGCTAATTTAAAAATAATTCTCAAACAGTCACTTAAAATACCCTTATAATAAAACCGTCCTAAGCTTAATAAAGCAGCTTATTGAAAGGAAATCGTTTGATATGCAGGGAGTATATCTCATCATAAAGTTCTTTGCGAAATTCTTCAACATTGAACTTTTGTTTTGCTGATATAAAAACAGCAGGGGTATTAACCCTGGCTATCCAGCTTTTTCTAAGTTCCGCCAGGGGAATGTTTTCCTTTTTAATTTCTGTTAAATCGCTCTCTTCTTTCTCCACATGGTTATAAGCATCAATTTTATTAAACACCATCATAACCGGTTTGTCGGCAGCTTTAATTTCAGCCAGCGTTTGGTTTACCACGGCAATCTGCTCTTCAAAATCAGGATGGGATATATCAACGATATGTAGAAGAATATCTGATTCACGCACTTCATCCAGCGTAGATTTAAACGATTCAACGAGTCCATGGGGCAGTTTCCTGATGAACCCTACAGTGTCGGTCAGAAGGAAAGGCAGGTTGTCAATCACAACTTTTCTTACTGTGGTGTCGAGTGTGGCAAACAACTTATTCTCGGCGAATACATCTGATTTGCTGAGAAGATTCATGATAGTGGATTTGCCGACGTTTGTATATCCGATCAGCGCAGCCCTGACGAGTTTTTCGCGGCCGCTTCGTTGTGTGATCTTTTGCTTATCAATGTCTTTGAGTTGCTTCTTAAGCAGCGTGATCCGGTCGCGGATGATCCTTCGGTCGGTTTCAATTTCCTTTTCACCGGGTCCCCTCATTCCGATTCCCCCTCTCTGCTTTTCAAGGTGGGTCCACATTCTCGACAATCTTGGAAGCAAGTATTCATACTGGGCCAGTTCAACCTGGGTACGGGCAGTTGTCGTCCGGGCTCTTTTGGCAAAAATATCAAGGATGAGGTTTGTCCTGTCGAGCACTTTACACTGTAATTCCCGTTCAAGGTTCCTGAGTTGTGAGGCGCCCAATTCATCATCAAATATAACAGTACCTATGTTTTCAGCAGTAATGAACTCTTTGACTTCCTGCAATTTCCCGGAACCGATAAAGGTTTTCGGATCAGGTCTTTCGAGTTTCTGGATGAATCTTTTTCCGGGAATGCCTCCAGCAGTCTCAACCAGGAAGGCAAGTTCATTCATCGTCTCCTTAACTCTTTCTTCGTTTTCTTTATTGGTTATAAGTCCTATCAGGACAGCCATTTCAGGCTGGATTTTAGTTTCAATCATGCAGATTATTAATGGTACGACGATTAATTTTCAAATTTGTTTGGTAATCCTGTTTTGCTGACACAACTAACAAATAAATCAATCCTGTTGATCACTTCCTGCTTCTCCTGTTTCTGATTGCTTCATAACATTGGTTTGGATACGGATTGATTCTTCATGAACCAACCTAAGCAGGCTGGCAAGGAAGTCAAGGTTGAGGTTGCGCTCTTCTCCCTTGCTGATTCTGTCGGCAAAAAGCTCTTTCCATCTGCGGATCTGGAGTATGGTGATGTTGTGGTTATATTTGTACTTACCCATTTCTTCAGAGATCTCCATACGTTTTGCGAGCAGGTGTAGCATCTGGTCATCTATTTTATCAATCTCATGCCTGAGTATTTCAAGGTTTCTTTCAATGTCATTGGGAATGCCGGATTCCCTGATAATCAAACTGTTTAAAACTTCTTCAAGCATTGAAGGGGTCAATTGCTGACGGGCATCGGTCAATGCATGCGATGGATCAATATGAGTTTCAATCATAAGACCCTGCATTTCAAGGTCGAGCGCTTGCTGTGAAACCGACCTGACCATGGCGGCTGAGCCACTTATATGGCTGGGATCGCATATAAGCGGTAAGCCTGGCATTAATCGCATCAGTTCAATTGGGATCTCCCAAATGGGAGGATACCTGAATCCTGATTTTTCTATTTGTGAGAAACCCCTGTGTACTGCAGCAATCCGGTGATGTCCTGTTTTAAAGAATCTTTCAATAGCGCCAATCCATAATTTAATATCGGGGTTAACCGGGTTTTTAATCAGCAAAGGGATATCTGTTCCGGCCATAGCTTCGGCCAATTCCTGGACAGAAAATGGATTAACCACTGTTCTCGCACCAATCCACAGAATATCAATTCCTGCTTCTACTGCTAAGGCAACATGTTCAGGTTTAGCCACTTCAACGGTGGTAAGCAATCCTGTTTCATCCTTAACTTTCTTCAGCCAGATAAGGCCTTCTTTGCCCACTCCTTCAAATCCGCCGGGGCGTGTTCTTGGCTTCCAGATGCCAGAACGGAAAACCTTTACATTTGGAATTGATGCGATAGCACGGGCTGTCTGCATTACCTGGCTTTCCGTTTCGGCGCTGCAGGGACCCGCAATGACAAGAGGCTTCTCAGAGTAGTCAATCCATTTATCTAAAGGAATAAATTCCATATTTTCCCTTTTGTGCAAAGTTAGCAAAGAAAGCGAGACCGGAACTTGGCAATAACGACACCGGAATGGTTTATAAACTGCCACATTTTTCTTAACTTTGCAGTTCAGATAGAAACCTAATGCCTGAATGATAAAAAATAAGCCGGGCAGGTGCTGGTTTCAAATATTCTTGTAATAAACAAATAATAAATGGAATCTCTGAAGAGAAACAGGATAGCAGATCTCTTTCGCGACTGGAAAGATATTGGTACGGGAAAACTGGTTAATGTAAAAGGCTGGGTAAGGACGAAACGTGGAAATAAAAATGTTGCCTTCATAGCACTTAATGATGGCTCGGTTATTCATAATATCCAAATCGTGGTAGACCTCGCCTTGTTCGATGAACAGACAATGAGGCTCATTACTACCGGTTCATGTATTTCAGTAAACGGAATATTGGTTGAATCACCGGGGCAGGGGCAGGCAGTGGAAATCCAGGCAAAGGAGATACATGTTTACGGTACAGCCGATGCGGAGACTTATCCTCTTCAGAAAAAAGGCCACACCCTTGAATTCCTTCGGGAGATAGCACATCTGAGGCCACGGACAAATACTTTCGGCGCTGTACTGAGGATCAGGCACGCGATGTCGTTTGCCATCCATAAGTACTTTAACGACCATGGATTTTATTATTTACATACTCCCATTATCACTGGTTCGGATGCTGAAGGGGCAGGCGCCATGTTCAGGGTAACCACCCTTGATGCCAAAAAACCTCCGCTCAGTAAGGAAGGGGAGGTTGATTTTACTCAGGATTTCTTTGGCAAACCGACAAACCTCACGGTTTCAGGCCAGCTGGAGGGTGAACTCGGGGCACTGGCCTTGTCGAATGTCTATACCTTCGGACCAACTTTCCGGGCTGAAAATTCAAATACCCCCAGACACCTTGCTGAATTCTGGATGATTGAGCCTGAAATGGCTTTCTATGATATCAACGATAACATGGATTTGGCGGAAGATTTCCTGAAATTGCTTGTCAGGTATGCCCTTGAAAATTGTATGGATGACCTGGAATTCCTCAATAAGATGTATGATAATGAGCTGATTGAGAGGTTGAAGTTCGTAACAGACAATGCCTTCCAGAGATTAAATTACACCGAAGCGATTGATATTTTAAAAGCTTCGGGCCAGAAATTTGAATATCCGGTTGATTGGGGCACAGACCTGCAGAGTGAACATGAAAGGTATCTTGTTGAAAAGCACTTTAAAAAACCGGTGATCCTGACGAATTATCCAATGTCGATCAAGGCATTCTACATGAAGCAAAACGATGATGGTAAAACGGTAAGGGCAATGGATGTGCTGTTCCCAAGAATCGGCGAGATCATTGGAGGTTCACAGCGTGAGGAGGATTACAATAAACTTGAGAGAAGAATTAAAGAATTGGGAATTCCTGAAAAGGATATGTGGTGGTATATGGATACCCGCAGGTTCGGCAGCGCTCCACACAGCGGTTTTGGCCTTGGTTTTGAACGACTGGTCCTTTTCATCACAGGGATGTCAAACATCCGTGATGTGATACCTTTCCCAAGGACACCCCAGAATGCAGAATTTTAACAGACTATTTGAGTAAACAAAACGTTATCAGATTACATTATACTTTGAGATTGAATTAATTAGAAAAGGAATTTGCAATGTTAAGTCAGAAGTTACAACAGAAATTACTTCAAAGGCTGTCACCTCAGCAGATACTGCTGATGAAACTATTGCAGATACCTTCTATTGCGCTTGAACAGCGCATTAAGCAGGAAATCGAAGAGAATCCGGCCCTCGAGGATGCCTCAGACCCTGAAATATCAAATGACCAGGAGGATGAAATCCCGAATGACATTGAAAGTGATCCGGTGGCAGAACTTGAAAAGGAAAGGGATGATTTTGATATTACCGATTACCTTGATGACGATGACATTCCCGCCTACCGGTTAAATGCCGGAAATACAAGCGCTGATGATGAACACCGTGAAATTCCTTATGCTTCAGGAGCCTCTTTCCATGAAATGCTCATCTCGCAATTGGGCTTAAGGGTACTTGATGAGAGGCAGGTAAAAATCGCAACATATATTATTGGCAACATTGATGAGTCGGGATACCTTAACAGGGAGCTATCGGCCATGGTTGATGACCTTGCTTTTACACAAAACATCATGACAGATGTTAAGGAAATCAACAGTATGCTTAAAGTTGTGCAGGAATTTGACCCTCCCGGAGTCGGAGCACGTGACCTGAGAGAGTGTTTGCTTATTCAACTTAAAAGAAAGGATCAGACACCTGCCATTGAACTTGCCACAGTTTTGGTGGATGATTTCTTTGATGAGCTTACCAAAAAGCATTATGATAAGATCACAAGGAAAACCAAGGTGACAGACGATGAGTTGAGGGATGGAATAAGCGAAATCCTTAAATTAAATCCTAAACCGGGTAATTCTGTTGATGAGGGTGCAAGAAGCAGTCAGTACATTATGCCTGATTTCTTTATATATAACAGAGATGAAGACCTTGAACTGCAGATCAATTCACGTAATATGCCGGAGCTTCGGCTAAGCCGCAATTACGTTGATATGCTTGAGACTTATGCTGAGAACAAAGGCAAGTCAAGCAGCCAGAAAGAAGCTGTTATGTTCATCAAGCAAAAAATTGACTCAGCCAAGTGGTTCATTGATGCAATTAAACAGCGGCAGCATACCCTCTATGTCACCATGAGTGCCATTATGGATTACCAGAGGGAGTATTTCCTTACAGGCGACGAAACCAAACTGAAGCCAATGATACTAAAGGATATTGCTGAGTTGGTCGGCCTTGATATTTCAACCATCTCCAGGGTTGCGAATTCAAAGTATGCGCAAACTCCTTACGGTACTTTCCTTCTTAAAAGTTTCTTTTCAGAATCAATGCAGACCGATTCGGGTGAGGAAGTGTCAACCAGGGAGATCAAGAAAATACTCTCTGATTGCATTGCTGCTGAAGAAAAGGGTAAACCCTTAACAGATGAGCAGCTTACAGACATTCTGAAGGAAAAGGGTTATAACATTGCCAGGCGCACGGTTGCCAAATACCGAGAACAACTGAATATTCCTGTTGCCCGGTTGCGGAAAGAGCTTTAAACTCCCATATTACATCATTTTCTCTTGGATTCCGGGCTTTTTTTTCGTATATTGTAAGCGTATAATACTTAATTATTGCTATTTAAATACCGGAAAGGAAAAAGCTATGGAAACGCTCACTGAAAAAATCGTTACTATTGCACGATTCCCGAATAACCGTGCGTTGGTTTTGCAGTCGATGCTCATGTCTGAAGGCATTGAATGCTTCCTGTCCCACCAGAATCTTTTGCAGGCTGCGGTTTCAACCGGAGTTGAAATTAAAGTAAGGCAATCAGACGTAACAAAGGCTTTAAAGCTTATTGAGAAATATAAAACTATATCTGGTGAGCAAAAAGAAAAGGCTTTAAAAACCATTAAAAGTGTACGTCGCATCCTTGTTCCCGTTGATTTTTCAAATGCTTCATCCAGGGCAGTTGAGATGGCATTGCACCTGGCTGATGTTTTGAAAGCAGAGGTCAGATTATTGCATGTCTATTTTAATCCCGTAATTGATGTCGCTCCATTTGATACGAGCCATACATACCAGATCAATCTATCTGGTTATCTCTATGAAATAGAGCAAAATGCCCGTAAACAGTTTGCATCTTTGATCTGCGAAGTTAAATCAACGGCTGCAAAGGGAAAGAACAGGGTACGTGTCACCCATACCCTTGCAAATGGGATTGCATCTGATGAAATACTGGCTTTGAGTAAAAAGTACAAACCAGGAATAATAGTGATGGGATCGAAAGGAATAGGAAAACTTTCAGAAGGCATCATCGGTAGTGTTACTGCGAAAGTAGTTTCCAAATCTGAAATACCGGTATTAGCAATACCTGAATTAACCCGGTACAGTTCTCCTGAGAAGATTAAAAATGTCCTTTATGCTACTGATTTTGATGAATACGATCAGATAGCATTGAGCAGGCTGATTAATTTGATGCATCCTTTCCATGCTACCCTCCATTGCGTTCATATCAGTGTGGGAATGAAAAAATCATGGGATAAGGTGAAAATGGATTCAATCAGGAATTTTATAGATAATGAATTTGGCAAAATCCCTGTTAAGTATAAAATATTGTTAAGCGATACGGTTATTAACGGACTGGAATCTTATATGCGTGACAATAAAATAGAGGCAATCGCCGTAACTAATCATTCGAGGAGTATCTTAAACAGCATTTTTACCCAGAGCATTACTAAACTGGTGATGGAGCGGATAGACAGGCCATTATTGGTTTTTAAAGCTTCAGAGGATCTATAGAAGAGGGTAAAATGCATTTTCTATGTGGGTAATTTCGGTCTTCTGGCTATTAAGCAAAATTGAAATAATGTCAAATCTGACATCCTGCTGTATCCTGTACTTTTCTGCATAAACCTGTGTGGCTTTTATTAGCAGGCGTTGTTTTTGTCTGGAGACAAATTCTGCTGGATCACCAAAAAGCCGTGAACTTCTTGTTTTAACCTCCACAATAATAAGATACTCTGAATTTAGTGCAATAATATCTATCTCTTCTTTGCCAAACCTCCAGTTGGTTTCCAGAATGGTAAAACCTTTATCAATCAGGTATTTTAGTGCAAGTTCCTCGCCGCGTATTCCAAGTTCATTGTGTTCAGCCATATTCAGGTAAATCTGCCAAGTAAGAAAGAATAAAGTAAGTATAGAATAACAAACCCGCCAATAACCCATAGAGCCGGTTTAAAGATATTTTTAAACCTTCTGAGACCTCTTGATTCCAGCGGCTCCATAAATTTAAGGTTTGATTCTGAATTGGTTACCTGCAGCATCACTTCCCTTCCTAAAATCAGGGGCATGTTTTCTGGTTCATGCCCTGCCAGTATCCCAAAAGCTATGGGATAGTTATATTCTCTGACTGCTTCTGTTATTATCTCTTCAGGTCTCTTACCAAAAGGTATTTCATTATCGCGCATATTGGTGAAATGGCCGACCGCCAATCCGGCCAGGTTGGATAGTTTTCCGGCTCTCTTCAGCGATTGCATCATTCTGTCAATATGATAGAGGTATTCATCAATGTCTTCAAGGAACAGTATTTTTCCTGTGGTTTCGATATCCGAGTTACTGCCCAGAAGCGAGTAAAGGATTGAAAGGTTTCCGCCTGTAATCTGGCCACGCGCTTCTCCAGTACGGTTAAAATTATTTGGCCCGGCCTTATAAGCCGGCAGTTCACCAAATAATGTACTGTAGAGACTTTCAAATGATTTCTTCGCTTCCTTGCTATCGGCTGAGAAATTTACAGGCATTATGGCATGCAGGGTCTCAATATTGTAGTTAGTACTGATATGAGAGTGCAGGACTGTGACATCACTGTAGCCAATGATCCATTTGGGAGCAGACCTGAATTTAGTAAAATCCAGTTTGTCGATGATTCTCACTGTCCCGTATCCTCCCCTGGCGCAGAATATTGCCTTCACATTCTCATCGTCGAGCAAGGACTGGAAATCAGTTGTTCGTTGCTCATCCGTTCCGGCAAACTGGTTGTCAGCCTCAAACAGGTTCGAGGCAAGCATTACATATAATCCCCAGGATTTAAACAGGTCAATGGAAGGCTGCAATTCTTCACGCGTAATTTTCCTGGCGGTGGATGTTATGGCAATAAGGTCGCCAGCCTTTAAGAACGGTGGTGTGGTCATTCCTTCTTATTTAGGCCAAAGTTAACAAAAACGAATTTAGGGAAAAGAAAAAAGGGAAGAAACCACTCTTCCCTTTTCATGCAACCTAACAACCAATCATGAATAAAACTTTGTCCTGAACATCCAATAAGGTCTGTACGAAGGTATATTTAGCTCTTTTACTTTATGATATATTTTTTCATAATAATCAACCAGTTCATGCAGTGAACCGGTCCTGTATAATGCGTGTAATTCGGTAACATCAATTGTATCAGATATTTCAGGATACTTTTCTGTTATCAGCCTGGCGAGTCGTTCAATTTTATCCATATAATCTTCCCGCGTTGCCAAAAACAGGCCTCGATTTTTATCGTTAACGGTAATAATCTTGTCCATCATATCCAGCGTGCTCCCGATTTTTCACTCTTTACAGGTATACAAAGTTGGACTTAAAGGAGTGAAAATCCGTTACATGGTTTACATAAATTATTACATAATTTACACTTGGCTACCTTTATTTTTGGTACCTTTGAATGCAAGATAGGGATCTGTCTCTATCAATTAAAACTGCTTAGCAATAACATAGTTCAGATAATTTTAAAACGAAGAAAATGGAAAATACGATGAAAGAGAGCGCACAAGGTGTGCAGGTTAAGTCAATAAAAGGAACACAAACTGAGCAAAATCTTTTAAAATCTTTTGCCGGTGAATCACAGGCAGCCAGGAGGTACAGATTATTTGCCCAACAGGCAAAGGAAGACGGTTATGAGCAGATCGCAGCTTTTTTTGAAGAAACTGCAAACCAGGAAGACATACATTCTAAGACATTTTTTAAATTCCTTGAAGGAGGAATGGTTGAAATTACTGCTTCCTATCCGGCTGGTAAAGTAAGTTCCACAGATGATAATTTATTGGCTGCCGCCGAAGGTGAAAATGAAGAAAGTACTTTATTATATCCTGAATTTGCTGCAATTGCTGAAGCTGAAGGTTTTAAGAAAATAGCAAGTGTTTACAGATTAATTGCACAAGTTGAAGCTGAGCATGAAAAGAGGTATCTGAAACTTCTTGACAATATCAAAAAGAATAAAGTCTTTGAAAGTGATGAACCTGTTGTATGGGTTTGCCGCAAATGCGGGTATCACTATAAAGGCAAAAAGGCACTTAAAAACTGCCCGGTATGCGACCATCCGATTGCTTATTTTGAATTGGAGCAGACTAACTATTAGTAGAAGCAGATCAAAACAGAAAGTTTGGTAATTACTTTCTAAAGAGTTTCAGCCATCCTGGGATCTTCCATGATGGCTTTTTTTAATCTTTCTTTACAGTTGTATTTTTTGGTCTTAGCGTAGTTCTCAGAGCTGTAACCCATGGTATCGGCAATTTCTTTTGAACTGAATTTTTGGAGGGATAATAATAGTATTCTCTGACAGTCTTTCTCCATTGCATTGAAATGCTCCCTGTAAATGCTATATCGCAATTGTTCCATTTCGGCAAGTTCAACACTTGTGCTTTCGGGAATATTAAAGAACTTCTCGAGCAACTCAAAACTATCCATACCCTTCCTCTTAACTTTGAGTTTCTGCATCCAAAGGTTACGGCTGATGGAATAGAGATAGGTCAAAAAAGAGCAGGTGAGGTAGAAATCGTCCCTCTGAACATTCTTTAGAATGATCAGCAATGATTCCTGGAAAATATCTTCAGCATCCTCCTCACTACCCGTATTTTTCTTAATGAGGAATTTTATGGTAGGGAAAAATTCTTTGTAGACATGTTTGATGATATAATCACTATTAAGCCGGAGTCCCTGAATTATAGCGCTGTCGGAATAGTGTATCATCATAGTGGTTTAGCAATCAGAATATAAAATTAGGAATTTTAAGTGATACGGAAACATTTTTTCTCAAATGCAAATAAAGTTTTTATTACCAGATAAATTTTAATAGCACTCAAGAAAGGAGGGTATCCCTTTTTTAAGGGACATTAAAATATTGGTACCTAACTTTGCAACTTTAACCTGAATTATTTGCAATAAAATCATAAAATTGCAGTTTATTCCATGTATTTAAATGCATGTCATCTAACTGCTGGTCGGTTTATTAAATTTTTTAGCTAATGAGAATTATTACATCCGCTTTACTGTTTCTCATATTATCATTCATTTGTGCCTTGAATTCTAAATCGCAGGAAATTGGAATTGGCCATTGGCGCGATCATCTTCCTTATAGTAAGGTAATTTCAGTTACTTACGCAGAAAACCGCATCTATGCCGCTACTCCCTATTCACTGTTTTATCTCGACCTGAACGATAACAGCCTTAACAGGGTGACCAAGATCAGCGGATTGAGCGATGTTGGAATCAGTTCAATAGAGTACAGCAAAGAATATAACACATTGGTAGTGGCATACTCAAATGCTAACATTGACCTCATAAAGGATGATGAAGTCATTAACCTGTCTGACATAAAAAGAAAACCGATCCTGGGGGATAAATCTATTTACAATATTGATCTTATTGAAGACAGGGCCTTCCTTTCCTGTGGTTTTGGAGTCGTAGTGCTTGATATTCAAAAAGCCGAATTTCCCGAACCTATTTATTATATAGGACCGGAAGGTTCAGCTGTTAATGTATTTGATATCACCTTTAATCCGGGTGATTCATTGATTTATGCAGCAACAGCAACAGGAATCTATTCATCAAATTATTATACTTCCAACCTGGCAAACTTTGCTGAGTGGAAAAGGGAAGTTGCACCGGCACTTCCAGCCGGACCATTCAACAGGATCGCTGCATTTCATAACAGAATCTACGTTAACCGTTCAGGCCCTAATTACGCCGATGATCACATGTTCATCAAAACCGGCGGAAACTGGGATGTATTCGATCAGCAAAACACTTCTGACAGATACAGCATTGAAGTGCATAACGACATGTTGCTGATGTCAATGAATCTTGCGCTCGATGTGTATAATGCCGATGGCACCATTAAGTACAGGATATGGACATACAGCCCTGAGATTGTCCAACCCCTTGATGCTATGTCGTTTGAGGACAATGTAATCTGGATAGCTGACCAGGAACAGGGATTGACAAAAGTAACCAATCAATACGGAGATGAACATTTCATCCTGAATGGTCCGGATTTCCCTGATGCATTTGCCCTTTCAGCAGCAAAAAACGATGTTTGGGTAGTACCCGGAGGCCGGAATTTATCATTTGAACCATTATACCGCGAAGCCAGGTTTGCCGGTTTCGTGAACGGAACCTGGAAGACTGTAGACGATGAACAGGATTCCTTTTTGAGTGATTACCGCGATGCTTTTTCAGTTGCGGTCAATCCTAATAACCCTAAAAATGTTTTTATCGGGACTATGGGCTATGGTTTACTTGAATACACCGACGGAGTTTTTACGGCACGCTATACGCCCGAAAACAGTTCACTTCAAACGCATGTTTCTGCCCCCTCCCGCGTTGATGTCACTGGTTTGATCTTTGATTCTGATAATAATCTCTGGGTAGTTAATTCAAGCGCCAGTTCACTATTGTCAAGGAAAACCCCGGCAGGTGAATGGAGATCCTATTCGCTGGGATCTTCTGCATCAGGCGTTGATGTCGATAAAATTGTCATTGACTTCGATAACCAGAAATGGCTTCTTGGGCGCAATTTAAATCTTTATGTTTTCAACGATAATAATACTCCTGATAATCCTTCTGATGATAAAACAAAGCGTCTTTCATCTGCTGCAGGAAATGGTGCTTTGCCCGGAGCATTTGTAAGAAGCATTGCTGTTGACCGCGAAGGACTGGTTTGGCTGGGTACGGATAAAGGTGTGGCGGTTTTCTATTCTCCCCAGAATGTATTCGCAGGTCAGAATTTTGATGCACAAAAAGTATTAATAGAGCAGGATGGCTATGGCCAGTATTTACTTGAGACTGAAACTGTAACAGCTATTGCCATTGACGGATCGAACCGCAAATGGTTCGGTACTGACAGGGCCGGATTATTCCTGATGTCAGACGATGGCACAAAGCAAATTGCCCACTTCACCGAAGAAAACAGTCCATTGCTCTCAAATTCAATTACTGCATTGACCCTTACTGAAGAGGGAGAGTTGTTTATTGCTACAACAAAAGGTATCATCTCCTACCGGTCGGAAGCTGTTCCTCCAAAAGAAACTTTAAGTGAAGTTCAGGTATTCCCAAACCCGGTTTATAGCAATTTCACTGGAAACATAGCAATCAGAGGACTGGTTGAGAATTCCACAGTCAAGATCACTGATGTCGCAGGAAACCTGGTTTATTCAACTGAAGCGCAAGGCGGGCAGGCTATCTGGAATGGATACAATTTCGACGGTAAAAAGGCTACCACAGGTGTTTACCTTGTCTTTATCAGCAACAGCGATGGTTCCAAGACTGAGGTTACAAAAATAATGATCATCAATTAGCACTCACCTGGATCATAACCATCAACCAGGTACGATTGTAATCACTATATCTTGATCACCAGCCCGGAGCAGGAGCTTTTGAATGTAAGCTGCACCACCTGACTCAATTTTATTTAATTTAGTGAAATGCTGCAAAATACAAGAGGCTTCATTTTCAATGTTTCAAGATATTCTGATAGCTCAGGGATTGTGAAAATATTTACTGAGGAAGAAGGCCTCAGGTCATTTGTTGTAAAGTCACTCTATAGCCGTACATCCCGCCTGAGAGCCGCCCTTTTCGGACATCTATCCCTCCTTGATCTCACATTTGATTATAAACCAGGAAGGACATTACAGTATATTAAAGAGGCATCCCTTAACAAATCCTATTTTGAAATTGGCAATAATATTCTGAGAAGCAGTGTCCTTTTATTTATCAATGAGATACTCCTTAAAACCGTGAGGGAGGAGGAGGCAAATCCCGTACTGTTTAATTTTATTGAAGAGACACTCGATTCTTTAAATGATAATGAGGTTCCCGTAGCTGCCTTCCATCTGTTATTTATGATACGATTAGCCGACCATCTTGGATTCGGTACCGTTCATTCATTATCAGGTGAAGGCGAACACTTTGACTTACTCTCAGGTACCCAAGAAGTGAAGGAACCCCCTCATTCATATTTTATAAGCAGCAAGCCCCTTGAGCTTTTGAAATCTATATCGGTAATGGATTATTCAGATCTGAAAAGCCTGGACAGTAACAGAATAGTCAGGCTTGACCTGATGAAAAAATTAATTGATTTTTATAAGATACATGTGCCTGAAATGACAGAAATTAAATCGGCCGGTATTCTTCATGAAATAATGTCCTGATTTACCGGTCATTCGGATTTACCAAAATCAGTATCTTTGCGCAAAATTTTAAATCAATGCATCAGGAACTGAGCGAACAGGAATTAATTCGGCGTAATTCATTAAAAGAACTGGAGTCATTAGGTATAAATCCTTACCCTGCAGAAGCTTATAAAGTCAATATTACCACTAAAGAAATACTGGAAAATTTTCCGAAAGATATCTCACTATACCAGGATATCAGCATTGCGGGACGTATCATGACCAGGAGGATAATGGGTGCGGCATCCTTTGTTGACCTGCAGGATGCATACGGGCGCATCCAACTTTATATCAAACGCGATGATATCTGCCCGGGTGAGGACAAATCATTTTACAATGTTGTTTTCAAACGTCTGCTTGATATAGGTGATATCATTGGTATTACCGGTTTTGTATTCATTACCCAGATGGGTGAGATATCCATACATGTAAAATCACTTAAAATACTCAGCAAATCACTCAGGGTGCTTCCAGTCGTCAAGGAGAAAGACGACCAGGTATTCGATGCATTCAGCGATCCAGAGGCAAGATACAGGATGCGTTACGTTGATCTTATCGTGAATCCTGAAGTTCGTGATATCTTCATTAAGAGGAACAAGATCATTTCCATAATGAGGGATTTCTTTAACGAAAGTAACTACCTTGAAGTTGAAACGCCTATCCTTCAGCCAATTCCCGGAGGTGCAACTGCCAGGCCATTCATTACACATCACAATGCACTCGACATGACCTTGTACCTGCGCATTGCCAATGAGTTATACCTCAAGAAACTGATTGTCGGAGGCTTTGAGGGTGTTTATGAGTTTGCCAAGGATTTCAGGAATGAAGGGATGGACCGAACACATAATCCTGAATTCACTGTACTTGAGATTTACGTGGCTTACAAGGATTACTTCTGGATGATGCAGTATGTTGAAGAGATGCTGGAGCGTGTGGCACTTGGCTTGCATAATAAGACCGAAGTGACTTTAGGAAATGAGGTCATTAACTTCAAAAAGCCTTACCGCCGTTTAACCATGACCGATGCCATCAAAGAGTTTGCAGGGGTGGATATTACCGGTAAAACTGAAGACCAGCTGCGGGCTATTTGTAAGGAAATGAATATTGAGACGGATGCCACAATGGGAGTCGGTAAACTGATAGATGCCATATTTGGTGAGAAATGCGAGCATCATCTCATACAGCCTACTTTTATCATGGATTATCCCATTGAAATGTCGCCGTTATGTAAAAGGCACCGCTCTAATCCGCAACTCACTGAACGTTTTGAACTGTTTGTAAATGGTAAAGAGCTTTGCAACGCTTATTCTGAATTAAACGATCCGGTAGACCAGCTTAACAGGTTTCAGGAACAGCTCCGGTTGTCACAGAAAGGGGATGACGAGGCCATGTTTATTGATATGGATTTTGTAAGAGCCCTAGAATATGGAATGCCAACCTGCTCAGGTATGGGAATCGGTATTGACCGGCTCACGATGTTTATGACCAACCAACCCTCTATCCAGGATGTATTGCTCTTCCCGCAGATGCGACCCGAGAAAAAGATGCAACCCACCGGCGATCCTGATGAAGCTTTTGTTCAATTGGGCGTCCCTGAACCATGGGTACCTGTATTAAGGAAATACGGATTTAAAACAGTTGCCCAACTGAAAGATTCAAATCCGAATAAACTGCTAAATGACCTTGGAGGTCTTCGAAAGAAAATGAAACTGGAAATACCGGCTTTAAAAATAGAGGAAATAAAGAGCTGGATCACTAACTGATTTTTGTTAACAGTTATTTCAATACTAAGCTGAATTAAAGCTTTCATTTGGTATTCACTTTCCGGTTAACAATAGTACGAATGGAAAAGTTATTTCTTGAATTAATTAACCTGACAGCAATCGCTGCTGTTATTCTAATCCCTTTTTTAAAGCTCCGAAGTAAAGCAATAGCCGGCATCAGTGTTATGACTATTCTTGTCATAATGAGCACATTTGTTGCTTTGTCAATCTTTTCAAATGGAACTCTGAATTTCAGTTACAGGGGAAGCTTAATTACAGGCGAGATACCCGTCCGAGGGGATTATCTTTCCGCATGGTTCATGGTTATCATAAGTTTTACCTTTTTTACCGGAACCTTATATGGATTCCGTTATATGAAAATGTATGCTGACGACTCCTCCAACATCACCCTTCATATAATAGCCTTCATACTTGCATTTGTTTCGCTGATTGACTTGTGCCTTATCCAGAATGGTATTGTATTTCTTGCTTTCTGGGAGATCATGGCGCTAAGCTCATTTATCCTGATAATTTTTGAGCACACTAAAACCCAAACATTACGTGCCGGCCTTAATTTCCTTATACAGTCGCATATTTCAATATTATTTCTGACCATTGCCTTTCTGATGGCAAAAGTTAAAACAGGCACCTTTGATTTTGAAGCTTTATCCGGTATAGGCATCGTTCAACCTGCGAGTGCCGGAATCGGACTCTTCCTTTTCTTTTTCTGCGGTTTTGCCATTAAAGCCGGTTTTATTCCATTCCACACATGGCTTCCATTGGCACACCCTGCAGCACCAGCGCACATTTCCGGTATCATGTCGGGTGTGATCATCAAGATCGGCATATACGGGATCATGCGAATGCTGTTACTTATAAAAACCGATATGGTAATCATAGGATATACCATCCTGACTGTTTCTGTACTCACCGGTGTATATGGAGTTATGCTGGCCATCGTGCAGCATAATCTTAAAAAACTGCTTGCCTATCACAGTATTGAAAATATCGGAATAATAGGAATTGGTATCGGACTGGGTGCCCTTGGCATAGGTTACGACAACAAGATGCTCATGGTGGCAGGATTCGGCGGTGCTTTATTGCATACCCTGAATCATTCCCTTTTCAAGTCATTGTTGTTCTTTGGCGCAGGAAATGTATACATGGCTACCCATAGCATGAAGATTGAAGGACTTGGCGGATTAATAAAAAAAATACCGCATACCGCGTTCCTTTTCCTTATAGGGTCACTGGCAATCTGCGGATTACCCCCTTTTAACGGGTTTGTTTCTGAGTTCTTCATTTATTCAGGTCTCTTTAACGGGCTATTATCAAACCAATTTCTTTTTACAATTTTTATTCTCTTCGTTATACTTGGACTGGTACTTATCGGCGGACTTGCGTTTATTTGCTTCACAAAGGCTTTTGGCATTGTCTTCCTTGGAACACCGAGGGAAAAACTGTCAAATGAAGCCAGAAAAGAAAAAGCGTTAGAGAATATTCCCCTTTATCTTATTGCAGCATTTATACTTTTCATTGGACTCTTCCCGTCACTTCTGACACCATGGCTTTCTAAAACATTGCAATTATTTGGTTCAGAAAGGATGCTCGCTGATAATAGCTTAACCAGGATAACAGGTAACCTGACTACCATCGGCTGGTACTCGCTTGGTTTCATAATTCTGATCGCAATTCTTTATGGCATCAGGCAGCTGATCATTTCCTCCAGAGCAGTCAGGGAGGATGTTACATGGGGTTGCGGATATACCGGTGAAGCCACAAAAATGCAATACACTGCATCTTCTTTTATCAGGACATACAGGAAACTGGCCGAGCCGGTATTACTTATCCGTAAGGATAAAACACAGGCCAAAGGGCTCTATCCTGTTCATGTTAAGCAGGAAACACATCCCTATGATAAAATGGAGAAGTGGTTGATTGATAAACCAATTTATTATTACCGTCAGCTATTAAGCCGGTTTGTATTCCTTCAGAATGGCAACATCCAGGCGTACATATTATATGGCTTCCTTTTTGTCGGCTTAACCATCATGATGCCGCTTATCGTGCAAAAGATCATGATGCTGGTTCAATTCATAAATTCGTTGTAACATGGTTAGCTTAATTCTGATCCTTGCAGCCAGTTTCTTTTTTACAGGTGTGATAAACCGGACCAAAAGTATTGCATCAGGAAGAAAAGGACCGGGAATTTTACAGAATATGAAAGATATCCTCCGCCTTTGGAGGAAGGGTACCGTGTACAGTAAAACCACAAGCCTGGTATTCCAGGTAGCCCCTACGGTCTATTTTGCTTCGGTGCTGATGGCTGTCCTGATGATTCCCCATGGAAGCAGGCCTGGGATCATTTCTTTCAATGGCGATTTTGTAATGTTTGCCTATGTGCTGGCAATTGGGAAATTCCTGATGGTAATTTCATCCCTTGATACCGGAAGCAGTTTTGAAGGAATGGGCGCCAGCAGGG
This sequence comes from Lentimicrobium sp., assembly GCA_035297395.1. Taxonomy (GTDB): domain Bacteria; phylum Bacteroidota; class Bacteroidia; order Bacteroidales; family Lentimicrobiaceae; genus Lentimicrobium. The sequence continues at coordinate 42,243 of DATGZB010000002.1, read as the reverse complement.
AGTCGTTGTTCTCCATGCTCGTTGAACCTGCCTTTTTTATTTTAATGGGTTCATTTGCTTTGTATACCGGACATACTTCATTCCATTCCATCTTCACCAGCCTTAATTACGGACCATATATTTCATATCTGCTTGGCGGACTGGCAACCTTTGTGCTGGTAATGATCGCAATGGTTGAAAACAGCCGTATGCCTGTGGATGATCCAAAAACACATCTGGAACTTACGATGGTTCATGAAGTTATGATACTCGACAACAGCGGTTTTGACTTGGGAACGATTCTTTACACTACCAATCTTAAATTTGCCATGTATGGTGCTTTGATTACTAATTTCTTTATCGGGGCACTTCCACTTATTGTTTCAGTTCCGCTGTTTTTTATCCTGCAGGCTGGTTTTGCAATTACGGTGGGCATTATTGAATCATTCATGGCACGTTTCAGGATGTCCCATAACCCTGAGTTTATTTTTATCCTGACTTCGGTATCCCTGCTTATATTTTTCGGAGTGCTGCTGATATCGGGAAGATTCATTTAAACAACTGGTAACAATGACTGACATTTTACTTATAGGTTTGGCCATGTCACTGCTCTATATAAGCATTGCCAACCGGTTATATACTTATCTGCGGATACTGGTGCTGCAGGGATTTATTTTGTTTGGGGTGACTTTACTTACACTTACTGAGATCAATACAGTGAATCTTCTCCTCATATTGCTCGAAACCATTGGATTTAAGTCAATCCTTGTCCCCTGGTTCATGAACTACATAATCAACCGGAATAAAATAACCCGTGAAGCTGAACCTTACCTCCCAAATTTCATCTCACTGCTGATCATTACTGTAATTATTGTCATTACCATTATACTGGCAGGTTCCATCAAAGATCCAAACCTTGATAAAACGTTTTTCATTGTAGCAGTTTCAACACTCTTTACCGGACTTTACCTAATTGCTTCAAGGAAAAAGATCATTACACATGTCATTGGATACCTGATCATGGAAAATGGTGTCTTTATACTATCCCTGGCAATTGGCAATGAAATGCCATTGCTGGTCAATCTTGGAATTATGCTTGATATTTTCGCAAGTGTGCTCATCCTTGGCGTCTTCTTCAATAAAATCGGAGACGTTATAAAAGACCCTGATGTAAACCTGTTACGAAATCTAAAAGACTAAACCATGATGACAGGAACCTTTATAACAGGATCACTACTTTTGGCTGCAGGCCTTGTTTTTAATAAGAACAGGGCAATAAACTATCTGTTGGTCGCTCTATATATTCTTTTGCTTTGGACTTTTGGTATTCACTTCTATTTAAATCAGGGAATTGTTGAATTATCATATTTCAGCTCCGATGCCCTGGGAGTACTCTTGCTGCTTGGCATTTGCATTGTCAGCACTGCTGCATTTTACCATGGTTACCGGTATATTGCAACACGGGATGAAGAAACACCCCAGTCAAGGGGCATCTTTTTTGGCTCAATGGTCTTATTGGTAACGGCTTGTTCACTGGCTTACCTGTCGAACCACATAGCCGTGACATGGATATTTGTCGAGCTGACTACCTTAAGCGCATCCGTTCTGATATATCACCACAGGAACATCAGGGCACTTGAAGGTGTTTGGAAATATGTCTTCCTTTGTGCCATCAGTATTACCTTTATTTATGTAGGAATTCTTTTTCTCAGTCTTTCTTTAAAAGATGCAGGAATCAATGAGTTATCCTATAAGGTACTTTATCAATACAGCGACCGGTTAAATCCTTTCTGGCTCAAATTATCCTTTTTATTCATTTTCACTGGTTTCACCGTTAAGCTTGGGTTGTTCCCGATGTATACAGCAGGAATTGATGCAAAGGATAAAGCTCCGGGACCCGCGAGCGCTCTTCTTGCAAGTGTACTAATGAATGTTGGTTTTATTGGAATCTTCAGGGTTTATGCCATAGTCAGCGGCACACCCCTGAGATCATGGGCTAATATCATCATCCTCGTTGCGGCTGTCCTTACAATATTTGTGGCAACAGTCTATATGACAAGGGTTAAGAATATTAAGAGACTCTTTGCTTACTCAGGCATTGAGCATATGGGACTTGTGATGGTTGGACTGGCAGTTGGTGGTATTGGTGTATATGCAGCAGTATTGCATATCATCTTGCACACACTTATCAAGCCAAGCCTCTTTTTTCAATATAACCAGATTTACCGGGTTTACCAGAGCAAAAGCATCTACGACCTGGGAAACTATTTCAAGTACCATAAGGTCGGTGCAATTGTTGTATTGCTGGGATTTTTCTCTGCCACGGCAATGCCCCCTTCAGGGCTCTTTGTCAGTGAGTTCCTGATCTTCCAGTCGATGATCGAATCGCATTATATCATACTGCTTATGGTGGTGCTGTTACTCTTAACAATGATCATCTGGGGTCTTGGTGTGAATGTTTTTAAACTTCTCTTCACGCCGCCTGTATCAATTGATGAGAACAAGATCCCCCATCTGAATCCATGGGAATCAGCCTCACAGTTTATACTGATAGGACTTGCCGTATATCTTGCATATGCTCCTCCGGCCGAATTGGTTAGCCTCATAAATGAATCGGTAAAGCTTGTACATTAAAATGGAAAAATACACAGCAATCCAAAATAACGAGTCCATTCCGGTCAGTTCTATTCCGGTACTGATGTATGATGAATTTACAAGGATCATTCTGGAGTTAATGCATGATAACCCTGCAAGGCATTGTGTGAATTATTTTGGATATACGGTAACTGAAGGGGTTAAACTTATATGCTGTATTGCAGATGACAGTAATGCCCTTATCTATATTTCATCGGTTGTTGTCCCGGCAGGCACTTCTCTCCGGTCATTGACTCCCGATAATCATAATTTTGAGCGTTTTGAGCGCGAGATAGCTGAGAATTTCGGTATCGGCTTTGAGGGCCATCCTTGGTTAAAACCGGTGCGGTATGCGCACGACAGGGCAAATAAGGAGCTTGTCATTGAGAATTATCCATTCCTTAAATCAGAAGATGAAGAACTCCATGAAGTTGGAGTAGGCCCAATACATGCGGGAATAATTGAACCCGGGCATTTCCGGTTTATATGCAACGGCGAACAGATCATGCACCTTGAAATCCAGTTGGGTTTCCAGCACAGGGGCATAGAGAAATTATTCCTTGTAAAAAAGAGCCTTGCTGAAAGAACGGTTCTTGCTGAAAGCATCGCCGGAGATACCACAATCGGCCATACAACAGCATTTGTCAATTTATGGGAATCCCTGTGTAATGTGAAACCCAATCCTGCCCTTGATCTTTACAGGACTATAGCCCAGGAACTTGAAAGAATAGCCATACATACTGGCGATTTATCAGCTATCTGCACCGATATCGCTTATCAGTTGGGAAATGCTGTCTATGGAAGACTCAGGACTCCAATAGTGAATTTCTTCCAGGAATGGTGCGGTAACCGTTTCGCAAAAGGATTAATCAGGGCCGGAAAGTGTAATTACTCCTTCACCCGGGAACTGGCTGAACGGTTAATTAAAATACTGGCTGCCTACGAGTCCGATTTCAATGAGATAACCCATAAATTCAGCAAACTCCCGAGTGCACTTTCAAGGATGGAAAAAACCGGCGTGGTTACTTATCAGCAAGTCCTTGAAATTGGGACAGTGGGTATGGCTGCAAAGATGAGCGGGCTTAGCAGGGATATCCGTTCATCGCACCCTTATAATTTGTATGGAAAGACAATCGAGCATTCTCCGGTTATAAAACATCATGGCGATGTTTATTCAAGGTTTCAGATAAGGAAAGAGGAGATCTGGCAATCGATTCAATACCTGAAACGATTGATTTCTGATATCCCGGAATATGAGAAAAGCGAAACTGAACTTAAACCTTTACCATCCATGTTTACCATCTCACTGGCAGAAGGGTGGAGAGGCGAAATCTGTCATTGTGCCGTAACTGATGAGCAGGGCGAACTGGTAATATATAAAATTAAAGATCCGTCATTCCATAACTGGATGGCGCTGGCGCAGGCGGTTAGGAATAATGAGATCTCAGATTTTCCGATTTGCAATAAGAGTTTCAATTTATCATATTGCGGACATGATTTATGATAACCTGGTGAGTAAGCAAGTTGCAAATAATGAACTGATAGTAAGTGAGTGACTAATTAATTAGAGCAATGTTTGAGAATTTAAAAATATTATGGCATCAGGGTAAGCAGTTCATCCCTGATCCGACCAAAGCAGAGGTACCAGGGGTTTTTAAAGGAAGACCCGTCATCAGCAAGGTGCCGGTTGATGAAGCCCGGCTTGCTGCATCCTGTCCAACGGGAGCAATAGGTACAAATCCCGTTTCAGTAGATCTTGGGAAATGCACTTTTTGTGGTGAATGCGCTATTAACTTTCCCGAAAAGATATCTTTTACCAAAGATTATAAAATTGCCACAAATGATAGAGGGCGCTTATTCGTTTATGAGGGAGTCGATGAACCCATCACCATCAATCCCGAAAAAGTAAGAAAAGAAATTACCCGGATCTTCGGTAATTCATTAAAACTGCGGCAGGTATCTGCAGGTGGGGATAACAGCAATGAATGGGAACTCAATGCGGCCAATAATGTTCAGTTCGATATGAGCCGTTACGGCATTGAATTCGTTGCCTCGCCCAGGCACGCGGACGGAATCGTTATAACAGGCCCAGTCAGTGAAAATATGGCCGAACCACTCCAGATCTGTTATGATGCAATCCCTGATCCAAAGATCATCATCCTGGCCGGAACCGATGCCATCAGTGGCGGCATCTTCCATGAGAGTGAAGCGATCAACAGGAGTTTTTTAGATAAGTACGAGATCGATCTCTATATTCCCGGCAACCCGGTCCATCCGCTAACGTTCATAAACGGGATATTAAGCTACCTAAAACATTAAATCAGCCACTCATGAACAGAGACGTTGCATGCAACGTCTCTACCATACAGGGCATCCCCGTAAGGGGATTTATCTGCAAGGAAAAACAAGGAAAAACAAGGAAAACAAGGAAAAACAAGGATTTCAGAATCCTTCCATCTCAATTCCCTCGTCGCCGTTACCGTTATTCTCCCTGTTGCCCTTCTTGTTGAAGTTATTTATCTGGTACTGGATACCGAAGAATAGGATCCTGGATTCATTCCTGCGGCTTGAAACTGTGGTGAAATCATTGCCATACACTGTTTCATCAAATTTTCTTGAATTGAAAATGTCAGTTAATCTCAGTGAAACAGAGAGCTTCTTTTTCATGAAATCCTGCTTAAAACTTGCATCAGCAAAATACCTTGCTTCGTCCAACTCCTGGATCGTCCTTCTTGGTGAATTATAATTTCCGACCAATTGGAATAATCCATCTTTCCATAATCCAAATGACATATTCAATCTTGCGGTCCATGAAAACCGTTTACTGCCCTCAATATTATATTCGGGTAATGCGCTCATGTTTGCCTGATAGAATGAAACGTTGGCATTGGTGCGCAACCACTTGAACGGATTGGCATTTCCAACGAGTTCAAGACCGTAATGTTCTTCCTTATTTATGTTCAGGGGTTTTGTTAATGTGACGCCCTCTGAGATCAGGGTTGTTATCCTCTCAACAACATCATTCGTGTTACGGTAAAAGATACTGGCTGTCACTGAATTATTCCCCCAATACTGCAAAAGCCCCAGTTCAATTGAGTTTGTGAATTCAGGCTTAAGTTCAGGATTACCGGTGCGTATATTCAAAGAATCGGAATAATCAATATAAGGATTCATTTCCCATGGGCCGGGTCGCTGAACCCTTCTGCTGTAACTTAATTGTAACTCCTTGTTTTTCACGAGTTCATATTGGAAGTGCAGCGAAGGATACAAACTCGTGTAATCGGTTTTGAAAGTAGTATCAGAGTTTTCCAGGTCAAACTGGTCGATTTTAGAATCGGTAAATACCTGTTCCATTCTTAATCCGGCCTGATACTTCAGTTTCTTCCATGAATTGGCATAAATTCCATATATGGCATAAATCTGTTCATTATAGTTGTATACATTGCGTAGATTATCATCACTGATCCATTCATCGCCAATGAAATTCATATAGTCATAATTCATCCTGATATCCTTAATATCAGCTTTATAACCGGCTTCAATACGACTACCATTCTGCATCGGATAGACATAATTGCCCTGGATGGTCAGAACTTTATGTGCATTATCTGCAATGCTTTGTTGCCTGAGCGTATCATAAATCGGCAACTGTGAAACCACATCAAAGGAATACTGGTTAATGAATGAAGTACCATCCATTTTGTTATCATTGTAAATAATGTCATTCGTAAATTCTCTTCCTTTTTGCGGATAAAGGTGCTTATAGGAAAGCGTGTACTCATAGGAATCAATATCTCTTTCCGATTCATTATCACGGTTAAACAATCTTAAAAGGTTCCCATTTTCCACCGATCTGTTAATAATTAAGCCATCTCCGCCAAACGACATATCCCTTTTTGCCACACTCACAGTGATATTATTGCGGGTATCAATAAAATAGTCAAAACCACCGCTTATTCTGCTCATATTACGATGCATCTCACCACTTTCTGATTGGGTAAGAATATTATTGATATCACCAAATGAAGTTCGTGTGCTTTCGCTGCTTCTCTCCATATTATGTTTCCGCCCGTCAAAATTCACAAAAGCATTGAATTTTTCTCCTCTGTAATTAAGCACTAATGAACCATTGTATTTGTTCCCTGTCCCCGCATTCAGTGAGACCAATCCGTTAAAACCCTGTAGAGTTTTCTTTTTCAGTACAATGTTAATAATTCCGGTAGTGCCGTCGGGATCGTACCTGACTGAAGGGTTGGTGATCACTTCCACACTTTCGATTGAACTGGCAGGTATCTGGTTAAGCAAGTCGCTGGCTGCTAATCCTGCCTGGCTGGCAGGCTTGCCATCAACCAGTAAGGTAATATTTGAATTGCCCCGCAGGCTAACGTTTCCTTCGGCATCAACAGTTACCGAGGGTACATTTTCCATCACATCGGTTGCAGTACCCCCGCCAAGGGCCATGCTCTTATCAACAGTTATAACTTTCTTATCGAGATTATTTGTGATCAGTGCCCGTTCGGAAGTAATTTCCACTCCCTGCAGTGACGAAGCTTTTGGCTTCAGGGTCAGTTCATTCAGTTTTATATCTGCTGAGCCGGGTGAAATCACTAAATCCCCTATTTCTTTATTTTCAAAGCCAATAAATTGAATCACCAGGTAATATTTTCCCGGATTAAGGTTCTTGAGTATGAACCTTCCTCTGTTGTCTGTGATGGTTCCGGTGACCATCAAAGAGTCCTTTTGTTTGAAAAGAACGACATTGGCATATTCAACATGTTCACCGGTTGATTCATCGTGAACCGCCCCAGTGATAATTCCGTAAGGTTGTCCATTGCCATTGCCGGGCTGCCCCTGTGGCCTGTTTTGCTGGGCATTTACTGCAAATGACAGAAGAAAGAGATAAAAGAGTAATGTTAGTTTCCAGAAATAATCAAGCATCGTAGTGGTTAATTTTAAAAGCATGCAAAGTTAAATTTATTGAAGCCTTAATAGCGGTTTATAATATTTTTTAACACTTCTTTACTCTTATCGGGATCAGGTTTCATAAACAGGAAACCCACAAGAATGTTCCTGTAAAGATTCAGTCAGGTATTAGTACCTTTTTAATGAAAAAACCTTCGGAATTCTGATAAAAAACAAGGTTTTTTTATTACTTTTACTGTAGGTCCTTAAAAACAAAGAGTTATGGAAACCACTACGATTGAAAGGTTTGGATTGTTAGAGAAGGAGGAAGTTCTCAAATGCCTCGATGATGTAAGACTGATGCCTGGTGCCTGCCTGCTCGAATCGGATGCGCCATTTAAAGGATATTATGAACGTTTTACTTATGAATCAAAACCTCTTTATTTCTATCTGGTACTTGACGGACATCATTCGCTTGAGAAGATCTGGAGAATAATCCTCAAAGTAAGGAAGAACTACAATGAAAAATTTGATGCGGTGCCCGGAAGCCTTGAAATATTCGATCAGAAGTTGCAGATCATCCGCATTAGAAATATTGAAAAGGCACAATACATCATAGAACTTCAGAAGCTTTTTGCTGAGGAAGGACTTGTATATCACAAGAAAATGAAAAAAGTAGAAGGTGAAAGTGGAATTATTCGCCTTGATAAATCTTTTTTCCTCGAGCCGGTTGGGGATATGATGTACATGGATGTTTTCCAGCCTCATCATGGATACTTTATAATTCCGGGACATTACTCGTGGACAAAGTTCAAACAGATCACAGCAGAGGTTATGTTCGATACGCACCTTTTGTACTTTGATGCCGCCTCAGCCTTTTTCTATGAAAACCATGGCATAATTGACATGGTAAGAATATATAAAGAAGGTCTCACCAGGGAAAAGCTCTTCGAGATACGTAATGGTTACTATGCCGTACTTAATGAATTTGTTGAGAAAACCCCTGTTGATTGAGTTTTGGTTAACTCTTGGTTAAGTCTTACTGCAATCTTCCGGTTTGTAGAAGCAAAATAAACTATAAATAAAAAACAGATAGTAGAAAATATTAAAGGGCCAGGTAAAAATATCCGGCCCTTTAATATTGTAATGAGAGTTTTAAATACCCAGAGGTTAAAACTATTAATTCAATCCTCTTTTTTTCAGTAAAGCATCAATGGTAGGTTCCTGACCGCGGAATTTAATGTATTGTGTCATTCCTTCATCATCACCTGATTCGGCAAGACAGTTCTTTCGGAAACTTGCGGCGAGTTCAGGATTGAAAATATTGCCTGACTGCTTGAAGTAATCAAATGCATCTGCATCCAACACTGCTGCCCATAAGTAAACATAATAACCGGCTTCATAACCGCCATCAAAGATGTGTGCAAAATAGGTGGAGCGATAACGAGGCCATATTTCATTCATCAGTGCAATATTATCCATGGCTTTTTTCTCAAATGAAGGAACGTCATCAACTGTTGCGGGAGCCTTTAACTCATGGTACTGCATATCGAGGATGGATGCTGCGATATATTCAACATTGTCAAAGCCCTGGTTGAAGAGGCCGCTGTTCTGTATTTTTGAAATCAACTCATCTGGGATAATCTCGCCTGATTTATAATTCTTTGCATACATTTTCAGTACTTCAGGCTCACCTGCCCAATTCTCCATGATCTGTGAAGGAAGTTCTACATAATCCCTTGGAACGTCACCGGCAGTGCGGGTGTATTTGCCAACAGTGAATAATCCATGCAATGCGTGCCCGAATTCATGGAAAAGTGTAAGGGTTTCGTCCCAATTCAGCAATGAAGGTGTTTCTCCGGCGGGAGGAGTGAAATTGCATACTATTGAGATCACCGGTGTAACTTTCTTGCCATCTTCATAACCTGCTGCACGGAAATCGGTGCACCATGCGCCGTTTCCTTTACTTGGACGCGGATAGTAATCAAGATATAATATACCCAGGTGTGAACCGTCATTGTCTTTCACTTCGTATGTTTCAACGTCTTTATGATAAACCGGGAGGTTATCAACTTTCTGGAATGAAATACCATAGAGCTGGGCAGCCACGGCAAACATTCCATTCCTTACATTATCCAGTGAGAAGTAGGGCTTCAATTCATTCTCATCAAGATTATATTTCTGTTTGCGGAGCTTTTCAGCATAATACCACCAGTCCCATGATGCCAATTTGAAGTTATTGCCTTCTGAATCCGATATTTTTTGCATCTCTGCCAGTTCAGCTTTCGCAACAGGGTTGGCAGCGATCATAAGTTTATTCAGGAAGTCATCCACAGCAGACGGAGTCTTTGCCATATTCTCTTCGATCACATAAGCGGCATAATTTTCATAACCAAGCAGGTTTGCTTTTTCAGCCCTCAGGCGCACTATATCCTTTACAACCTGTTTGTTATCATTGGCATTATCGTTATTGCCGCGCATAAAGTAACCGGTATACAGTTTCTCACGCAATGGACGATTATCAGCGTACTGCAGGAAAGGTATCATGCTGGGCTTATTGAGTTTAAAAACCCATTTACCCTCTTTGCCTTCAGCCTTGGCGGCTTCAGCGGCAGCTGAGATTACACCATCGGGCAGTCCTGCCAGGTCAGCTTTGTTATCGATTACCAGACTGAAATTCTGATTGGTCTCGGCCAAAAGATTCTCACCAAATTTAACTGACAGCATGGCCAGTTCTTCATTTATTTTTCTCAATTGATCCTGCTTATCTTTCGGCAGGTTGGCCCCTTCTCGTTCGAAGTCACGGTAGTACTTTTCTACAACCCTGATCTGTTGTTTATCCAGTCCCGAAGTTTCCCGTGCATCGTAAACAGCCTTGATTCTGCTGAACAATCCGGCATTCATGGAAATATTATCTGAGTGCTGCGAAAGCATGGGAGTCACCTTACGTGCAATTTCCTGAATCTGGTCGTTTGTATTTGATTCCTGGATGTTAAAGAATACCTTACTGACCCTGGTCAGCAACTTGCCCGATTTATCGAAAGCAAGAACCGTATTCTCAAATGTCGGAGCATCTTTGCTGTTTACTATGGCATTGATCTCCTCGTCATGCTGTTTGATACCTTCAGTAAAGGCAGGCATGTAATCCGAGGTATCGATCTTGTCAAAAGGCGGTACCTGGAAGGGTGTGTTGTACTCAGTAAAGAATGGATTGTCGGTCTTTGGTTGTTGTTTGCATGAGAAGAATACCGGTAAAACCAGTAACATGCAGTAAATGATTTTTTTCATCTGGTTTGAAAGGTTATGGATTGTGTCTGCTTGAAGAATTTTGAGGGGCAAAAGTAATTAATTTACAAAACTTTGCAAATGGATGAGCGGCTTATAATTATATAGGTATCACCGTAAATAAGGAAGATACAGCCCGTGTTCAGGATTATGGATTTTTCACAATGACAGGAGCTGTTTTACGCGACTGTTTTCCTGCTATAAATTCAGAGTATAAGGTCAGGCCAAGGAAAATAATTCCTACTACAAAGAAAAGCCCGATCGAAATAACCGAGTAACGCATATTCCCGGTAATGGCCTCAATCAATCCCCAACTGAACGTTCCTGCAACTGTGGCCAGTTTCTCCATGACATCATAGAAACTGAAATAACTGGTATGGTCAGTGGAGGTTTCAGGGATCATTTTGCTGTAAGTGGAACGGGCAAGCGATTGCGTACCCCCCATCACCAGTCCGATAAAGAAGGCGGCCACGATAAACTGTGTTGCATTTACGATCTGCGAAGCACTCGTGCAGACCGCCACCCAGATTGCAACAGAGATGATAAGTGATTTCAGATTCCCAATTCTGGATGAAATCCTGGCAAACAGCCATGCGCCGCCCATTCCTACAAGCTGGATGATAAGCAGCACAGGAATCAGGATGTTATCATCAAGCCCGACTTCTTTTTTCCCAAAGGTAACCGACATGAACATGGTAGTGATCAATCCCATCATTACAAAGAAGAACCCGATGAGGTAGAAAGTGAATTTCTTTGATTTGATCACTTCTTTGAAGACTTTGTTCAATTCGCTGTATCCTTCAATGAGAATGTTAGATTCTTTATCCTTTCTTCTCTTTCGGTAAGTATATTTTGGAAGCCTGTTAAATGTAACTTGAGCGAACGCCAGCCACCAGACACAAACTGAAAGGAATGAGATTTTTGCCGGCAGGGTGTCGTCTGTGATTCCGAATAATTCAGGCTTCTCAATCATCAACAGGTTAAATATTATCAAAACAATACCACCAAGGTAGCCCATTGAATATCCCTGTGCAGAGATCCTGTCCTGGTCTTTTTCTTCAGCAATAACCGGAAGGAATGAATTGTAATATACCAGGCTTCCGCCGTATCCGACCGTCGCGAGTGTGAATGCAATCACTCCGATCGTAATATGGTCCTTATCAAAGAAATAGAGTGCGCCACAAGACAATGCACCAATCACCGTGAAAACCTGCATGAATGCTTTTCGCCGCCCGGTATAATCCGCCAGTGAGGAAAGCAAAGGGGTGAGTCCCGCCACTACGAGGTAAGCAGTTGCAATAGCCCATGAATAGAGAACGGAGTTGATGATATCATTTCCAAAGAAATTTACATAAAAATCATCAGGCCCTTTCTGGGTCACCGCAAGGAAATAAATCGGGAAAATAGCGGTGGTGATCGTAAGCTGGTAGACTGAGTTGGCCCAATCGTAAAGGATCCATCCTCTGATAACTTTTTTGTCACCCTTTACGATAGGTTTTGATGCATCTGTTTTTTTCAAGACGTTGGTTGTTTGGTTATATCAAATATAGTGAGAATCTAAATTTAAAATAGAGCCGGGCAAACTAACTTTTTTATAAATTAGATTAAAAATATCACTCATCCCAAACCCTCTCACGGAGGGCGAGGAGTACCCCTCACCCCCAACCCCTCTCCCGGTGGGCGAGGGGAGCAATGAAGTGCTAAAGGATAAGTGAGAAGCCAAGAATGAACAACAGTGAACAAAGAACCAAGAAACAAGAACAAATTTTGGGCATTATGAAATTAAAACATTATCTCCCGGTATTTTTTATTCTGCTTTCGGTAACATCATTTTCCCAAGGGCAGGATTCAACAAAGCAAACCAACGGTAAACCTTACAGTTTTGTGCCTTTCCCGGCTGTATCTTTTGATTCCGACCTGGGATTCCAGTATGGACTGCTGGGGAGTTTCAATTATTACGGCGATCGCTCAGTTTATCCCGATTACCTTTGGTCAGTATATGCCGAATGGTCACGATACACAAAGGGCAGCGGTACCAATCAGTTGTTCTTCGATTCCAAGTACCTGCTCCCTTATGACCTGAGGATTACTGGTGAATTTACCTACCTGACCGAAAAAGCACTGAATTTCTATGGGTTTAATGGTTTTGAGTCAGCCTATTTTCCTGAATTTGAGGATGATGAAGCCTCCGACTACATTTCACGGATGTATTACAGGCACGAAAGGAAGATGCTGAGAATAGGCCTTGATTTCCAGCATGACCTGGTGAACAGGAAATGGAGATGGCTCGCCGGATTCGGCTACTTCAACAATAAAATAGGGCCCGTTGATATTGAAAAGATCAACAAGGGACTGCCTGATGATAAGAAAGTTCCTGACACTGCGGCACTTTATGATAAATATGTTGACTGGGGACTTATCGGTAAAGAAGAGGCTGACGGCGGATCCATAAATAACGTGAAACTGGGACTTGTATATGATACCCGTGACAATGAACCTGATCCTTCAAAGGGTATATGGGCTGAAGCGATCATGGTCACCGCACCGCAGTTTTTAGGAAATAACGAAGCAGCTTATACAAAAATGGCCCTTATATGGCGGCAATACCTGCCCGTTGTGAGAGATAAAATTACATTCGCCTACAGGCTGGGATGGCAGGGTACCATCGACGGAAAGACGCCATTCTATATGCAATCGTACATGATAACCACCAACCTGAAGGTAACACAGAATGACGGATTGGGCGGAGGTAAATCGTTGCGCGGCATCCTCCGAAACAGGGTGGTGGGTGATGCCATTGCCTACAGTAACTTCGAGCTTAGATACAAATTGATGCAGTTGGCCATTTTAAACACCGACTTCTACTTCACGTTAAGTGCTTTCGGCGATTTCGGCATGGTGACTAAGCGCATTGAATTTAACAAAAGCCTGTTGCCCGAAGAAGAGAAACCTGATCTTTATTTTGACCTTGAAAAAGATAAACTGCACAGCACATTCGGAGGCGGGGTACATGTTGACATTGAACGCAACCTGATCATAGCAGTGGATTACGGAATGGCTGCCGATAAAAGGGACGGCGAAAGTGGCCTCTATATCGGGATAGGGTTCCTGTTCTGAACCAGCCTGAAAAATTGTTTAAATTGTTTCGGTTGTTTCGATTGTTTTAGTTGTTTCGATTGCTTTACTTCTAAGCTGGAGGTAGTTGTGACTCATATGTCGGAACTTCACTTTTCCTTTCCCAATCTTCTAAATTTTTAATTATTGTCGTTGGTAAAGAAGCGCCGCAATGGATCAATTACTTTCCTGGCTGGAGAATATGACTTTGGAAGATAATCAGCCAGACCTTGGTTGAAGTAGTACTGGAATAGGTTAGAAGTAATACTGGATTTGCTTCAACTTCGACTTGACTTTGACTGGACATCGATTTGATATCGATAATTTGATCAATTTATCGATGTTGAATCCATATTGAATCCAACTTGAGTCGAAGTTGAAGCAAATCCATTATAACTCCAATGCTTTTCCAACCGGGCGTCAAACAATTAGTAAAAGGCAAAAGGCAAAAGGCGAAAGTGAGCAGTGAGCAGTGAGCAGTGAACAGTGAGCAATGAACAGTGAGCAGTGAACAGTGAGCAGTGAGGAGTGAGGAGTGAGTGAAACTCAGAACCCAGAACCCAGAACTTAGAACCCCTCGACTAAGCTCGGGGGACCGCCCAGAACCAAGAACAAGGAACAAGGAACTAAGAACAAGTACCCGTGAACGGGGAACCAGGAACTATTTAACAATCTTGAAGCTCGCTGTTTCTGTTCCGTCACTGATCTTTAAGAGATAGGATCCTTCCGGTACGTTGTCTGCCGGGATCCGGATACTCTTGGCACCGGTGCCGATATGGTATTCGGAGCTGTAAAGAACGGTACCACCGGAATTATAAAGAACAACGCTGACCGTGCTTTCTTTTTCAAGATTGAAGGTGACCTGAATGTGTTCATTGAACGGATTTGGATTGACTTCAATCTTTTTCTCAAGCAGGTTGTCGGCAATGCCTGTATTGACCGTAACGGTAAACTCAACCGGGATAGTGATGTCAGGCTGGACTGTATCGTTTGAGTAAAGTGTTAAATAAGCCTCATAGGTGCCGAGTGGCATTCCCTGTGCATTGGCCGTGATCTGAACATCCTGACTCGATCCGGTTGCTATATTTCCGTTTGAATTGCTGACGATCAGCCAGTCACCCAATGGATTGTCCTTCACTATTTTAACGGTCACGTTGGTAGCCTGGTGGCCGCCATCGCCGTATGAATCTGTGATCCAAACCTTCCATGTGCCGTTCATCGACTCGCCTGCAAAAACAGGGCATTCAAGTTTATAGAATCCGTCTGATTGTTCATGGGCGGCCTGATAGGTGGTTCCTTCAGGCGACTGGATCCATAATGCTCCTTCTGCATAATAGTCATCGGTATTCCAATTGTAGCTGATAATGAAGTTACTGACATTCGCATTTTCATTGACCAGGAAAGAGGTCCATCCTTCTTCAGTGAAGGTGTTTGTACTATACGATGCCGGTGCCGGACTATTAGGTAAATTACGCGTAATCGTATCGTTTACACTGGTAACGGGTACAAGTGTATAGTTCAATCCAACCTGTCCAGTGCTGTTTATTGTAACGACTTTTGTCTCCTCGGTATCCTTCATAGCTGTAAACTCAAGCGATTGGGGATTTACCGATGCCTGTGCCGCCATCTGACTGCCTACATAAAATTTATAAGCATCAGCAGGCCCGATAAAGGGTGCAAATTCACGCCTTCCTGATTCATCTTTTGCAAAGATGTAATACTCCACTGTTGAACCCTCTTCAGGAGCCGGAATGCTCGACATCCAGGCACTTCCCATTGTATTGGTCATCGTGAGGGGGGTATAAGGTGTTACAGGATTTGGATTTACCCGGTAATAAAGCAAAACGGAATCGGCAATGACACTCTGTCCGCTGTAAGGCCTTACGGATGCCGTGAAATTATAGGTTTCAACCGCTGCATTGACATTTCCCTGTATAGGAATATGCTTCAGCGAAAGCATTCCAAGGTCAGCCATTTCATGTGCCCGACAATGGAGTGCGTCAGTTGACTGCCATGGAGTGGCCGGGGCTCCAATAAAGCCAAACACTTTATAACCCGGCATGGCATCCCGGTATGCCTGAAGGGCCTGCTCATCATACTGGGAATTCATTATAGGAACCAGGACCTTATCATTCAGTATGTAAGAATTTGTATAAGGCTGGTTTTGCGGGGTGAATACCCTGTAAACTTTATAAGGAGTTCCGTAAGAACTGATCTTATTCTCATAATAATCTGCTGTTGCTTCAATTTCGTCATACTGGGGATGGCTTGTCGGCACTGATCTGATCAGAACTTTATCGGGTGCTAGGTACTTGCCCCAGCAGTCTATATGGTCAATATAGGTGTTATTTGGATCTTCCAATACAGAATAATCATTGATACCCAGGTAATTCTGCATGCGGAGGTCGACTTCTTCAGGAGTGATACCGGGATTTTCGGTGTAAACAATTGTCGTGGAAGAGGCTTTCCCATATCCGTCGCTCATATAATTGCCACCGGTATGGGTTACATCCATGCCAAACCATTCAATACCAAGGTTTTCGGCAATCAAACGCACAGCATCATCATCCTCCGGACGGGGCCTGTTATACGGGAAATCGACAATACCAATCTGGTTGGTGCCGTAAGTAATGAACATTGGGCCATAATCGCGGGTCCAGTAACTGTTTGTCGGAATGATCATAAACTCGCAGTTATCCAGGTTTACCCTGGCCTGGGTGTACTGGTTGATGACTGCCTGCTGAACTTCAGTACTGGGTACTAATGTTGTCACAATTGCATCTTTGGCCATTTCCCTGATCAGTGACATGGGGATACCAAATTCTCCGGCATAAGCAACTACAGCTCCTGATGCACGGTTAAACTCGGCAATGCTGGTAACAGTTCCGGTAGGAGGATCGGTTGGAATGAAACTCTTTACCGACCTGATTCTTTGGGCATATTCCTCAGGTGTTTCGTGATGTGTAAGGGGAGATTTTTTTGTAACTGTTGATTGGGAAAAAGCATTGGGAGAAATTGTAAAGAACATGCTGATCAGCATGATCCCGGGTAATGTTATCTTCATAAAAGTATTTATTTATAGTTGATCTGGTAGCTTACTTTTTAATTGCTTTCATAGTTTCTGTGCCAAATTGGTCAGTTATAGCAATAATGTAAACACCAGGATCAACGTTTTGATTTTCACTGTTTTTGCCACTCCAGATGAGAACATTGTCCCCTGCAGGCAGGTTCCCGCTGTGAATTGAAGCAACCATAATGCCCTGAACATTGTATGCCTTTACATTGACAGGTGAACCGCGCATTAAATTTATGTTAATTTTAAGGAAATCTTCGAAAGGATTCGGATTAATCCTTACGCTTGAATTGGATGTTAAATTCCTGGCATTGCTGGTTGTGTCAACCTTTAAAGTGATGGGTACAACCAGTTGGTTCAGGAAATAGTCATCTATAGTGAGATTGCAATTGTATTCGCCAACCGGCAAACCATCTGTATTTAAGTACAACTGGAGGGACTGCTGAATTCCGGGCAGGAAAGTACCATTATTACGGTCGGTGCTGAGCCATGGAGTTTCTTCAGGTATAGTTATGAGGTAAGGATCATTTTCGGTGGTGGTTGAACTGATCTGTATAACTAAAGTATCACGGGTGTTTGGCTTCAAGGTAATACTGAGCTGTCCGGGATTGGCTGCAAGCACGGGTGGATTAGCAGCCATTGTTACAGCGTCCAGTGTGTTTAGCCGTCCGCCGGACACTGTTTTACCAATCAGGGTCGGAATGGTATCAACCGTTGAAATGATGTATCTTTTAAACCTTGAAACAGCCAATGAAGGAAGTAGTTTATATTCCATCAGCTTTTCCGGATCAGTAACGGCATACATCAATGCAATGGAACCGCTTACCATGGGAGAGGACATTGAAGTGCCTGTTTTGGTTCCATAAGTATTACCCTGCCGGGTTGAATAGATACTCGTGCCCGGGGCTCCCAGGTCAATACTCGTAGCTCCCCATGCAGCCTGGGTATTCAACATGTCCATGTTGGTTGTGTTGGTAACTGAGATCAGCGATTCATTTTGCATTGCGGTTGGAATATCGCCCTGGATGTCTACATCCCAATACCTGTTTGCCGTTGATGCTACATTTATTATACCAACCATACCCATGGAATCGTACATTGCTCCCCACAGAGGGTAATCTTCAGGGTCTCCGCCATCTACCCCAAAGGATGAATTAGAGGCTACAATATACTCACCTGTCTGTCCATTGGTTTCATTATAAAGTTTACGCATGGTAAACACATAATCATACGCGGTCACTACAGTAGATTCAGTAGTGCTGGAACCTGCAACCGGAAGTACTTTTGCATTAAATGAAACCCCTGCCACACCCAAAGCATTGTTTGTTTTTGCGGCAACTATGCCAATTACATGGGTGCCATGGTCGTGTGTAACCATGTTTCCACTGCCATTGTATGCATTCCATCCGTTAAAGTCGTCAATATAACCGTTGCCGTCATCATCAATTCCGTTAACCGGTATTTCATTGTAATTCTTCTTTAAATTCAGGTCGCTATGGTTCAGGTCAACACCACCATCGATAACAGCCACAACAATGGTATCACCCAAAGCAGTAACTCCGCTGGTTGTCAATTCCCAGGCTTCGGTTACATGGATGTCGGCCCCCGGGACTCCGCTCGATTGTCCGGTATTTTTAAACGCCCACTGCATGTTAAAGGAGGGATCGTTTGGTATTATCTCACGTTCTGTAACAGGATGGTTGAACTGGGCTAACTGCACATCCGGATGTAATTTGAGTAATTTAAGAACAGCGTGGGGATCAACTTCAGTTTCACTGAACCTCAGAAGCCATATATTCAATGACTTTCCTAATTTATGGTCAACTGTGATGCCATTTGCCTCCAGGTCGCTTTTTAACAATGTATTGCTCAAAGGATTCAAATCATTTTTGAACATTACGAGCAGTTCACCCGAAATTTTGTTTTCATCAGACTGTGCGGGTGACTGAAAAAACAAGGAACAAAAGACTATAATTAGTAGAAATATTTTCATTTACTGATTTTTAAAATGCATTACGCATAAACACGATAAGCTCGTATCTGTTCAGGATATTAAACTTTAATAACAGTATAACAATTACTTATCCGATTCCCGCTGTGAAATTAATAATAAACCGCACAAGTTGTTCACAGGAAAGAAAAAAGCCTGCGAACATTATTGCTAATGCCACAGGCTCGGGTAAGCGGGGGATTTTTAGTATCTATATCTTTACGAATCTTGAGGTAATTATTTTACCTGACAATTCAGAAGTAATTATATAAAGACCCGGATCAAGATGATTAACCGGAATGGAAGCTTTGTTTATTCCTTCGAAAACATAACTACCTACCATTTGCCCATCCGTTCTGTAAATGCTGACATTGGAGAGGCTTTCTGCTGATAAGTCTGCTATATTGATAAAATCAGAAGAGGGATTAGGATAAACAATAAGCGTCCTGTTCTCCGGTCTTTCAGATTCTATAAAATTTACCTTCAGGGCTTTTTCGGTGGTACATCCTGATGCATTTTCGGCAACAACCGTAATGATGTTTTCACCAGCTACCAACTTTGAATGGTCAATTTCCAGTGATGATGATATACTCTGGTCATTGTAGCGCAGGTACTGGGAAGTTGCGTTGGCAGCAAGGTCAACTGAAAGGGTTTCATCGCTGTAAATGGTGGTGTCGGCTACTATGATTTCGGGCAAACTATTTACGTTAATAGTATACTGAAAACTTCCGGGCTCACAAACACTGTTTGAAACAACGGTCAGATCCAGAGTGATTATTCCATTCCGAAAATCCTGATCAGATGGGAAATATACAGCATCAATTTTGTATTGATCATCAAAATAGCCAGTGCCAGCAGTTTCCCACTTCAAGGATGCATAATTTGAGATTTCAGGTTGTAACTGTATGGATGTAACCGGACAAACAGATTGTGAGAGAGCAGATACGCTCACTGGCTCATTTACCGGCAGATAGATGTTATCGATCCAGGCGGCCGAGTTTACAGATGAACTGTCACCTGACCCCGTGAATTTCCATTCGAATTTGTGGTAGCCAGGTTCTATCTGATAGGTGAAATTTGTCCAGTTAATAGTATTGCTCCATTGTGCAACAAGGAAATCATCCATATAAAATTCAATTCCTGAAGATTGGTCCTGAATGTTTTGCTTTAACCAGAATGAAATAAGGTCGCAGGCCAGTGTCTCGCACTCATAGTAGAGTGAACTACTTTGGCGTGAAACTGTGCTGCCTGAATGAAGTGAGAAGTTTCCTTCATACGATTCAGTATTATCGATGTACCAGCTTTCGGTATTCATCCAGTTGCTCCTTGGAAAATTGCCTTCTTCGAAATCTTCATCAGGCTCTTCAATTGTGGTAAAACTGAATATCTTGCTTGTTGAGTTTCCGTTTTGGTTGTGCGTGATCACTCTCCATTCATAAGAAGTCAGGTATTCGAGTTTTCCCGGATTAAAATCTGATACGTTTTGGAAGTTAACAGATTCCCAATGGTCGGCTCCTGTTTTCCTGATTTCCCATGTATAGGATTCAGGATTGCACCCTGCTGTAAGTGCCCAGGTGAAGGATGTGGATGTAGCAACTTTAAATGAATGGTCTGCCGGCAACGGGCCAATGGCCATTGAAGGGAATTGTGTTATTGTAATTTCTTTAAGTAAGGGTCGGTAATTCTTGCCCGTGATGGTGATGGTAAATGAATCCAGAGTCTTAATATCGCCTGTATTCAGGGTTGCATGACCGTTTTGTGCTTTTGTGGTGGCAAGTATTGTTCCGTTATTTGAAGCTGTAACAACTGCATTGTCAGGGAGTGAGCTGATGCTGAACACAGTTGCGTCACTTCCGGTTATTGAATCATACACTGGATGGAATTCGAGGGGAGTTGCGGTTCTGAGTTCTACAGAAGGATCCCCGAATAATATCCAGTTATCAGTGATATCATAGGCGCCTTTGCCATATTTGTCATTCATCTTCATGCAGCCGCTGAATGAAATGCCTCCGAAAGTCACCGGTGCCTTGTTATCCTGGTCAGCAAGCAAAATGGCAATCTCATCCTGTGCTTCCATTGGCGGATACCATGATTGAGTTGCCGATGACATCAAAGCTGCAATCGCACCTGAAGGTTTTCCATCTATTGAAGCCCTAAGGAATCCCTCTGCAAGGCAGGTGGCATCATTAAATGCACCGTTATTGCATCCAGCAGACCATATGAACGGGTGCGTTTCAGTATTCTCAAGTTTGTATGCATTGGTGGTTGAGAACCCGGTAGTCAGCCAGGTGTTGATGGATCCGTGCCCAAGATACATTATGGCTCCCATTCCTTTATTGATCGCTTCTGCTGTTAAGGCAGCAGTTGGATTGCCATTCAGGTCGTTGCCCCCTCTGGAACCATCGTACAGTTCATTATAATCAGGATAAATGGACGGATTCAGCAATGTAGCAATTTTGCGTATATGTTCGTAATCAAGTTCTCCGTCATCACCGGGTCCCGAACCACTACCAATGCCAAGGAAGTTATTAAAATCAGCTTTCGCTGAAGGATTCTTTTCATAATTAATAGTACGTTCAACCATTATACGGCAATCTTCTGCTGTTGTACATGGAAAACGTCCGACAAGGATTTCAGGATAATGGTCATCTCCTGAAATATAACCGTATCTTATATCACTTAACCCTTTATTTGCCTGATTGGATGGGATGAACTTTTCATCACCAACCAACAGAAGATAAGTAAGACCATTGTTATAGTAATATTCGGCAACATACTCCCTTATTTGTTCTTCATTTCCAATTGATGTCACATCAACAATTTCACATTGGATTCCCTTTTGGTTTTTCCACATAATGAAAGGTTCCATGGTTCCAATAAAATCAGGATGTGCAATGACCAGCATACGTCCATTTTCTTCATTTACCATTGAATATCTTCCCGAGGGTGATGAAGGTTGTTGATTGATGAAATGGCTGTCTGTCAGGTGCTCCATTGGCAGGTTAGCTGAAGAAGTGTACCGGGTAAGTTCGTTTATACCCTGCTCATCAGAGTATTCAACTGAAACTGATATGTGATGATACACCCTGAGCGTATGGGTTACAGGGTTATAATGCACAGGATAGAAATGGAGAGAAATACCCCGGGTGGTTCCAATGATATAAGGATCACTCATTTGGGCAATGTTTTCAGGCCAGAAGGTATTGGCATTATAGACTGCGGTATCAGTTGTTAGATCACCTGTTGGATATAGTCCGGGATCACCGGCCGAAGGAGCTATGTTAAATGATGGGTAATCAGTGTATTCGGCGTTAGTAATTATTAATTCCGGTTTACCGGTCGGGTTTATCGCAATGGATGTTGCAAGATGCTGGATGTCGGGCAGGCCTTTTTCCATAATTCCAATACCGCCGGGGAAAGTGATCTTTTCAGCATTCCCGTTGAATTGGACTTCAGTGGATGAAAAACTTTCAATAACCAATTGGACATTGATGGCATTTTCTTCCTGTGTGAAGGATAGGGTAGGAGTAATATCACCATTGTTCCTGATGGAATAAAATTGTGACCCCTGTGCGGAAATGGTGCCTGATAAAAACAGTGACCATAAGATGAGTAACCATTGCTTCATACGCCGGTATTTTGAATGTTCCGGCGAAGGCAATCCTTATGCCTGCTTCAGGAAATAAATCCGGCATTAATCTGCTGACTGTTGTAATTAGCTAAAAATGAACGCTGTAACAACAGGTGAAATTTGTGCATTAAATTCCGGATCGTTGGTTATGCGGATAAAAACCAACAAAAAAGCGCACAATTGTGCGCTGTAACAGGGTAATTTGAAAAGTGCTCCAGGAGCGGGGTTCAATCCCAAACATATCTCCAGTCACCGTTCTTTTGTTTCTTCCAGACTGTATGGAAAACACCAGTTATTTCTTTGGTTTCTGTTGAATCACGCTCAATCCATTTATATTTACCAAAGGTATATCCCAATGTTCCATCTTCTGAAACACCTATAAAATCAGGTGTCCATTTCAGGGTTACATTTGATATCTGCTGCTTTTCATAAAACAGTTTAATATTCTCCTTTCCCCTTATAAGATTATCATTGCCCCGCTTAATGACAGCACTGTCATCAGCAAAATAATAAAAGGCTTCAGCAATACCTTTGTCGGATGCCATTTTCTCAAAATCCTTTTCGGCTTTGTAAATTTCATTCTTTACAGCTTCCCTGTCTGTTGGTTGATTACAACTTATCAACATGAATAATGCGATTATATAAGTAATATTTTTTACCATATTAATGATGTTTATCAGAATTGTATTAATCATTTACTGTTTTTTACATACTCAAATGCTGCAAACGCGAATTCTGGCCATTGTTCCGAGTATTTACCCGGAATCTGCACCCACTCTTTCATTGGGCGACTTTTGCCTGACGGATCAAAAAGCCTTGCATCCTGCAGTTTCAAGGCTTCACCATGATAAGGTGCAGGAAGTTTAAATACCATCTCATTCTGGAAGAATGAAACGAAGGCTTTACCATTTACTTTAAAACAAGGCTTTCCGAACATCTGACTTTCTGTGGCTCCATTTATACTTCTGCCGGCTGAATAGTAGGATTCCTCTTCTTTTGTCATTACTTAATGAAATTATTGTTTGCGAAAAGTTCTTTAATAATGCCGTTGCTTTCCCTGATAACCTTATAGACATCAACATCTTTTTCCTTAATGAGGAGATCATCAAGGTAAAAAAACTTCTCTGACTTGTCATCGCCTTTTATATATACTCCTAATTCACCGACAGCTGAAGGCATCTTAAATGTCAGTTCAACAAGGTTCCAGTCTCCGTCAATTACTACGCTCCGGGCGGGATTTGTGGTACTGATCCAGTTTATTTTACCATCCCGGTCTTTAGTCTGGACAAATGCCATAGAAGATAACGCTCCCTGGCCAAACTTCTCCCCCTGGTTATACATCCAGAAGCTTACAGTATATTCTTTGTCGACTGTTAGTTTTTTAGGATCGATGTTTACAACAGGGGTGTATTTTTTAAACTGACCTTTCATTGCCCTCATGCCGGTATGGGTGGTATCACTTTTGCCATTTTCAAATGAGTCAAAAAAGAGGTAGCCGGAAGTGTCACTCCCTGATACCATAAATCCGTTTTTCGCCGTTAAATGATCCTTGATTTTTTGATAGTCAGTGATAAGTGTTTTGGAATTATTTACCAGGAGATTGTCATAACTGATTGAATATAAAGTAAAATCACCACAGGAAAATATCTTTTGACTCCTGAACAGCAAATCAGATTCATATTTATTAAGGTCTTCATTTGTATGAACGACCAGGAATGGTTTACGTGACTGTATATCAAAAATGATTGCCTTGTTGTAACAATTTGGCGAAAGTACCTGGATTAAATTCTTGCTTTCAATTATACTTGTATTTGTTGAATAATTACCCATTATCGGAATACCTGAGTGATATGATATAACCATCGACGTTATGTGGCTTTTATCGGTGCCGATCGCCTTGTAATCTTCGCACCCAATATGAAAAAAGGGCAACGGGACAATAGCCTGGTATTTATTGCTGTCGGCAAAATTAAGTCCCTGAATGAATGACTCCGGAAGGTATTTCGCGTTAAAAAGGTTCGGATAACCTGTCATTTTTTTCCTTACGGTTTCATGATGTGGCAGTCCTTCAAGAATATAGGAAAAGGGTATAAACAACAAAATAATGAAAACCACGAACCTGGACTTACCGGATGGTAAGAGGAGAGAAAAGAAGACAATAGTCGAAATACTTATGGTATAATAAAAAGGCCATGAAAAACGGGCAATTCCCCTGAAGTTGTTAATAATGGGAAACCAGTCGAGTAAATATTCCATATTCAGTTTGAAGGGATACCCCATTGAAAGAAACAGCAGGATAACTGAGGCAATCAGCGAGGGTACCAGTATTTTATCATTGTTGAAAGTGGCGTCCTTAACCATGCGTATGCGGAATATTTTTAAGACAGAATTAAGGACATAGGCCAGAATGAAAAGAATGGAACCAATGCCTATATAAGCCCAGCCTTCCCAATTGGTTTCAATTTTAAAGATATCATTGTAAAAGTTCTTTAGAGGGGGATGGGATGGCAGGAATACTGACTGAAAGTTGGCTACATAAGTTAGTATACCATAGGGCTGGTCATTCCTGCCGGGATGTGTGTCAGTAACTCTTATGAAAATATAGAAGAAAGCCAGCGGGATGATTGTCTGGATAAACAGATACATCCATTCACGGGCAAGCATGAACTTTTTCTTTTCAAACAGGAAGTTTATCAGAAAAGTCAGGAATATAAAGGCAACTGTGATCATGCCCATATAACCATGGATGAAATACCAGAAAATGGAGTTCGCCATTATTATGAATGACCATCTGAGTTTATTTTCACTTTCCCTGAATCTGATATAAAGAAACCATGTAAGAGGAATGAAAAAACTGTAGGATAAGGCAAAATGACTTGTAATCCTGAACAGTTGTGGCGACAGGATGCTGATGGCGAAGGCGCCGAATAGCGCAAATAGCTTATCGGTTTTAAATTTAACAAGTATCAGGTAAGTAAACAGAGCAGTTAAGGCAATACCGAACAGCATAAGGAAATTTATTATGCCGATTGTGTAATTATGGATACCCGGGAATATCTTTGCTACTATCTTAATAATGACAGTAAATACAGGGTGGCAATCAAGATACAGGAAATTTTCCCCGTACGGGTAGTTCATTTGCTCAAATTGTATAAACTCCTGCTGCTTTGAATGTGCAGCATAGGTGTAATAGTTTTTTATAGCATCACCTGTAACATTAAACAAGTGACTGTTAGACCTGTAAAAAAGGTCGCCATAAAAAAGTACCAGGAATAAAACAGAAATAACGACAAGAACATGCGGGAAGAACCGTTGGATATTTTTCATGAACAGTTGCATTTGCAAAAGCAAAGATACAAATGGTCAGACCTGGTCTTTTACAATCTTGATATTATATTTTTTAAGTTTTCTTATTAAGGAGTCGCGGGATATGCCAAGCATCTTAGCTGTAAGGACCTGGTTATAATTGCACTCATTAAGGGCGTGAAGTATAAGGTTTTGTTCCTGCTCTTCAAGATTGAGCGCTACAGGTGTTGTACCGCTGTGTTTATTGGCAGGCAGGAGCTGAAAATCAATAGTACTAAGGGTTGAGGTATTACAAAAGATCATGGCTCTTTCGATCATGTTCCTCAATTCCCTGACATTACCGGAAAACTCGTAATTAGTCAGTGCTTCAATAAGCTGGGCATTTATTTTCGGTATCGGTTTCTTAAGCTTTTCTGCGAAATAATTCACATAGTATCTAAGCAGGGGTTCTATATCCTCGGGCCTCTCACGCAATGGAGGAATATGAATGGTGATAGTATTGAGACGGTGAAATAAATCAAGCCTGAATAATTTATTTCTTATCAGGTTATCCACGTCATGGTTAGTTGCCGATATTATCCTGAATTCTACCTGGATTTCGTCGGTACCGCCAACCCTTTTAATTTTCTTTTCTTCAATTGCCCTGAGCAGCTTTGCCTGTAAGGCAAAAGGCATATCGGCAATTTCATCCAGGAAAAGGGTGCCTCCGTTTGCCACTTCAAAATAGCCCCTTTTGTCGGCTATAGCACCGGTAAAGCTACCTTTAACATGACCAAAGAATTCACTTTCAAGTAAAGAATCGGTCACTGCACTGCTGTTTACGGGTACAAACGGATTGTGCTTCTGGTCACTCGAGTAATGAATGATGCGGGCAATGATTTCTTTTCCTGTACCGCTTTCGCCTGTGATTAAGACATTTGTATTGTTATATCGTGCTGCAGTGCTGGCAAGGTCAAGTACCTGTTTAATTGCATGGCTCTCGCCAATGAAATTACGGTCGATCATCCGCTCCAGCTCAGAAGAAATAAGCGAATTGCGGTTTTCCATTTCCTTAAACTGGTGATACATTTTAAGGTACTTCTCCGTTCTTTCAATAGCTAATTGTATGTCAATATGCCTGAAAGGCTTCCTGAGGTAATCTATGGCGCCTTCCCTTAAGGACTCAATTACGGTATCAATATCACCATGGCCTGAAATTATAATGACCTCCATTGCAGGGTATAGTTTCCGAACCTGTTTCAGGATATCTATCCCGCTCATCCCCGGTAACCTGACATCAAGTATGAGCAAATCATAAGGGCGCCTCCGCATGCTGGCAAAACCATCGCCGGGAGTTGCGGCAGTATAGACATCAAAATCCCTTATTTGCAGATACTCCTGTAATTCCTGTGAAAAATCAGTTTCGTCATCAAGGATCAGGACCGATAGTTTTTTATTCATAGTTTGACAGATTGGGTTGATTCTTTGAAGATGACGGGCAGCTCAATTTTGGCTGTGGTTCCTTGAGAAGGTATGCTCGCAAAGGAAAGTTTGCCATTATGTTCCGCAACGATCTTTTGTGAAATGGCTAATCCTAACCCGGTGCCTTTACCTGGAGCTTTGCCTGTAAAAAAAGGCTTTGTGATATGCTTCATCTGTTCTGCATTCATTCCCATGCCATTATCAGAAACCGTTAGTACGAACTGTCCATTGTTAACCGTGCCGTTCAACGTAATAACAGGTTGGTAGGAAGGGCCGACCAGGGATTTCTTATCATCCATTGTATCACGGGCATTTGAATAGAGATTCAGCAATACCTGCTCAATTTTGTATGTGTTACCGTGTATGTATGCATTCCTGACGCTTTCATCCATCTGCTTTACTATTTCTATACCATGGTTTCTGAGTTGTTCGGTAAAGAGCGAAAGTGCATTGGTTATAGGTTCTTCTGCTGAAAACAGGGTAAGAATAACATCATCATTCCCGCGGGCAAAATTCCTTACATGATCCACTATGTTCCTCATCCTGTGGATGCTGTCGAATATTTTATTGGATTTCTCTTTAATATACACATCATCAGCCTTGTTGGCAGCAAGAGCCTCAAAAAGGTTATCGATTCCAAAGGATATCGTGTTCAGGGGCTGATTTATTTCGTGTGCAAGTCCGGTAGCCATTTCACCTATAGCCACCATTCTTTCTGTCTGGATGATATGCTTTTCAAGATCCCTCTCGTTGGTAATGTCGGTACAGAATATCAGGTATTGCCTGGAGTTAAGCTTTACACTTTTCGCCAGGATAATAAACTGTTTATCATGCATACTGACATTGAATTCACATTGTGAGAGTTTTCCGTTGAGCAGGTTTTTCGCAACAGGATTGTGCCCGCTCAGGTTCTGTTTGTCGAGTATAGAAAGTATATTAAGGGAATTTGTGCCAGTAATATAAGATGAGAACATCCTTCCGAAAGCCTGGTTATATTCCTGAATTACACCACTATTGGTTGTGATGACAATCCCTTCAGGAGCATTTTCAATATAACTTCTGTACCTTACTTCACTGGCTATCAATTCCTGCCTTGTAAGGTTTCTTTCAAGGGCATTACCTGTAACGGTGCCAAAAACCGAGAGAGCATTCAGCTCAGAGGCCTCCCATGAAGAGATGCCAGAACACTCATCAACCAATATGTAGCCGTAATGCTTTTCGCCCGAGGCAACCCGGATGGCTAAGCTGACAGGTGACTTCCCGTTTGTTTCCTTTTTATATGGGAGCACCCAGTCGCCTGAAATATCTTTACTTATCAGGATACTGGTTTCATGAGTTTTTGCAAAATCCCTGTTGAGCCTGGATTTTAGTGAAGAATTCAACTCAAGCTTCGTCAATGCAGAGTGTGAACCTTCGGTATAACCAATAGGCTCTGATTTATCGATAGGGAAGAATGCTGCAGAAGATGAACCACACACATTCGCTATGTCCCGAAGCATAAAATGAATTGAATTGACCAATTCAAAATTGCCTGAAAACCTTGCTGAGGCAAGTGAAGCTGCTTTCTGGAGCTGAAGCCTGAGTTTAAGTATTTCCTGCGCTGCCTTAAGACGTTCATTATTTTCCCTTAGGATCTGACTCTGATGCTGTAATTCCTGCTTTTGGTTGAACAGTTGAAGGAATACCCGTACTTTACTGAGCAATATCTCGTGATGGTAAGGTTTGGCGAGGTAATCTACAGCTCCGGACCGGTAACCCTGTGAAATGCTGAATTCATCAAAAAGGATAGCTGATATGAATATAATAGGTGTTACCTGGTTGAGTTGCTGTTTACGGATCGCAGCAGCAAGTTCAAAACCATTCATTCCCGGCATTGACACATCAAGGATGATCAGTGCAAACTCCTGGCTTTCAGTTAATATTAGTGCTTGTTCACCACCGGTTGCCTTATGAATCCTTGCCTGCTCTTTTCGAAGTGCTGTCTCGAGGAGTATAAGATTAACCTCTATATCATCAACAATAAGAATATTTGGCAGTGAAGGTATCATGCTTTCCCGGCTTTAATTTTCTAATTTAATTGCACTAAAATAATCTTTATTCCTTTCGATTAACCTGATGAAAATCACCTTTTGAAGGTAATTTATTTATTTATCGCAATATGCATGAAAAGTCACACTCCCAAAGGAAAGAACAATAAAAAAAGCTGCCCGTTAAGGACAGCTTTTTTTATTGTGTGATAACCACTATTGTTATCTTATGATAAGCTTCTGTACAGCACTTTCATTTTCTGATGCTATAGATACGAAATACACGCCACGATTAAGGTTGGTGATATTAAAGGTCTCAATTTGACCGTTGGCATTTACATCGATTACTTTAGTGAACATCAGTTTACCGGTAGCGCTGGTTATCCTTACGGTTGTGGTTCCGGTGATTTTATTTCCAAACAGGATATTGAATTCACCGGTATTCGGATTCGGATACAAGCTAAAATAATTCAGATCGTTTTCCGGAAGTCCGGCACAAGCCTCAGCAGTTACGGTAACCGAAGAAACACTCTGACAGCCATCAGCATCAGTAACTGTAACGGTATAGGTAACATTATTCCCAATCCCTATTAGTGCACCTGAAACTTCAATTGAGGGAGTTGTTTCACCTGTTGACCATGAATAAGATGCAAATCCCGGATCAACATCAAGAACAAATTTATGGTTGATACAAACGGTTGTATCCGCGCCCAAAGAGATCACCGGTGAGGAAATTGCTACAGGGTAATCAACATTTGATGCACAAGTTAAAGCATTTGTTTCAAGTACACTTACAGTGCCGGAGCCATTTTCGCCCCAATTGACTGTAACTTCATTTGAATTGGCTCCTTCCACAATGGTACCACCGGCAATATTCCACTGATAGTTGTTTCCTTCAGTTAATGGCGTTGAATAAATTACACCTGTACTGTTGGCACAAACCGAATTATCACCTGATATAACCGTTGCCGGAGCAGCATTTAGGGCTACTTCAATGACATTTGTATTAAAGCATCCAAATTGGTTTGTTTCCGTAAGTGAAATACTTCCTGTTCCATGTTCAATCCAGGTAACAGTAATTTCATGCTCATTGCTGCCAGCTGTAATTTCACCGCCAGCGATCTGCCATTCATAAGTATTTTCTGTACTTCCGGCAGAATATATGATTCCCGATTGATTCTGGCATGCTTCAGTAACTCCGGAAATGCTTACATCGGGTTTTGGATTGATGGTGATGTGAACATCGGATGTTTGCACTTCACAGGTTTCATTGCTCACAGTAAGTGTTAGTACGACATTTCCGGCAAGATTATCCTCTTCACTTGGACTATAACGGGTAGATAGAGAAGATGCATCATCAAATGAACCGGTTCCACTGGTTGACCACTGGAGTTGTGTATAATTGGCAGCAGTAGCATTTGAAGTGGAATAACCGTCTCCATCACAGATATTTACATCATTTCCTGCGAAGGCAGTGGGAGCAGCCACAAAAGTAATTGTTACATAATCAGTTGAATCAGGCATACCCGACTTGCTTGCTGTGAGTGAAAGGATAACATTACCTGCTGACAGGTCTTCAGCTCCGGGTGTATAAACCGGATTTAATATTGCTGCATTATCAAAAGTACCTGTACCGGTTGTTTCCCATAAGAGATTTGTATAATTTATTCCGGAACCGGCCAGTTGAACATTCTGGTCAGCGCATAATGTAGCATCTTCACCGGCATAAGCAGCCGTAACGGCCTGAACAACGGTAATGCTTCTTTTTAACCTGTTGCAATTTGGCTTAGTGATGGTTACTGTAAGAACCGTACCAACTGATTGCGGAGGGATATCCATGATGATGGTAGATCCCATAGAGGTTGATTTAACATCAAGGATTTCGCCATATCTTGAAATACAAACCCTTGCATTTTCAGCTGTTGATATTGTGACCTGTGTATCTGTTTCATAAATTTCAGCAGGCACAGTAGCCGAAATATTCTGAGGTACTTCGGTGCATACCCTTATAAAAGCATCACCATGATGGTGAAACAGGTGGTAAGTAACCTCTTTATTACCCGGGTTGGATGGCCAACTTGATTGTTGGAGGAAAAATTTACCTGCAGCATTTCCAAAGGCCGGATTGACACCACGCGAAGCTGGAGTACAACCATATTGCGGCATAAAATTAGGCCACATATTATCCATCATCCCCCAAACGTAAACATCATTTACGAAAGAATAAGAGGTCTCAGAAGCTGCTGTTAATCCAAGTGCTCCGGCAGGCTGCCCGTTGTAGGTATGGCGGTGGAATTTCTCAGTAAAACATTCACTGTTCCAGTTGTATTTTCCAGTAAGGCAATTGATTGAAAGGATCCAGCTCAGGTCGGTATTTGTTAAGGCATTTATATTTGTGGTAATATATCTTGGTTCACCCCAGCCAATTTCTTCACCATGGTCACGGTGCATCAGCATAAAGGCACCTGCATTCAGGGCATTGTTGATCATAGTTGAATTTCCGCCGCTCCAGCCGCCTAACGTAGTAGGAGAATCAGGAATATAACCGAGCCCCTGTGAAGCGAAAACACCCAGGATAGTGCCGGTATTGGCAGCAGTTGACCATGTGTTTGTTGAACCCTCATATACTTCATTAATGCGAACAGGTTCTTTTCCCAAAACATTTTTCCAGAAACCGCCGACTGTTTCAGAGCAAATCTGGAACCACCGCACTGTCTGCCAGCCAAGGGCTGTAATTGGGTGTTGGTAAAATGATGGATTGGTGGGAGGATTGCGTTCGTATTTCATGAAACGGCCTACCATAGATGCGAGTTGTGTTTCATTCTGGGCAGTTATCCTGGCAAATACTATTTCCGGCATATCGTCTTCATTCACATCGGCATAGATATTGTCAGAAACACAGTAGCTATCCCATATCGGGGAAATAATGCTGTTATTATTCTGGTTGGCCTGTCCATAATCACCGAGCAGGAGTATCGCTGCAGGCGGAATATCCCATGTTTCATAAATATTATCAATGTAATTTTCCAGCATAACAGCTGAAACATTGGATCCGATTTCTGAAAGCTTAACCACTCCTGTCAGAATACCTTCTTCATTACGGAAATTCTTTATTGAATCAGCCCATGCTACGAATATGGGGTCATTGGGAGTGATGATCAGATACTCATAACCTGTTTCGAGCAGCCTGTTTGAATCCCTCTTTGAGTAATCAATCTTTGGAAGTGATTCATAATTGAAGATTACATCTTCAAGTATCTCATCCCAGTAAGGATTGCGGTACTTATTTTCACCGAATTGCCGGTTGCCACCCTCAAAACGAATATTAATCTCAATATCACGGTAAATTATCAATTCCTTTGTAACCGGATTATACTGGTAAGGAAGAATACTAAGCATACAAACATCAACTCCCCTTATTTGGGTAGGCGCATTTAGCTGAACCGGTTGAGCCGGGAAAAACTCATTCCTGGTATATACCTGAGGATTTTTATGATATTCCAGGGGACCTTTTTCAGTATCAAGCGGAATTCTGGGTGCAGGAGCGATTTCCATATTATACAAGTGCTCAACACGCATATTGGTAATTTCAAGCACCGGTGTAGCGCCCTGCGGAATGGCAATATAACGCCCAAATCCCGGTAAGTCAGGATTGCCCTCATCATTTGGCAGTAAAGATTCGGAAAACGATATATTATTCATTTTAACACCATCAATGTCAGTTTCTGAAATTGAAAAGTGCTGCATTGAGAAATTAAGATTGATCGATTGTGAGGATTGGCTCTTAATGCTCAAGCCCTGTTTACCCCAGTTATCGGCATAACGATAATCAGTGGAATAACCGGCAATTGTACCTAAAGTTAAAACAACAACAATAAGTAGATGTAAGAACTTTTGATTCAAACTAATGAATGGTAGTTGTTTTTTCATATGTGGTTTAATGATTGGTTGTTAAAATGATTGGTTGATTCTCCCCAGAATCTATGGATGCTCTTACTTAAAGTATTTAACCCACAAATATAAATAAAAAGTGATGTGTCAGGAGATTTTGTTAAGATAAGTTAAAATTTAAACAGATTCTAAATAAATGACGCCCAAACTGATATAAAGTTTGGGCGCCATTTTGTACCAAAAGTTTGGTTTAATATTTAATGCTCAATATTCAATCATTAATTAATGATCAGCTTTCTTGAAATAATTTTTGTACCCTCTTTTAAAGTCAGTGTATAGGTTCCTCTTTCAAGCGATGATGCATGAATAGTATGAGCTGTACTGCCTATATTAATACCATGTTCTTCATACACAAGCTTGTTATTCATATCGTGAATTTCAATATTGCATCTCTGAATTGGGTTTCCTTTGGTTTTTATTGAAAAAACACCTTTTGAGGGATTTGGATATATCATTAATGCTGAAGAAGCAATTTCGTCAAGACCTGTACAATCTTCGAAAGTTACTTCTATTTGCTCATTGTTACTACAACCAGTAACATTATCAGTTACCGTTACCGTGTAAGTACGGCTACCGATTCCGATTCCGGTTGAATCTACGGTGACAATTGAAGAAATTTGATTGCCGGGTGTCCAGAAGTAGTTTACATCACCTTCAGCATTGGCAGTCATGGTGTAAGTTTTGTCAGCACACAGGGTACTGTCTTGAGAAACAGTAATGGATGGACGAGAATTAACAGTGACAGTGAATGTTTCATTAATATTATTCTGGCATCCGTTGGCATCCGAAACATAATTCAACTGATAAATGGTCGATTCGGTTGGGTTTACAAACAGATTATATGGATTTTCACTGGTTGTAATTACTCCAATACCGTTGTCCAATTCAAAAGTCCATGGCGCTGCAGCTGATCCGGCGAAGAAAATCTGGGCAGTAGCAGTTTCCCCTGTGCAAATTGCATCCTCAGTAGTAATGGTTGCTGTTGGAAGTGGATTAAATGAAACAACTAAATCAGCACTGTCATCCCCGCATGGCACTTCGGATCCGGCTGTGAGGGTAAGGGTAACGTTTCCGGCCAGGTAATCTTCAGCTGAAGGCTGATAATTTGTGGTTAATTCTGCCGGATTACTGAAAACTCCTGTACCCGAGGTGGTCCACTGTAAGGTTGAATAGTTTGAAGCATTCGCAGTTACTTCAACTGGTGAACCTGAGCAAACCGAAAAACTTGTAAATGATTCTATAACTGCCTCTTTTGCAATTACTAAAACCATATTATCTGTAATAAGCTCCCCATCCGGGCCATTTACAGTCAATGTTAATACAACTTCTCCATTTGTTATATCACTAACTCCGGGAGTATAAAAAGCGTTAAGACTTGATGCATCGTCAAAGGTCCCGTCACCCGATGTTGACCAGGTGTGGCTTATAGAATTATTTGCGGCGCCATTAAGCATAAACGGGGTGGATTCACAAGTTGAAGCATCCTGACCGGCATAGGCAGAAGTCCGCAGCAGTGGAGGGAATACAATGTAATCAACCCAAGCAGCGTCGTCTCCTACCGAAGTATTTATATCCTTTGAATAAACCCATCTGAAAGTTTGTTTTCCGGCATTAACAGGGAATCCAACCTTTTGCCAGTTGACAGCTCCTGACCACTGGCCAAGTAAGGTATTATCGATATAGAATTTGAGGAAATCATGACTTGATTCAGAAGATACTTTTACATAAAAAGTTATTGAATCAGTTTCAGCAACATTGTATTCGAGCTTCATCTCGGAGGTTTGATTATGAGTGATCTCGCCTGATTTGGAACTGTAGGTGCCTTCGTATTTCTCTTCATTTGTAACTGCCCATTGGGCTGAACCTGCAAACTTCCACTGGAAATTACTGAAATTACCTGCTTCCCAGTCTTCCACAATTAAACCAATAGGATAACTGAACTCTTTTGTATAAGAATGGAATTGAGAGTTAACCTGGTAAGTAAAATGGGCAATTTCGCCAATGGGGGCATCTTCAGCAACGGTAATATTGTAAACCGGAGAAACAGCATTAAATAAACTTGGCTTAATGCTGTCCCAATGACTACTTGGATTATCTATTATTATATAAGGACTCGAAGTTGTTAATAATCCTGTTACATCATAGGCTGTATAATCACCATTATTGACCGTTAAAATTGAAATTGTAGCTGTTTCATCCGGGTCAAGCCAGTTATTCCCGTTTCCTGTGATTTCAGTTAAAGTGATCTTTCCTGTCCTGAAACCTGGTGCATGTGCTTCAATATTAAAATTGCTGTAATAAGTACTGTCATTGATATCGGTTGCTTCTATTGTAAAGGTTACAATAGTCCCATCCGGAATATTATTGGCAACCCTGATAGCATAAGCATCATATTTTGTCACGACTGAGTCGATGGGAATACTGCTGTATAATTCCTGATTGTCAGTAATTGTAACATACTCATTATCAGTTGAAAGGACAACATTAACATCGACAGCCGGCCTGTCACCCTGGTTTTCAATGGCCAGATCAAGCATCGCTGACTCACCATAATCCATCAGACCATTGCCA
The DNA here is from genome assembly GCA_035297395.1 of Lentimicrobium sp. GTDB lineage: Bacteria > Bacteroidota > Bacteroidia > Bacteroidales > Lentimicrobiaceae > Lentimicrobium. Next base: position 6,319 of record DATGZB010000002.1, on the reverse strand, counting down.
TTCCCGGTTTCTTCATCGCTCACGGCACAGTTATTATATACTAACCAGGGTTGGTTTGGCGGAGGACCTATTACAAACGGTGAAACATATGTCATAGCATGCCCTGAGCGATTATCAGTCCATACCGGATAAACCCATCCATCGCGGGCATGATTACCAAGATAATCTCCAAAATAACTGTCTGCAAGACCCGCAATAGGTGAAGGAGTGAAGGCAACATCACTGACTTTCATATCCCACCAGGTAACACCACCGTCAATAGAATTTGATACATAAACTTCACATTGTGAAGGACTTACATTACGATCATCATAGTAAATGACACTCAGGTTCCCTGATACAGGATCGCAGGCAATCCATGGGAAATAATGTTTCTTACCTAATCCGGGTGCATCCTGGTTCACTTTTACAGGTGAAGTCCATGTAACACCCTGATCGGTTGATTTCATCATATACACATCAGCACTGTTACCTGTATTGACTCCCGGCACACCTATATTGCACCATGTAGCATAAATGGCGCCACGGTTAGGGCCGTCACTGATGTCACAAGCCATGGTTGGAAAACTGTTAACACGCATATTTTTACCAACGCCTGAACTCCTGATACCTTTAATATTGCCAAGAATACGTATGGCCGGTTCCCAGGTAACGCCACCATCCAGTGATCGGGCAAATCCTAGAGCATCTTCATCTGAAGGCCAGTTGTCGTAAATAACCCAATAGACATAGACTTCTCCATTCGGGCCCGTCTGGATGTTAACTCCCTGGTTATGGCTGCCGGCGTTTACAGCATTGCTGATGCTTACGGCCGGTGACCATGTAACTCCACCATCGGTCGAGCGGCTTATTTCTATCTGGTTATTATTTGTGCCACCCATATTTGTCCATGCATCGTATAAATTTCCTTCATAAGGGCTGGTTGGACTGTTGTCGATCCATAAATGGTTTTTATCAAGCAAGGAACCATAACCGGGGGGAGATGGTGCAACCAATACGGGTGTCCATGTTACTCCTCCATCGGTGCTGTACGATACGCCCTGGCCACCCGACGAATGAATGTAACCAACATAATACCTCCCCGAAAGGCTGATAGCTGTTGCAGGGTCACCACTATTTGTGCCACCGGCCCCATTTATTGAACCTCCCCATGTAGTGCCGGCATCAGCCGAAAGAAATGCATTCGCCCCATAAATTGAACCAACCGGCTGTGTTGTGCTGTTATTCGATTGCAGGAGTGATTGATCGTTTTGAGGATGGACGAATATAGAATTCTCACTCTGGGTGGAATTCTGTGTTGTTACGGGAACATCCACCGATTCATCTGTAAGGGTGTATTTTCCTACTAATTTCGGGCTTCCATAAAAACTCTGAGGTGCCTTAACTTCCGGTTGAACCGGTACCAGTCCCAGCGATGCCATCCTTCTCCAGTATGACATGTTATCAATGCGGTCGTCCACTTTGAATTTCACAGGTACCGGTGAATTAGGCAAGTACATTTGGTTCTTAGGCTTTTGCGCATGTAATGCAGCTGGTAGTATTATTAATGATACTAAAAGCGAAAGGAGTAATTGTTTTGACACGATGATGGATTTATTTATTAATACTTATTTTTGAATAATCGCTAAAAGTTAATTTTTAAAATAAGGATATAATGTAACTTATTTAATTACTGTTAATTATTTAATAATTACCTTAACTACACCTGTCTTGCTTCCTGTGAAATGAAGAAAGTAAATTCCCTGTTTTAATCCTTTGACCGGAATACTAACTTGCGTTTCAATGCCGGAATAATTTGCTTCTATAATTGTCTTACCTGCAATGTCTTTCATTATTATCCTTTTGGCGTGGTTGTCGTTATTAAAATTAATGTTGATCTGATCGGTTGCTGGATTTGGAAAGACAAGAATGTCATTCATGCTTATCTCACTAGTACCATCAGGATCAATAAAAGCTGTATTGTAGGCTGTTAATTTACAATTGAATCCTGATATTTTGATCTGTGCAGGTCCCGGCTCACTCATTATTGAATCAAGTACAACTTCTGCAATGCCATTTCCATTAGTATGTCCGATACCAATGAGGACGCCATCTTTCAATAATGCCACGGTAAGGCCGGGAGCTGATTGTCCTTCATTTGTTACCGTAACATGAAAAGAACTGCTGTCTATCGGAATTAGCTGAGGATAAGTCGCAGCGATACTTATCGGTTCATTTGTCCAAACGGCCATGGCGGGATCTCCAAGGACATTGCAGTCGTAAAAGCACCATCTTAACGCGCCTTCTTCCCATTGGCCCGGGGCGTTAACCCATGGTGCCGTAGCAATTTTCGATTCAAGGTGAGCGCTGCCAATACGGTTAAGACTATCAGTAAACAGCGCATCTGTAAATTCTCTCTGGATATGAGCAGAAGGCCCTTCAGTTTGCCCTTCATTAAACCATCCGTATCTTGAATTTCCAACAAAGGCTGCGGCAAAATTATCTATTGCTACCATTCTCTCCGCTATACAATCGTTTACATCAAAAGCGCCGCAAATGCAGCCATGGGTATATACAATAGAAAAATTATGTGTAACGCCATTGACTCCGTAAAAGTTCTCGTTTGTAATATCCCAATTATATAACTTCATGGTATAATTTTCATTGGCATGCCCTGAATGGCTGATAAATGTTTTGCCCGAGTTAATGGTATTAATCAGATCACTTGGACTCCAGTTAATATTTTCATCATACAATTTATAGATAGAATAAGTGTCAGGAATACCTTTGGTAAAGTAGCCATTATCATCGTGCGAACCGATTAACAGCTCAAGATAATCTGAGCCCCATGTTTCGGGGTTATCATAAAGGAACTCACCTGCGAACAGATGGTTGTTTAGTTCACCTTCTACAGGATGGTTTTGGTATTTAATGGTTTTGTTGAGCATGGCTGATAATTCGGCACTGTTACTGAATGACATCCTGCCAACTGATATATCCGGGAGCAGATCATCTTCTCCAATCTCTGCCCAAAGTTGGTCACCATCAGTGTTCCAATTTCCATCCAATCCTGAAAAGTAAAGGTCTGAAGGGATATTCGCATCTTCATATAGCACGGAAGATTGTGCAGCACAGTAAAAGCCCCTGTAAGGTATCAATTCAGCATCGCCGGCAAGGATCACCTGACTGATGCCCTTATTTTGATATTCCGCTATTATATGGTTGCGCATTTTTTCGGGAAGGTCAATGCCTGAAAAGTGGGAATCAATGTATTCTATAGTCGAAATATGGGATTCTAAGCCCTGGTCCTGATAATGTGTGATAAGGTTCTGGATTTGCGTGGTATATAATCCGGGAGTAATGATCAGAATATCATAATGATCTGAAGATTTACGGTGGGTTGGATATTGCCTGATCATCCCGGGATTTTGTGAAAAAGTCATGCAACGCTGCTTTATCTGGTTATCAGATGTCAAATTATTCAGTGCAATTTCAGCACTCCTTGAAGGACGTGTTTCAATGGTAACTGTAACTGTCTTATAATAGGTAATAGTCCCTTCCTGAGGATTATATTGTACAGGGGTGAAGGTACTGAGAGCATATGAATAGCCATTCATGTAATGCGTAGACAGAACCCCTGTTGCTGATTCAGGATAACTTATATCTGAGGAATACAGATCATTATTTATAGTAAATGCGAATGGTCTTGCATCAGAAAGCGGACGGGCATGTTGCATAGGGTATAACCGGAAAGAGCCTTCCAACCGGTGACTGTCTGATCCTGCAATACTAATTCGCACCGCTTCATGGCCCGGAGGAAGCAGGATTCTGACAGCATGCCAGGGCAACGCCGGTTCGCCGGCTTTACCTGATAAGATCATATCATCAAAAGTAATAGTCTTAAAACCATTGCTACTTCTGATGATAGGATCACTAATCTGGTAAGTTTGCTGAATAACCTCCGAATTAGCGGTAATTACTGAAAGAACAAAAACAAACAGTGTAAAGATTCTTTTCATACTAGAATATTTAGGTTTACAGTTTTATGTGGAATCTCAATTTTTTTTACAGGCTATGCAAATGTACTTTTTTATGAAAGTGAATTGTGAATTAGTGTGTTAAAATACAAACTAATTTTAAAAAAAATAGCGGGTATCAAACCCGCTATTTAGTTATTCTATATCAGGAATTAGCCTGATATTTAAGGTTTCAGGACTTTTTATCCAGTTTATTTAAAGCAAAGGCGTACGCTCCGACAGATACAGCCTTTGATGTTCCAAGGCGGCTGATACCTACACCAATCCTCTTCAGTGAATCATATTTTATTCTTGTGTTACTGAAAGGGACTTTAATTTCGGTAGTATTTCCTTCATAGAAGCGGGCGAACTCCTTTTCATCTTCAAGGTTGAATGCCTTAATTTCCATTCGGTCAACTGCGGTTCCAATCATGGTTGTGAAATTGGCATTCATTTCATCCACAAGTCGTTGCAGGAAAAGGGGATATGCACCGGCAAGTCCGCCACCGATAACTACAAGGCCGTCAATAAGTGTGATGGCATTTGCGATGGAGTCGCCGGCAACCTCTGCCATGCGGTGGAATGCTTTTATGGCTGCTTCTTTATTCCCTTCACGTAATCCCATACCGACTTCATAGATCTCACGGGGCTCCGGACAAGTATGTGCTGCAATGTTGGCTTCCCGGCAATAGATGCGCTTGATGCCGCGGATACTTACATTTTCTTCAACAGTAGCATTTGTGTGCAGTTTGTTACGCATCCTGTTGATCTCTCCCTGAGCTGAATTGTCGCCGACAAAGAGTTCGCCGCGTGTTACAATACCTCCGCCATATCCGGTTCCGAAAGTAACGCCCAACAGATTCTGGAAAGTCTTCGGACTGTTGCTGCTCTCTATCCTTTGGTTGATTTCAGGCAGAAGGCCTGCAATTGCCTCACCGTATGCAAAAAGATCACCGTCGTTATTGATGAATACGGGGATTTTAAACTCTTCCTCAAGCATGGGTCCTAAAGCAACCCCACCCCTGAAGGTAGGAAGGTTTTCAAGGTCGCCAATGATACCTAATTCATATTCCGCCGGACCGGGGAAACAGAAGCTGATGGCGACGGGTTCTTTTTTCAGCTTTGCCTTTACTTCATGGAAGCCCTGGATGATCTTTTTAAGGACGATCTCAAGCGTTGCCCCTTCGGCGGGTATGATGATGGAATCAATGATCTCTTCCTGTCCCTGTACTGCCGAGAAAACGAAATTGGTTCCGCCGGCATCGAGAACCATTACAATGCGGCTGTCATTTTTGAATGTCATATGGGTTGAAAATTTTTAGTGTTTGTCTGAATAATGAGTTCAAAGTTAAGAATTTTCCTTAATTGACTGTCCCATGAGTTTATTATTACACCACTTTCAGGGCTTAGTTGGGTTACACCCCTTGTTCGATGGGCTTCACCCATCCGATGGGCTCCACCATTCGATGGGCTTCACCATTCGATGGGCTTCACCCATCGTTGACTGATGCGCCCTTTCAGGGCTTACTTGTGTTATCCTTGTTCGATGGGCTTCACCCATCGTTGACTGATTGCGCCCTTTCAGGGCTATGATGATCTACATCTTACAAGCCCTGTAAGGGCGATATCAGTAAACACAGGGTGCAGCCCTGTGTAGTAGTAGACAGCGTAAGTTAACATAAGCCCTGAAAGGGCGTAATATTAGTCCCACAGATACTGTTCATTATATTCTACATGATACTTCTTTAGAAACGCAAGATACTCTTCCTCAAACGTTTTTATAGTGTGATGCTCATACTGGTTAGCGATATAATTTATTACCCTGTCTATTTCTGAAGGGTTAACTGAAAATGCACCATAACCATCTTGCCAATAAAAATTCCTGTTTTCTTCACCTTTGCTTTTCATCCATTTTGAAGAATGAGATTTCAATTCTTCAATTAACTTAACTAATGCAATTTTTTTTGACAGCATACACAGAATATGTATATGGTTGTTGTAACCTCCAACTATAATTACCTGGCAATCCAGATTATTACAGATACCGCCAAGGTAATTATGTAACTGCAGTTGTACATCCGGGGATATGATTGGCTTACGGTTTTTGGTGCTAAACACGATGTGCAGGTAGTTTTTTACGAGTGACTGTCCCATTAGTTTATTATTACGCCCTTTCAGGGCTTTGAGTATTAGTATATCCATGTTCGATGGGCTTCACCCATTCGATGGGCTCCACCCATTCGATGGGCTTCACCCATCGTTGACTGATTGCGCCCTTACAGGTCTTACTTGTGTTATCCTTGTTCGATGGGCTTCACCCATTC
>DATGZB010000001.1:0-213454 GCA_035297395.1 Lentimicrobium sp. | reverse complement strand
TAAAGGCTAAAGGCTAAAGGCTAAAGAAATTTGATAAACTTATAAAGGTAAGTTAAGAAATTTTGAAGGTGGATTCAATCCACCTTTTAATTTTTAATTGGATTGCTGAGGTACTTTTTACTTTAAATTTTAGCCTTTAGCCTTAATTATAAACATAGAGGGCATCACCGTTATAACTTGTACGGTATTGTTTTAAGGGAATCTTTGCGGGGCCTTCCATAGGGGATCCATCAAGTAATGAGAATTTCGAACCACAAACAGTATCTACGGCCAACAAGCCTGATCCATCAACAGTTACACGTGCTCCCTCAGTTAGTGGGTCGTATGGACATGCCCGTTCGTATGCCATGAATTCATTCTCCTGCGGCCTGTAAATGAGGATTCCTTTATATCCTCCGGTAAAGTATTCATATTGTCCAATCGGGATATAATCAAGAGTATTGGGATATATAGTAAAGTTAACGGTCACATAAGGTATCAGGTCATCACCTTCATCACTTTTGCAGGATGTATAAACCAGCATTGATATCAGGAGAATAATAAATATATTTCGCATAATTTTCGTTTATCGCTTGTCGTTTTATCAAACGAGCCGATAAAGATAATATTTTTGAAGCTAATGCGAACTTTAACATTTTATCAGAATATAGCATGAAAGTGAAATTCCCGTTAATTCGGTCAATTAAATATTTTATTTCCATTTCTATAATATTAATTACGCTTTTTACATTAAGCGGATGTGGTATGTTAAAGAAATCCAAGGTTGAAAAAGCTGAGATTTCAGACGAAAGGGCAATGGCAGAAGCTAATGCTGAATTAAGGGCAGCCAGAAAAGCACATTATAAAAGGCAAGCACCAGATACCAAGAAAATGATGAAACGCAGTAAAAGGCATGTAAAAAAGCTGAACAGGGTAAAAAATACCCTGTGAATTGTCAGTTTAAAGTGAAATTCCTATCAATTTTTACGATTATAGTTTGATTTTAAGCTATTTAATTTCTAATTTTACTTCTCTTTTGTAATCGAGGGATATGGATGATCTTATTTATATAATATTAGCTATTGGATGGCTGGCTTGGACTTTATATTCAAACAAAGTTAAACAAGAACGGAAACGCGCTGAACAGGCTGAAATGCAAAGGCGTATGCAGGAAAAAAGGGCTGCCGAACAACAATCACCGGCACCTGGACCAACGTATAATATGCCAGAGAATAAAATACCGCCTGTAATTGCACAACCAGGGCGTTCAATTCTGGAAGAAATTTTTGGTGAAGAGGTAATCATAAAAGAGGAAGCTGAACAGGAAGAATATGTTCCTGAAATTGATGAGAGAGGCTGGCAGGCAAAAATGAAGGAGTATACAAACGTTGAACAGGGTTCTTTGGAAGTAATAAAGGAAGAAGTTCCTTCAGATTATTTTGAGAAGCAATATGCAAAAAGGAATAGTACTGTAGAACAATCGGTTAAGTCGGAAATTGGCAAGCAGCAAGAAGAATTTCTAATAGATGAACTTATGGAAGAATTTGACCTCAAAAAAGCTTTGATCTATAGTGAAATTCTTAGAGCACCATACGTTTCAGGGGAATGTTAAAATTGTTCACTTAAATTTGATTTTTTTGTAGCTCAAAATAATTTATTACTACCTTTACCCGCTTTTAACTGCACACACACAAACACGCATATTCTAACATAAAATTTCATTGGTATGATCAGAAATCTTCTACTAACTTTTTGGTTGGTATTGACGGCAAATCTGTTAGTGTTCTCGCAATCGGGAACTCTTAAGGGTAAAGTCATCGATAAGGAGACAAAGGAGCCAATTCCTTTTGTCAATATTATCGTTGAACTTGGGGGAACTCAAGCCGGAGGTACCACATCTGACTTCGATGGCAATTATACCATCAAGCCAATCACACCTGGTAAATATGACCTAAAGGCAACATATGTTGGCTTTAAACCCGTATTAATCAAAGGTATTCAGATTAAATCCGACCAAATAACTTTCCAGAATATCGATATGGAATCCACTATGGTCGAATTGACTGAGTTTGAGGTCATCGACTATAAAGTACCTCTTATTGACAAAGATAAAACATCGGTTGGCGCCACAGTGACTTCAGAAGAAATCCAAAAAATGCCAAACCGTTCAGCAAATGCTGTTGCAGCAACAGTAGGGGGTGTATTCTCCGCTGATGGTGAACGAGGCAGTGTTCGTGGACAGCGTGCTGAAGGTACTGTGATGTATATTGATGGTATCAGGGTTCGTGGTTCTTCTTCATTGCCGGAATCGGCAATTGAGCAGGTTTCAGTTATCCTGTCGGGAGTTCCTGCACAATACGGAGATGCTACCGGTGGTATTATCAATGTTACTACTAAAGGTCCAAGCAGGGAATTTGGAGCAGGCATTGAACTCCAGACTTCTGAATACCTGGATGCATTCGGTTATAACCGCGCAGGACTAAATTTACAGGGACCACTGTTATGGAGCAAAGATGATCAGGGTAATAAAACAACTTCACTCCTGGGTTACTTCCTTGCTGGTGAAATTACCTATAACCGGGATAGCCGTCCTACAGCAACCGGTATATATAAAGTAAAAGATGATGTCCTCAGGGAAATCGAGCTGAATCCTTTGCGCTTGAATGGAACTGGCAGAGGCATTTATTATAATACCAATTTTATCCACAAAGATCAGCTTGAATTCGTTAAGGCTACTCCAAATACTGAAAGTATTGATGTAAGCGGTTCAGGAAAACTTGATGTAAAAGCTGGGAAAAATGTTAACCTGTCACTGGGAGGATCAATAAATTATACTAATGGCAGAGCCTTCAATTTTTCACAGGCTATGTTTAATTATGATAAAAATGCACAGGTTATTGGTAATACATGGCGTGTTTTCGGAAGATTCACACAACGTTTCCCGACAGATCCTGAAAGCAAGTCATTTATAAAGAATGTATATTATACAATTCAGGCTGACTATACACAATCAACCCAAATAGTTCAGGATGCTGACCATCAGGATGATATTTTCAGGTATGGCTACCTTGGGAAATATCAAACAGCCAAGGAAAGATCATATTCACCAGAGCCTTTGTATGACTCAATTAGCGGAAAAACTGCATACTTACACAACGGTTTCAGGGATACTGAAGTAGTTTTTACCCCGAGTGACGATAATCCATTGATGGCTAACTACACACGCCAGTATTATGAATTATTCCCGTCATTAGACTACCACTCAAATCTTAATGATATCATTGAGGGCGGCGGACTGCTGAACGGAATGGGTATCGACGGTGCTTATGGAATATGGGGCGCTCCAGGAACCTTGCAGTCAAATTATAATTATACTGATAATGAGCAATATGCACTGAATGCTAATGCATCCGCCGATATCGGAAACCACGCCCTTCAATTTGGATTTATTTATGAACAGCGTGTTGACAGGTTTTATGTTTACGCACCACAGGATTTATGGAGCCTGATGCGTGGATTAACAAATTCACATATTGAGCAGCTCGATTTAAGCCATCCTCATGAAGTTATCCTTGACGGGGTTTTCATGGATACAATCTATTATGATCGTAAATACGATGCCTTATCACAACGATATTTCGATATAAACATCAGAAAGAGTCTTGGTTTGCCAATAGATGGAACAGATTGGATTGACATTGACTCATACGATATTAATAACTATACCATCAACTATTATGATAAAGATGGGAAACTGATCACAAAGGCACTCGATAAGGCTTTGTCAATTGATATGTTCAGTCCCGATGAACTTTTCAATAACGGTAATTTCCTGGCAAATTACAGCGGTTATACATACACCGGTGAAAAAATGAAGTCATCTGAAAGTCCGAGCTTTGATGATTTCTTCACCAAACAGGATGAAAACGGTATGTTCACACGTGAAATTGCTCCTTTTACACCTATATATATGGCAGGTTATGTGCAGGACAAATTTGCTTTTGATGACCTGATCTTTAATGTTGGAGTACGTGTTGACAGGTTTGATGCAAACCAGAAGGTGCTTACCGATCCTTATTTACTTTATCCAGCTAAGACAGTTTCAGAAGTAAACGATCTTGGATCACATCCTCAGAATATGGGAGATAATTATGTTGTTTACGTTGATAACCTGCGCAATCCGACTACAATTATGGGATACCGTGACGGAGACAACTGGTATGATGCTGAAGGACTTGTCGTTACAGACCCATCTGATGTTCTGGATGCAGGAAACGGTGTAATACCTTATCTTGTAGATCGTGAAAATATTACTGTTAGTTCAAAAGCATTCAGCGATTATGAGCCTCAAATTTCAGTAATGCCGCGTGTTTCATTCTCCTTCCCAATTTCGGATGAGGCATTGTTTTTTGCCCATTATGATGTACTTACACAGCGCCCGACTTATGCGCTTCGCATGAGCCCGCTGTCATATTATTACTTACCTCTTCAGGGAAGTCCGGATATCAATAATCCAAATCTGAAACCTGAGCAGACCATTGACTATGAATTAGGATTCCAGCAACGGTTGTCAGCCAGTTCATCAATGACAATTTCAGCTTATTACCGTGAAATCCGCGACCAGATACAGGCATTCAGGTATACTGCTGCTTATCCGAAAACCTATTACTCATATAATAATATAGACTTTTCAACAGTAAAAGGCGTAACAGTAACTTACGATCTTCGCCGTACCACTAATTCAAGGGTTAGGGCAAGTTATACTTTACAGTTTGCTAATGGAACAGGATCAGATCCGGAATTTGCAAAAGGCTTGATACAAACAGGACAACCAAACCTTCGTACATTGTTCCCAATGAGCTTCGACCGTCGTCATGCACTTAACCTTATGCTTGATTATCGTTATGGTGAAGGCAAAGAATACAATGGTCCTGTGATCAGGAGAACTAAAACGGATGCAACAGGAAAGGAAGTCGTTAAATCGATACAGCTATTACAAAATACCGGAGTTAACTTTACAATATTCGGTGGTTCAGGAGTTCCTTACAGTAAATCTTCTAAGATCGTTTCAATTGGAGGAACAGGCAGACTCGATGGTTCATTCAACGGTTCCCGTTTGCCATGGCAATTCAGGATTGATGGTCGTCTTGATAAGGACATCAATATCCAATGGAATGAAAAGCGTGCTTCTTACCTGAATGTATATCTGCAGGTTCTCAACATCCTTGACTCGAAGAATATAATGGGTGTATATGCTGCAACAGGTAACCCTGACGATGATGGATATCTTGCTGCTGCTGAATATCAGCAACAAATACAGGATCAGCTGGACGAACAGGCATTCAGGGATCTATACAGCATTCGCATTAACAGTCCGGGTAATTATAGTTCACCTCGTCAGATCCGTCTTGGTTTGATCTTTAACTTCTAAAAGCGCTGTAACTGAAAGAATAAATATAATAATGACTATGAAAAATTTACTCAAAATAACATTTGCCGTCCTGCTGATAACATTGTTTTCAGTGTCCGGCTTTGCTGAATATTACAAAGGTCCCAGTGGTACCAAATCAGGATCTGTTGTAAAATCCACAGCTGCGGGATGTTTACCGGGTGCCGGATTTAAATACCTTGAAGTAAACAATGTCCGTGCACGTATTAACACCGGAGGTGATATGTGGTGGGATTTTGAAGTAGCACAATACGAAATCCCTAAAGGATCCCGTAAGACTTCAATGTTCTCTGCAGCCCTCTGGATTGGTGGTATTGACGTCAACGACCAGCTTAAACTGGCTGCACTCCGTTATCGTCAGGGACCTACAAGTTCAAGCCCTGGAACAGGTAATGATTTTTGGCCTGGTCCATTGACTGTGGATGGAACCGCCGCAATTAATGAAGCAACCTGTGCAGAATACGACAGGCTTTTCCCAATCAGCCGTGCTGAAGTTGATGAGTTCCTGGCCTGGAGAGCTGATCCCTCATCAAACCCTAATTACACCATTCCTCCCAGTATTCTTGAATGGCCTGCTCATGGTGATTTAAGTCAAAAACAAAGCTGGTTCCTTGCTCCATTTGTCGATGCCGACGGTGACCTATACTATGATCCGAATAATGGAGATTATCCATACTATGACCTTTCAAATGAACTCTGCCACTCAAATACTCCAACACAGGAAACTATAGAGGGAACCTCTAAAGGTGGACTTTTATCTGACCAGGTAATAAAAGGTGATGAAACATTATGGTGGGTATTTAATGATAAAGGTAATATCCATACTGAAACACAAGGTACTCCTATTGGACTTGAAATCAGGGCACAAGCTTTTGGTTTTGCTACCAATGATGAGATAAATAACATGACATTCTACAGTTATGAAATTATCAACCGCTCAACTTACCGGTTAACAGGTACTTATTTTAGTCAGTGGGTTGATACCGACCTTGGAGATGGTTGGGATGATTATGTAGGTTGTGATGTTGACAGAGGATTGGGTTATTCATATAATGGTAAACCACAAGATGGAGACGGACAATACTGGGCATATGGCAATCAGCCACCTGCGATTGGAGTTGACTTCTTCCAGGGCCCTTATATGGATCCTGACGGAAGCGATAACCCCTCATTCAAAGGCGAAGGTATCTTAGGACCTTCATTCGGCGGAGATTGTAGCATTGTTGGTTTGAATGGATCAACTCTCAATATGAATTATGGTACAGAAACCAATCCTCAAAACGGTAACTTTATTGTCCGCTCAGAAGCTATTAATGGTGTGAATTTCGGAAACGGGATCGTTGACGATGAACGTTTCGGAATGCGCAGGTTTGTATATCATAATAACTACGGTGCTCCCGGACCATACATGCTTGATCCTGACTATGCTCCGCAATATTATAATTACCTGAGAGGAATATGGTTGGATAATACTAAGATGACTTACGGAGGTAATGGTCATATCTCAACAGGTGCTTATGGTCCTGCTTGTGATTTCATGTTCCCAGGAGATACAGATATTTGTGATTGGGGAACTGGTGGATTGCCACCTAATGGTGAAAAATACTGGACTGAAGAAGCTGTAGGAAATCCTTACAATGACCGTCGTTTTATGCAGTCAGCCGGACCATTCGTACTTGAACCGGGGGCTGTAAATTATATTACTGTTGGTATTCCATGGGCACGTGCAACTTCAGGAGGTCCCTGGGCATCAGTTAAGTTATTACAGGTTGTAGATGATAAATGTCAGCTTCTCTTTGATAACTGTTTTGCAGTTGTCAGTGGACCAAATGCTCCTGACCTAACCATCAGGGAACTTGATGAAGGTCTGGTATTCTATATCAGCAATCGTAAAACCAATGATGCAGGCAATAACTTCAATGAGTCATATAAGGAACTCGACCCTGCTATCCTTGCTATCGCAAATAGTACAGGTTATGATTTTGACCCTTACTATCGTTTTGAAGGTTATCAGATATTCCAGCTCAAGAATGCCAATGTTTCAGTTGCTGATATCCATGACCAGGCACTCGCACGCCTTGTTTATCAATGCGATGTTAAGAACGGTGTAACTCAGTTGGTTAACCATAACTTTGATCAACAGCTTAACGCAAATGTTCCTGTTGAAGAGGTTAACGGATCTGATCTTGGTGTTCGCCATACATTTAAACTTACGGAAGATGCTTTCACCGGACAGACCCTTGTTAACCATAAGCAGTATTATTACCTCGCTTTATCATACGGTTACAATGAGTATATGAAGTACAGCGCCGACCCCGGTGCTCTTGAACCAGGTATTATTGGCCTTGACGGACAAAAGCGTGTATACCTTGCCGGAAGAAAAAATATTAAGGTTTACACTGGTATTCCGCATATTATTGTTGGCACGACAAAGGCTAATTCACAATTTGGTGATGGTGTTGAGATTACCCGTTTACAGGGCCAGGGTAATGGTGGAAATGTGCTTGAATTAACCGATGCAACTGTAGCTGAAATTCTCAGCAAACAGCCTGTTGATACAACGGTAAAATATGGAAGTGAGGAATATCCTATTGCTTACCATCCAACATATAAAGCCGGAAAGGGACCTGTTGATATCAGGGTTATAGATCCGCTGAATGTTAAAAATGCTGAGTTTGTTCTCGCATTTGATTCATTGGTGGCATATGACCAGGTGCTGGGTGATGATAGTACAATAAATTATACAGCTCATTGGCGACTAATCGATAAAACAAACAATAAAACCTATTATTCTGATACTGCGATATCATACAAGAATGAGCAATTATTCCCTGAATTAGGGTTAGCTATTACTATTTTTGAACCTTTGTATCCCGGACCATACCTGATTGGTAAGAATGCGGACGATAAGGATGTTTGGAGTATCATTTCGGAAAATAATGGTGTACTTGAATCAAGCATAACATTTGCTGACAGTACCAAGCAATGGATCTTTGGAATTCCGGATATTGATGGTGCAGGAGCATTTAACTGGATCAGGTCAGGTGTCGTGAATGATGTAAGTTCTCCTGCCAATAGTGACTGGCAAATGCAGGGCGAGAGTATAAAACCGTTCGACCCCAATTCCAACTATGAGAAATTGGTTGCTGGGACCTGGGCTCCTTATATTATGGTTGCTCACTCTGAACAGGATGCTACGTTCGGACCGGCATACAGGAGTATATCAAAAACATCAGCAAGGTTTTCTGATATTGCAAGTGTTGATTTAGTTTATACTTCAGACAAATCAAAATGGACCAGGTGTCCGGTAATTGAAATGTGTGCTGATCCTAAACTCTCTCAGGGCAATGCTTTAAGATTTAATATTCGTAAAGCAGCTTCTGTTAATGTAAATGGTGAAGCAGGAGTTAGCAGTTCAGATCCGATGCTGAACTCTAATTATATAGATTCTACCGGTATGGGCTGGTTCCCGGGATATGCAATCAATCTGGAAACAGGTGAACGCCTTAATATTGCCTTTGGTGAAAATTCATGGTTAGTTGGTGAAAATGGAAGGGACATGTTATTCAATCCTAGTCCTAATCTTCAGACTAATAACACTGAAATTGTAATGGGTGGTATGCACTATGTTTATATATTTGGACATGTTGAAGGTAAAACTCAACCAATAGCCAATCTGCCTGCTTATGATGCAGGTGCTGCATTAAGACAGGGAATTGCTATCACAGGGCCTGGTGCTGACAACTTCAGGGCATTTGTCTATTCAAGTGCAATGTATGTGAGCATACCAGTTTCTAATCCTGAGGTTGAATGGCTGAATAATGATGCTAAGGTGCGTATTCGTATAACAAAACCTTATGAGCGTTACTATTCAGGATCACATGTCGGACAGGAACTTCTTGCTAATGATAAGGAAAATAAGAACTATCCGATGTATAGTTTTAGTACTCAGAATGTCGCTACAACCGATAATAACATCGAGAAAGCAAAATCTGATCTTGATCTTATAACTGTAGTTCCAAATCCATATTATGCATATTCAACATACGAAACCAACCAGTTGGATAACAGGGTTAAGATTACTAATCTTCCACGTAAATGTACAGTTACTATCTATTCGACCAATGGATCATTGATCAGGCAGTTTACTAAAGATGAGTCAGGTACCGCTATTGAATGGGATCTCAAGAATTATGCAGGTATTCCAATCGCCGGTGGTGTTTATATTATTCACGTAAAAGCTGACGGAGTTGGTGAGAAAGTAGTTAAATGGTTTGGTGCATTACGGCCTATCGACCTTAACTCATTCTAATGCAAAGTGGTAATGAATATGGTAAAACACAACAACACAACAAGAATTATGAACAAGATCTCAAAATACATATTTGCCACTCTGATGATTGGGTCGTTAATAAGTCCATTCAGTCAGGCCATTGCTGGTAATAAAGACAGAACCGGTCAGGCAGGTGCATCAGAATTGCTGATCAATCCCTGGGCAAGAAGTTCAGGTTGGGGAGGTGTTAATATTGCTCATGTAAAAGGTCTTGAAGGACTTTATGGCAATGTTGCCGGTATTGCCCATACAAAATCAACTGAGCTTATTTTTGCACACACCCAGTGGCTTAAAGGAAGTGAAATCGATATTAATTCATTCGGGCTTACCCAAAAAGTTGGAGCTACGGGTGTTATTGGTTTAGGAATTATGTCGATAAACTTTGGTGATATTCCTATTACCACAGAATTACTTCCTGATGGCGGTATCGGTAACTTCTCTCCAAGTTATATGAATATCAATATTTCTTATGCAAAAGCATTCTCAAACTCTATTTATGGGGGTGTTAACCTTAAAATCGTTTCAGAAGTAATTTCTGATGTCAGCGCTCAGGGTATTGCAATTGATGCTGGTATTCAATATGTAACAGGTGAGAAGGAAAATATCAGATTTGGTATTACGCTTCGTAATGTTGGCCCCACAATGTCTTTCAATGGTGACGGGTTATCAATTCGTACTTTGCTGGGTCAGGAAAGCGAATTTACAGTAGAGCAGAGGTCGGCAGACTATGAATTGCCCACACAGCTATCTATGGGTGCTGCATACGATTTCCTGATGGGTGAGATGCACAGGCTTACCCTTGCTGGAGCTTTCGTTTCAAATTCATTTACGAACGACCAGTTTATTGCCGGTGCTGAGTATGAATTGAAGTCTTATTTGATGCTGAGAGCCGGATATACTTATGAAGAAGGTATTACATCAACTAATGAAAGATCAACAGCTTTCACTGGCCCAAGTGCAGGATTTACTGTAGGTGTTCCTTTGAATAAAGAAAAAGGTTCTACTTTAGCAATAGATTATTCTTACCGTGCTACTGATCCGTTTAACGGAACGCATAGCATCGGCGCCCGAATCAACTTGTAATTTGTTATTATCAGGTAGAATACCTGCATAATATAGAAAGGACCCTTGAAATAAAGGGTCTTTTCTCTTATTATTTTGGAGCATTAACATCATTATATTATCATTATGTACTTTACTCAGGAAGGATTGAATAAACTTAAAGCTGAACTTGACCATCTGACAAATGTCGAGCGACCTGCAATTTCCCAACAAATAGCAGAAGCACGGGATAAAGGTGATCTGTCGGAAAATGCGGAGTATGATGCTGCAAAAAATGCTCAGGGAATGCTTGAACTTAAAATATCCAAGCTGCAAGAAACCATCAGGAATGCTAAAGTCATTGATGAAACAAAAATGGATAATTCTAAGGTCCTTATATTATCCACTGTCAAAGTTAAAAACCTGAAGAATAATTCAGTAATGACTTATATGTTGGTTCCTGAAAATGAAGCTGACCTTAAAGCAGGAAAAATATCCGTTAATAGTCCTATTGCAAAGGGTTTGCTTGGTAAATCAGTTGGCGACTCAGTTGAGATAAAGGTGCCAGCGGGAACAATAACCATGGAGATAATAGAGATTTTACGCTAAAAAAATTAATTTATGGCTACAATATTTTCAAAGATCGTTAGTGGAGAAATTCCCGCTTACAAAGTTGCAGAATCAGACAAGTATCTTGCTTTTCTCGATATCAATCCTTTAGCTGAGGGACATACACTTGTTATTCCTAAAAATGAAACTGATTATATCTTTGATATAAATGATGAGGAGTATGAAGGGCTTTGGCTTTTTGCTAAGAAAGTTGCCAAGTCAATTAAGAAAGTAATAGCCTGTAAGAAAATCGGAGTAGCTGTAATTGGACTTGAAGTAGCCCATGCACATATACATCTTGTTCCAATTAATGATATTTTTGATATAGACTTCAAGAAGGAAAAACTAAAAATACCAGAGGAAAGATTCCGGGAAATTGCCCGGAAAATTTCTGAAAATCTTTAAGTAATGGTAAAAGTAGCTAGTGTCATCATACCGGCATTTAATGAAGAAACAGGAATTGGACCCCTGCTTGAAAAAATGCAGGAAACAGGATTATTAGATAAATATGAGGTTATTGTTGTTGATGATGGCTCCTCTGACAACACTTCAGATATTGTTTCAAAATTCCCTGTTAAACTTGTAAAGCACGGAGTAAATAAAGGATATGGTGCATCATTGAAAACAGGGATCCGCAGAGCAACGATGGATAAAGTAATGATGCTTGATTCGGATGGCCAACATGATCCTGCATATCTTAATATCATTGACGATATGCTGAATGAAGCTGAAATGGTTATTGGAGAAAGGAACACCGAATCATTTCAGGTTACAAACCGAAAAGGAGGAAAATGGCTGATCAGGAAAACAGGTGAATTCCTTGTTGACCAGAAACTCCCAGACTTTAATTCAGGTTTGCGTGGATTCAGGAAAGATCTTATTTTGAATCTTTTGCATATTATGCCAAATGGTTTTTCTTTCTCAACAACTTCAACATTGGCATTTCTCAAGGAAGGATATACAATAGGAACTTTTCCTATCTATGTTTCAGAAAGGATTGGCAGAAACAGTAGCGTTAAGTTTTTTAAGGATGGTTCGAAGACTATGCTCTTGCTATTCAGAATTATTATGCTTTTTAATCCTCTAAAGGTTTTCTTTCCTTCCAGTCTGATCTCTGCTTTAATTGGTATTATTTGGGGAATTGCCGGATATCTAATCTATTATCGCATACCAAATTCCTCAATAGTATTGCTGACTCTTGGCATGTTTCTTTTCTTCTTTGGTTTACTTGCTGACCAGATTGCTTTATTAAACAGGAAAAAAGGATGAATGAGAATACATATCCTGTGAACCGTTGGACTGATAAAGATGTGGAACGGCATTGGGATAATGTTGCCTCTATTTATATTTCTGAAAACAATAAAGTTAAGAGTGCACATAATCAGAGGTTTATTGAGTCAATTAAGCACCTTAGCCTTTTTGAAGCGTGTCGCATTTTGAATGTTTCCTCGCGCGATGGTGAAGCCAACGACTATATAACAGAAAGTCAGCCTGATGCATTAATCACCAATGCTGAAATATCAGAAGGCCTCATTAAAGTAGCTCATACCATCAGACCTGCGATTAATCAAGTTAAAATTGAATCATATAGTCGGTTACCCTTTAAGGATGGTGAATTTGACCGTATACTGAGTCTTGAAACACTTGAGCATGTTTCTCAACCACTTTCATTCCTACAAGAACTTTACAGGGTTTCAACCGACGACGCGATATTGGTTTTAAGCTGCCCTCCCGCAACCAGTGAAATTCCTTATCGTATTTTTACCTATCTGTTTGGTGGTCACGGTGAAGGCCCACACAAGTTCCTTGCTTCTAAAACAGTAAAAAGCCTATTGAGAGAAACTGGCTGGAACTTAAAATTGCACAAAGGAACTGTATTATTACCTGTTGGGCCTGAAAGATTACAAGTGCTGGCTGAAAATTTTATAAACAGATTCCAGGGAACTTTCATTTCAGAACTGGGAATCCGGCAATTCTTTGTGTGCACAAAATAATGAAAAGGCAAACATACATACTGTTATTAAAAATACTCGGTAGTTTAGCTTTTGTTTTTTTACTTATCACACAAATTGAGTGGGAACGCGGAATATTTGTCAATTTATATCAGCAACTCAATTTGCCATTGTTTGTACTTTCTTTATCAGGGGTGATCATTGTGTTGGGTTTAAAAAGTGTCAGATGGAATTTACTACTTAAGGCTGAGAATTGCGACTATTCTTATCTTTCTGCGTTTTCAGCCTATATGGTTTCGCTAATGATTGGACTAGTAACACCTGGTAGGATTGGAGAAATCGCTAAATTATATTACGTCAGGCAGGAAAAAGAAATTGACTTTTATCATTCCTTTAAAACTATTGTCACAGACAGGATATTTGATTTTGCCTTCCTTATTTGGTTTGGTTTAGCTGGAATGCTTTATTTCTATAAAATACTGGGAGACTTTTCCGGAATAACTTACATACTGATTACAGCCATAACGATGTTTCTTGCCTGGTATTCGGGTTACCTTGTTTTGAAAAGTATAAAATCTCAAAGAACAATTATAGCATTTATCCGGGAGTCATGGAATGAGATGTTCATGAATAAAATGTTTATCCCCTGGATACTCACTTTTGCTGCGTACTTAGCCTCATATGCTTCGGTAATGCTGATCTTTTGGTCGATAAATATTAAATTGAATATCATTGATGTGGCTTTTATTGTCAGCCTAATGAATCTTGTTACTTTAATCCCCATAACACTCGCCGGATTTGGCACAAGGGAAGTAAGTCTTATTTATTTGCTGAGTTTTTATGCCATCGGCCCAGAGCAATCCGTTGTATTTTCATTTCTTCAGTTTATAGCTTTCTTCTTATGGGGCGGGCTTATTGGATTAGCATTTTGGATACGAAAACCACTCAAACTGAAATTAATAATTGATGATTCTAAAAAGATGCTAGGTTTCATAAAAAGAAGGAAAAATCAGCTATAACATTATTGCCTTTTCGCTTGTATTGATATATCTTTAGAGTGGGATGCCTAATCAGAAAATGGGAAACCTGGAGATTAAAATATTGTTTCTTAACTAAAATCATAAACGATGGAGTATTTACCTGCGGTTGACAGATATAGTAAGCTAAAATATGTTAAATGCGGTAAAAGCGGACTTTTTTTACCACCTGTTTCTTTAGGATTATGGCATAATTTCGGCGGTAACGATATTTATGAAAATAGTCGGAAAATGTTATGGCATGCTTTTGATGAAGGTATCACACATTTTGACCTTGCCAATAATTATGGTCCTCCTGAGGGAAGTGCTGAATCAACACTTGGTAAAGTACTTAAATCTGACTTCAGAGGTTACCGTGATGAATTAATAATTTCGAGCAAAGCAGGTTATATTATGTGGCCAGGTCCATATGGAGATGGTGCCTCAAGAAAATACCTGATGTCAAGTATAGACCAAAGCCTTCGTAGGATGAAGATTGATTATGTTGATATCTTCTATTCACACCGTCCAGATAGTAATACACCAATCGAGGAAACAATGTCTGCACTAATTGATATTGTCAGGCAAGGTAAAGCAATTTATGTAGGACTTTCCAACTATAATCCCCAACAAACGACCAGGGCTGCAGAGATTTTAAGACAGGGAGGAGTGGAATGCCTTATCCATCAACCAAGATATTCAATGTTTGACAGATGGGTTGAGGGAGGATTGCTGGATGTACTGGAACAAAACGGAATTGGCTGTATTGTATACTCACCGCTTGCTCAAGGGCTCTTATCTGACCGTTATCTGAAAGGAATTCCGGTTGGTTCACGCGCATCCAAAGCCCATTTCCTTAAACCGGAGAGTATAACTCCTGAGAAGCTTCAGAAAATAAAAAGCTTGAATACTATTGCACAAAACCGTGGACAGTCACTGGCACAAATGGCATTGGCATGGGTGCTTAAGGATCACAGGGTTACATCGGTTTTAATAGGTGCCAGTTGCATTCAACAGATTGATGATAATTTACAAGCTTTAAAGAATATGGAATTCCTGCCTGAAGAACTTGCTGCAGTTGAGAGAATAATTGCAAATTAGTACCCAAATAATTACTTATTCCTGGTAATAAATTCTTTTGACCCTTCTTGAAATACCTGTTAAGATCTCATAAGGAATTGTATTCATTTGTTCAGCTATTTTGTTGATGGAGATTTCATTGCCAAAAACTATGACTTCATCTCCCTCCTCTGCATCAATACCAGTAATATCAAGCGCAGTCATATCCATATTAATATTACCTACAACAGGTACCTGCTTATTTCTAATGCACATACTTCCAACACCATTTCCCAGCTTTCTTCCAAAGCCATCAGCATAACCAACAGGAACAATCGCAATTACACTCTCCTTTTGAGCCTTCCAATTACAACCATAACCAACTGTGTCACCTTCTGGGATTACCTTTATTTGCGAGATTACGGTTTTAAGGCTGTTCACTGTTTCAAGCTTTTTCTGTATATTGGACAGACTTGAAATTCCATATAAGGAAATGCCCAAACGAACCATATCAAATTGTGCATAAGGATGCCGGATAATACCTGCAGAATTCAAGATATGCCTCATGAAAGAGTAACCCAACTTATCTTTCAAGATCCAGGTAAGATGTTCAAATAGTTTTATTTGTTTTTCAGTGAAATAATCCAACTCCCAGCTTTCACTTGCAGCAAGGTGCGAAAAGACAGAGATAACCCTGATTTGCGGATATTGGTTTAATTCTTCAACCAACTGATCAATTTCATTCTCCATAAATCCCAGCCTGTGCATTCCTGTATCCAATTTGATATGGATATTCACAGGTTCATTGTTATTACCTGTCATCAACTTAAGAGTCTTGATGAAAAGTTGAAGTGTCCTGAAACTATAAATTTCCGGTTCAAGCTTATATCGTATCATTGAATCCATACCTGTCATTTCAGGGTTCATGACCATAATTGGCAGACTAATACCTGCTTTTCTTAACTCAACCCCTTCATCAGTATAAGCAACAGCAAGGTAATCAGCATGATGGAATTGTAATGCATTTGCAATTTCATAACTGCCACTTCCATAAGAAAAAGCCTTCACCATTACCATTATTTTAGTATCAGGCAGTACCAGGGACCTGAAATAATTAAGGTTATGTATCAGCGCTCCAAGATTGACTTCCAGGATAGTTTCATGTGATTTTTGCTGCAATAGGTCTATTATCCTCTCAAAAGTGAATATACGGGCACCTTTTATAAGGATACTTTCATTCCGGAATAAGATATTACTGTAATTATCAATAAAATCATCGGTTGAAGCAAAAAACTGCTTTTGCATTGGGAATAAACTACTGTGTTTTGATATTGCAGGCCCAATACCAATGACCCTGGTTATTCCCTTACTTTCCAACAGCACTGCCAATGAAGAATATAGCTTCTCTTCATCAACTGAACTCTGCAGCATATCGCTTAAAATGAGCGTCTTTTTTTCATGACTGGTTTGTTGTACCAGAAAGTCAAGTGCATTTGCCAGAGATTCCGGGTCAGAACTATATGTATCATTGATGATCACACAATTATTGATTCCTTCCTTCATTTCAAGGCGCATTGCTACTTGTTGTAATTTCAGCATTCTATGACCAATCACCTCAGGCCCATATCCGAAAAGGATCATTGTTGCCAGGCAATGCATTGCGTTCTCCACTGAAGCATCATCAGTGAAAGGAATCCTGATAGTGTATTTCAGACCTTTATACAAGGAGATAACTGTTGTTTCTTTTTTGTCTCTCTCAGTTGTCAGAATTCTTAATTGAGCATCTTCATGATAACCCCAATTCAAACATTGTGGTATTGCCTCACCAGTTGATTTCTCAGTATTAGCTGCAGCAAGAAGATTCAAAAGGATCTGTGAGTGAATAAGTTCTGAATCCCGGCAATAAATTATGGTATTTGAATCTCTGAACAGCTTTAGCTTTTCTGAAGCCTTTTGTTCATGCGTGGTAAAGTATTGGTCGTGGGCTTTACCAATATTTGTAATAATGCCAATACCAGGTTTAATTATTTTTTGTAGTCGCTCCATCTCACCGGGCTGTGAAATGCCTGCTTCAAAAATAGCAAGATTATGCAGGTCACTGATCTGCCAAACGGACAAAGGGACGCCTATTTGTGAGTTATAGCTTTGTGGACTCCTGACGATGGTTTTTTCTTCAGAAAGTAATTGCCACAACCATTCTTTGATAATAGTTTTTCCATTGCTGCCAGTAATACCAATCACAGGCAGGTTAAACTGTTCTCTGTGATATGCTGTAAGTGCCTGAAGAGCATCAAGTGTATCTTTAACAAAAATGAAATTAGCTTTTGACTGTAAATGCCGGGGAACATCATGCACACAAAAGTTCTGAATCCCTTTTTTAATTAATTCTTCAATGTACTTATGGCCATCATTCCTTTGGGTAACAAGCGCAAAAAACAGAGAAGTGACCGGTACATTAACTTTCCTGCTGTCAGTTAGTAATTCCCTGATAATTGTATGATTGTTATGTACAATTAAGTTGCCGGAAACTATTTGTGAAACCTGTTGTATGGTGTATGTACTCAACTATCTCGATATTAAACAACGTTTAGTTTTCTGCTTCATGTCTCGCTGCTTTTAATGGATTAGCTGAAATTTCAGCATATTCTTTCCGGTGGTTCCATATATCGCATGCTAAATATAGTGCAGCTCTGAATGAATCAGGAGAGGCCATATCTTTGCCGGCTATCTCATATGCTGTGCCATGAGCAGGTGAAGTGCGGATAAAAGGTAAACCTGCGGTAAAATTTACGCCTGAATCGAATGATAATGTTTTAAAAGGCAGCATACCCTGATCATGATACATTGCGAGAATTCCATCAAATTTCATAAAACTGTCAGATCCAAAGAAACCATCTGCCGGGTATGGCCCAAAAACCAACTGACCTTTTTCTTTTGCAGTTTCAATCGCTGGTTTGATAATATCAATTTCTTCACTGCCTAACAATCCTTCATCTCCAGCATGCGGATTTAACGCCAATATCGCAATCCTTGGTGATCTTATTCCAAAATCAACGAGTAAAGAGTTATTCAAGATCTCAATCTTTTGCAATATTAAATCTTGTGTCAGATGTTTCGATATCTCATTAACCGGAATATGGCCTGTAACTACTCCAATACGCAAATTGTTGCTAACCATCAGCATTAAAGAATCCTGAACATTGAATTTGCTGGTTAGATATTCAGTATGACCGGGAAAATGGAAGGTGTCAGATTGAATGGTTTTTTTATTAATTGGCCCAGTGACTAAAGCATGAATTTGTCCCTTTTTAAGATCCTCAACAGCTGTTTCTAATGACAGCAAAGCTTGTTCACCAGAAACCTGAGAAGGTTTACCAAGGTCGATTCTGATTTCATTATCATGAAGATTGACAAGATTTGCTTTTCTCGGATGTAAGTTTTCTGCTCTTCTGATAATGTTAAAGGAAAAATCCGGAAGATTGATTGCTTTTTTATGATAGGATGCGGCTTTAGTCAACCCATAAACAACAGGGCTCATCATTTCCAGAATACGATTATCAGAAAGAGCTTTTAAAATAATCTCATATCCAATTCCATTCAGATCTCCTGTCGAAATTCCTATAACAGGTTTACCATCACTTTCACTTCCCTTATTCATTTTCAATTTATTTAAGGCAAAGATAAGATTTTGTATTTTAGCG
Organism: Lentimicrobium sp.; assembly: GCA_035297395.1. Classification (GTDB taxonomy): domain Bacteria; phylum Bacteroidota; class Bacteroidia; order Bacteroidales; family Lentimicrobiaceae; genus Lentimicrobium. Next base: position 194,315 of record DATGZB010000001.1, on the reverse strand, counting down.
CTTATGACAACATGTTATTTTGTATCAGACCTGCATGGCGATAAGAAAAAGTATGAACTACTTGCCAGGGAAATTACCCGCAATAAACCGCCATTTCTCTTTCTTGGAGGCGACCTGCTTCCGCATATGAAAATTTCTGAAAAGCAGAAGGATGCTTCGGTTAATCCGTTCTTTGAGGAATTCATGTTCCCTTTATTTAAAAGCCTGCAGCATCAGCTTGGTTGCAATTACCCCGAAGTTTACCTGATAGCCGGCAATGATGATTATAAATCTGATCTCCCTGGATTTATTGAAGGAGTTAAAAAGGATCTTTGGAAATTCTTGAATAATTCAAAAGTGAAATTTGGGCCCTATCATATTTACGGCTACTCTTATGTGCCTCCAACCCCTTTTCGCATAAAGGACTGGGAAAAATATGATATTGACTTCAAACTTGATTCAGAGAGCACATCACCTGATAGCGGTTATAAGAGTGTTCCTGATGATATCAATTCACCTAAAACAATAGCAGAAGACTTAAATTTACTCATAAACAGTGATTCGCTGGAGCGTTCAATATTAATCATGCATTCGCCGCCATACAATAGTGCACTCGATAAAATTTCTGGTGGTAAAAGTATTGGAAGTAGAGCCATAGCAGATTTAATTAATTCAAAACAGCCCTATATTACCCTGCATGGTCATGCTCATGAAACAGTTTCATTGACCGGAAACTGGCATACTCAATTCAACAGAACTCATTCATTTTCTGCGGCTCATGATGGAGAGGAATTGGCAATTATCATATTCCAAATTGATAATCCCGCTGTATGTGAAAGGAGGATCATTAAATAAAGGAGGGCAGTGGTACCTCACACTGAAAGTACATTAGTGATATAATTCTCAAGTTCCTTTATTATTATATCTGTAGCACCCCTTCTATCCTGAACATACTTATTTGCTGCGTTGGAATAGCTTTCCAGTCTGGAAGAATTTTTTAAAAAAGAGTGTACCTCAACTATTAGTTCATCACTGGTTTTAATCGAAACTGCTGCTTCAATGGCAATAAGTTCGCGGGCTTCCCTGAATTTATTATAATTTGTACCAAATATTACTGGTTTTCCATAAACTGCAGCTTCGAGTGTATTATGGATACCAACTCCAAATCCACCGCCAATGTATGCAAGCTCACCATACCTATATAATCTTGAAAGGAGTCCAATGGAATCAATGATCAAAACTCTTTTACCGTTAAGATTCTGATGGTTTGTAATCTGACTGTATAAAACAGAAATCCCGTTAAACTTGCTACACAATTCAGATATATGATGAGGTGTAACTTCATGAGGGGCAATGATAATTTTAAAATTGTCAGTTGAAATCAGAAGTTGTTTAAGTAAATCTTCATCAGCTGGCCATGTGCTTCCTGCCACCATGGTTCTTGAACCTGATAAAAAGCTGCTGATCTCGGGCATCTCCAATGGGTTTTCCAATAGCCCCGAAACTCTGTCAAACCGTGTATCGCCGCAGATAGTAACATTGTTTACATCAATCATATTCAGGAGCTCGGCTGATTCCTGATCCTGGACAAAGATCATTTTTAAATGGCGTAAATGATTGCGAAACCACCCTCCATACCATTTAAAAAAATGTTGGTCAGGTCTGAATATTGCAGAAACAGTATAGACAGGAATCTTATTTAAATGAAGTTCATTCAGGTAATTAAACCAGAACTCGTATTTAACAAATATGGCGATTGCAGGCGAAACAATCCTGACAAATCTCTTTGCATTCCTGATAGTATCTATAGGAAGGTAAAAAACATAGTCAGCATCAGAATTTTGAGCTTTATTGTTAAAGCCTGAAGGAGAAAAGAAGGTAAGTAATACCAGATAACCCGGAAAACGTTTCCGTATCTCCTGTATAACTGGTCGGCCTTGCTCATATTCACCAAGCGAAGCACAATGCACCCAAATTACAGGGGAGGGGTTTTCATTTGCGTAATGAATAGTAAATAATTCTTCAAGTTTCCTGAAAAGATTCCTACGGCCATAGAACCAGTCCTTGGCTTTTTGGTTAAAAACGGAAATTATCCGGAGTGAAAAACCGTATATTCCAACGATAATGTTATAAATCTGCCGCATGTTTTTTACGGTTACCTATACCGGTTCTTAATAGTAATAAAAATCTTTAGGCGCTCTCTTATATATGGGGAAAATCCATCCCACATTTAATGAAATGAAAATATCAGTAAAATTACCACTATTATATTTCATTTGGGCAAACGAATACGGATGTCCAAATTGGGTAAATGCAATTGTGGCATCAACTCCTGCATAAAAGTTAATAACACGGTTATTATCAAAATGCAAATATCCTGCAAATGCATTTACTGCCGGCCCGTTTTTAAGTTCATCATAGCCTTTGAGATAGTCACCTGTTATCTGTGGTGCTGTTTTATCCCTGTGATCAATCAATATTTTATGTTGAAGATATCCTATCCCGAATCCTGTGAATATTCCTGAATTTGGATTGGGCTTATTTGTTGAAAGTACTTTACCTGCTTTAGCTAACAATGAGAATCCTCTCTCATAAAAATGGTAAGTTGCATATATTCCTTCCATATCTATAATATTTCCATCTGAGGTTTCAATATTATCCAATATTTTATCTGAATTCTTTACGTTATTCCCGAATATAAACCTGCCATCAAAACCAACTATCCAGTTTTGGTTTGTTTTGTACAGGTAAGAGCCTCCGATCATGGAATTTGCTCCAAAACGTTCACTCACATCGCCGGCTGGAATTTGAAATGCATATTGAGCCATAATCATATGCAAAGAAATAGTTGAATCTTTTATGCTAAACTGTGCATTTGCATGCCTGAGGGGAATTATAATTAAAATGCATATGCAAATAACAGATGAAATAACTGAATACCGTAAAAACCTGTACATGTAGAATAAGGAGGTTAATTAAAGAACCACAAATATAAGCAATTGAAGGATATTGGAAGATGATTATTGCCTGTCATGATGATTTTAACTTGCATCTAATAATTGTATATTTGCACACCCGACCGGTCAGGCAGTAAAATTCAGAATCCACTCATAAATAAAATACAATAATCACTCTGCTACATGAATAAAATATCAATGGTTGACCTGAAAAGTCAGTACTTAAAGATAAAAAATGAAATTGATTCTTCAATATCCGAGGTCATCAACTCAACAGCATTCATCAATGGACCAGCCGTAAGAAACTTTCAGGAACACCTCGAAAATTATCTTGGTGTAAAGCATGTCATTCCATGTGCTAATGGAACGGATGCGCTTACAGTCTCGATGATGGCTTTAAACCTAAAACCAGGTGACGAAGTAATCACAACATCATTTACATTTATTGCTACCGCTGAAGTAATTGCCTTGCTTGGACTTACTCCTGTTGTTGTAGACGTTCACCCTGAAACCTTCAACATCGATCCTGAAGCAATCAAACGAGCCATTACACCAAAAACAAAAGCAATTGTACCTGTTCACCTTTTTGGACAATGTGCTGATATGGAAGCCATTATGGAGATAGCGCACGAAAACAACCTCTATATAATAGAAGATGCCTGCCAGTCAATTGGAGCGGATTACATTTTTAAGGATGGAACAATGAAGAAATCAGGTACAATTGGCCATATTGGATGTACCTCATTTTTCCCTAGTAAGAATCTTGGATGTTATGGCGATGGTGGAGCTATTTTCACAAATGATGATGAACTCGCAAAAATGCTCAGGGTGATGGTTAACCATGGAATGACAGTAAGATATTATCATGATTACATCGGCGTTAACAGCAGGCTCGACAGCATTCAGGCTGCTATTCTCGATGTTAAATTGCCACATCTGGACGAATACAATACTGCCCGGAATAAAGCTGCAGATTACTATGATAAAGCATTTGCCAATAATGATAAATTGAAAACTCCTGCAAGAGCAAACAATTCAACTCATGTATTCCATCAGTATACAATTATAACCTCAGGTGTCGATCGTAATGCCCTTGTTGAATTCATGGCCCAGCATAACGTACCTGTGATGATATATTATCCGGTGCCACTGCATATGCAAAAAGCTTATCTTGATCCCCGTTATAAAGCAGGCGACTTCCCTGTTACTGAGGCTCTGTGTAAATCAGTGATCTCTCTTCCGATGCATACTGAATTGGATAAAGAGCAACTTGACCATATTACCGGAACTTTGCTGGATTTTGTCAATAATCACTGACAGTGAAACGAAATAGCGTTATTTTCCGTTAGTTTAATTGAATGAAGAAATCAAATAATCCGAATGGAAAAAATAATTAATTACTTTGCCCATGAAACTGCCGTAATTGATGAAGGCTGCACTATTGGAAACGGAGTCAGGATTTGGCATTTCAGCCATATTATGGAAGGTTGCAGTATTGGTGATGACTGTAACATTGGACAAAATGTAGTCGTTTCACCCGGTGTTGTGCTTGGCAAAAATGTAAAAATCCAGAATAATGTATCCATCTATACAGGTGTAATATGTGAAGACGATGTCTTCCTTGGACCATCCATGGTTTTCACGAATGTTGTCAATCCGAGAAGTGCAGTTAACAGGCGAGGGAATTACACGCGGACAGTAGTAAAAAAAGGCGCCTCAATTGGGGCAAATGCAACAATAGTATGCGGCCATGATATAGGTGAATATGCATTTATCGGGGCTGGAGCAGTTGTAACAAAGGAAGTGCCTCCTTATGCGCTTGTTGTAGGTAATCCTGCCAGACAAACCGGCTGGATGAGTGAATTCGGCCACAGACTTAAATTCAATGACAAGGGAATCGCAGAATGTCCGGAAAGCCATGAACGATATTTGTTGAAGGAGGGTATTGTTAAAAAACTGACTTCCAATGAATAAGAAGAGCACGAAAATACTTGTTACAGGGGGAACAGGATACATTGGCTCACATACTGTAGTTGAACTTCAGATAAAAGGTTACGATGTAATTATTGCTGACAATCTCTCAAATTCTTATGAGTATGTTGTTGATAATATTGAGAAAATTACAGGTATCCGGCCACTTTTTCTAAAAACAGACATCGCTGATAAACAAGAAGCAGGTGCTTTGTTCGCCAGCCATCCTGACCTTAGCGGTATCATTCATTTTGCAGCTTTTAAAGCAGTTGGTGAGTCGGTTGATAAGCCAATAATGTATTACAGGAATAATTTAGACTCTACTATTAATATCCTGGAAGGGATGAAGAAGCATGATATCAGGAACCTGGTATTTTCATCATCATGCACGGTATACGGGCAACCTGATGAACTTCCCGTACGCGAAACTTCACCCATAAAAGAAGCATGGTCCCCTTACGGCAACACAAAGCAAATGTCAGAGCAGATCATTAAGTTTGTGGTTGCTGCGCATAACCTTAAAAGTATCTCTCTTCGATACTTTAATCCGATTGGTGCCCACGAGTCTTCCCTGATAGGCGAACTTCCAATAGGAATCCCCAACAACCTTGTCCCTTTTATAACCCAAACGGCAATTGGAAAACGACAGGTACTAAAAGTTTATGGCTCTGACTATAATACTCAGGATGGTACTGCTATCCGTGACTATATTCATGTGGTTGATCTTGCAGAAGCGCATGTAGTAGCAATTGACCGGATGATTAACGAAAAGTCAGCTTTGAATTTTGAAGTTTTTAATCTTGGTACCGGCAAAGGATTTTCAGTACTTGAAGTAATAAAATCATTTGAGAAAGTATCAGGGCAAAAACTTAGTTACGAAATAACTGGCAGGAGACCCGGTGACATTGAAAAAGTATGGGCTGATACAACATATGCCAACATTGAATTAGGATGGAAAGCTAAAAGAAATCTTGACGAAATGATGGAATCAGCCTGGAAATGGGAACTATCCCTTGCTGAAACTGAGAAATAAGTTAAATTCAATTATTTACTAATACATTGTTACTTATTTTCGCATTCGGATTTTATTACGACCTGAACATAATTTAATGATGAAAAATATACTTATTACCGGAGGCGCCGGATTCATTGGTTCGCATGTAGTGAGGCTTTTTGTAAATAAATATAAAGAGTACCATATTGTAAATCTTGATAAACTCACTTACGCCGGAAACCTTACTAATTTAAAAGACATTGAAAACGAAGATAATTATACATTCGTAAAGGGTGATATTACTGATTCAGCATTTGTATCAAAGTTGTTCAGAGAGTGGAATTTTGACGGAGTAATACACCTTGCTGCCGAATCGCATGTTGACAGGTCAATTTCGAGCCCAATGGAATTTATTATGACCAACATAGTTGGTACTGTCAACCTATTGAATGCCTCACTTGCCATCTGGAAAGATAATTGTGATAACAAGAAATTCTACCACATTTCAACTGATGAGGTATACGGTTCATTGGCTGAAGAAGGTAAATTCACTGAAACCACTTCCTATGATCCGCGGAGTCCTTATTCGGCGAGCAAAGCAAGTAGTGACCATCTTGTGAGGGCATATTGGCATACATACAGATTACCCATTGTTATCTCAAATTGTTCGAATAATTATGGTCCATACCAGTTTCCTGAAAAATTAATCCCGTTATTCATCCATAATATTCGCAACAACAAACCTTTGCCTGTATATGGAAAAGGAGAAAATATACGTGACTGGTTATTTGTTGAAGATCATGCTAAAGCAATAGATCTTCTTTACCATAAAGGAAGAATAGGGGAGACATACAATATAGGCGGAAACAATGAATGGAAAAATATTGACCTGATACACAAACTTTGTGATATTATGGACCAACGTTTAAAGAGAGAACCAGGTGAATCAGCACGACTGATTACTTTTGTTAAAGATCGCGCCGGCCATGATTTAAGATATGCCATTGATGCTTCAAAAATTTATAAAGAATTAAGATGGGAACCATCAGTAAAATTTAGTGAAGGATTTGAAACCACTGTTGACTGGTACCTTGATAATGAAGAATGGCTGGACTCTGTGACATCAGGTGAATACCAAAAATATTACGAGCAACAATATGTAAACAGATAAGCTCAAAACTTTATAATCGTAAGAATAAAAAAGCTGGGGGTAATCCAGCTTTTTTACTTTAAGTTCTGATTAATAAGTTTGATTATTGAGCGCTTAAAGCTTCGGCGTCAGGTACTATTTTCTTAACTAAACCCTGAAGTACGGTGCCCGGACCTACTTCAATGAAAATAGTTGCACCGTCGGATGCCATATTTTTAATGGTTTGTGTCCATCTTACAGGTGCTGTAAGTTGTTTAACAAGATTTTCACGAATAATAGCCGGATCAGTAACAGGCATTGCTGATACATTCTGATAAACCTGGCAGATTGGCGTATTGAATTTGGTGTTATTGATCGCCTCTGCAAGCTCAATACGTGCTGGTTCCATTAGCGGTGAATGGAAAGCTCCGCCGACTTTTAAAGGCAACGCCCTTTTTGCACCGGCTTCTTTTAATTTTTCACATGCAATTTCAATTCCTTTTATTGAGCCAGAAATTACAAGTTGACCAGGACTATTATAATTAGCGGGAACAACTATTTCATCAATATTTGATAGTACTTCTTCAACTTTACTGTCATCAAGACCAAGAATTGCTGCCATAGTGCTTGGTTCTACTTCACATGCTTTTTGCATCGCCATAGCACGTGCATATACCAACTTCAATCCATCTTCAAATGATAAAGCGCCTGCGGCCACAAGTGCTGAAAACTCACCAAGTGAATGACCAGCAGTCATATCAGGCTTAAACTGTTCTCCCAAAGTTTTTGCAAGTATAACAGAGTGCAGGAAGATAGCAGGTTGAGTCACCCTGGTCTGCCTCAGGTCTTCATCTGTACCCTCGAACATAAGATCAGTGATCCTGAATCCTAATATTTCATTTGCTTTTTCAAACAGGGACTTAGCCTCTGGATTTGTATCATAAAGATTTTTACCCATTCCTACAAACTGGGCACCCTGACCTGGAAATACATATGCTTTCATACTGATCGGTTAAAAAATTTGAAGCCGCAAAGATAGTGTTTTTGGTTTAATGGCCATTTTGGATGCCATCCCAAATAAATGAAAGGAATCGAGAATTAATGTGGTGTTGTAATATATTGATCCCAAAGATCAAGAGCCTCAGGCATATTTTCTCTTCCAAAACCTATTCTGATGTGTGAGTTTCCATACTCAAACAACTCTGAAGGGACAATCATAATGCCAGTCTTTCTGACAAGTTTGTCAGTATAAGATATTGTTGGTTCATCAATATTCATTCTTACCAATGAAGTTGAACCGGCAGTGGTTTCATGGTAATTGGGGAACATTTCTTTGTGTTTATTCACGAAATCCCTGAACACTATTTTATTTTTCCTGATCTTTTGAAGATTCACATCAATGAACCGTTCACTGTTGTTTAGAGCGATAATAGTAAGTATCTCCGAAGGCGCACTGTTGCAGATTGTTAAATAATCCTTCATGCGTTTCATTTCATCCAGAAGCTCCTTATTATGCGAAACGACCCATCCTATTCTTAAACCTGCCAGGCCAAAGGATTTTGCTGTACCCCATAGTGATATGGCATTTTCATAAAGATCAGCGGCTGAATCATTTATTTTTAAAGGATCATGAACCAATTTATGGTACATCTCATCTGAAAAAAGAACCGTATTATGTTTCGCTGCAATTTCAATAATTCTCTCATATTCAATCTTCGATGGATAATAACCGGTTGGATTATGAGGGAAATTGATAACAATTAGTTTTGTTTTTGCAGTAACTAATGACGCAAGAACGTCTGGATCATAATAGCCCGTTTTATTGCACTCCCACCATAAGATATTGCAACCTATACTCTTGGCTACCTGATAAAGTGATTGATAAGCAGGTTTCATGCAAACTAACTCATCACCTGGCTTTAGCAAATTTAGCATAAGGATAAAATTTGCTTCACCGGGAGAAAGTACGAAAACATCTTCTCTTCCAATTGTTCTGTAATGTCTACAAATAGCGTCGCGAAGAAGCGGATGTCCAAGCGAATCAGTATAACCGAATTTCAGGTCATTCCATAGTTCGAGTTCACCATGTTGTGCAGATGACAAAACATAATCCAGACTGAATCCGTCACAATCAGAACTTGAGAGCAGATATTTCGAAGTAAATTCATGCTTTGCAAAATATCTTTCAAGCTTGAAGGATTCAATATTCATTTGTTCTTTATTCTAAATAAGCCAGGAATCCGATAAATCTATTAATGAAGCCGCGAACCAATCAGATGAATAAACTCTGCCCTCGTTTTGTCAACAAGAAAAGCTCCTGTGAAATCTGACGTTGTTGTAACTGAATTTTGTTTTTGGATACCTCTCATGCTCATGCACATGTGCTGAGCTTCGATAACAACTGCAACCCCTAATGGCTTGAGTGTATTGTTGATCACTTCTTTGATTTGGGTTGTCAGCCTCTCCTGAACCTGAAGCCTTCGGGCAAATGCATCAACAACTCTTGGTATTTTGCTTAAGCCGACAATGTATCCATTCGGAATATATGCCACATGGGCTTTTCCGAAAAATGGTATCATATGGTGTTCGCAAAGGGAATAAATTTCGATATCTTTTACTATAACCATCTGTTTATAATCCTCACGAAACATGGCTGAACGTAACATCTCTTCAGGATTCAGGTCATAACCATGAGTAAGGAACTGCATTGCCTTAGCAACTCTTTCAGGAGTTTTTTGTAACCCCTCGCGGGCAGGATCTTCGCCGATCAACTTAAGAATTTCCTTGTAATGATTGCCAAGTTTTGTCAGTGTTTTTGGGTTATAAGTATCGCGACGATGATAACCAACCTCAATGGCATAGTCATCCATCATATTCTCAATAACCATTTCATTCAATCCTTCCTGTAATCTGTCTTTTTCCATCACTATCTTTTTTTTCTTCACGACCCGAAATACTCTACAAAGTTTCTTTCAGTTTCATATAATTTAACACAATGTAACCTTGCACCATGCTCAATAATCGTGCCTTCCAATTCATTCCAGATCTGGATGGCTATATTTTCTGCTGAAGGCAATATACCTGACATAAAGTCAACTTCAAGGTTAATATTCCTGTGATCCATTTTTTCAATGATCTTTTCATTGATGATCATACTCAATGTCTTCAGATTAATCAGAAAACCGGTTTCAGGATTTACATCGCCTTTTATTGTAACAAATAAGGAGTAGTTGTGCCCATGCCAGTTAGGATTAGAGCATTTGCCGAATATTTGAAGATTTTGTTCATCAGAAAATTCCGGTTTGAAAAGCCTGTGAGCCGAATTAAAATGCTCTTGCCTTGTAATATAGATCATGATTTGTTTTACAATCAAAATTAAAGTACAACAAAATTACTGCTTTGAAAGCTTCTTATTAACTTTTAATAAATTAACTACTTCAAATACAGTGAAAATAAGATACATTATGAAGAAACTAATGATAAAGTTTACGGCATCACTAATGTTATTCAGTGAATAAACCATAAGTATAACCAAGTACAATAACAATTTTACTGTTGTATTAACCATGTAAACATTGATGAATTTATTTGGGCTATTTTGAGTCTTCTTTTGGATGTACAAAAAAGATATCAAGGTAGCGGCAGTATGGAAGACCAGCAGAAATGGCAAAGTTGGGCTAACGTATTGCGGTGGTATAACAAAAATAATGGCTATGATACAAATGCCTATGATTGAGGCGAGTATTAGCAATTGTTTTAAAAACAATTTCATTGTGTTGTTCATGTTGACTAACTTTTAGAATTAAATTGCCTGATAAAAAGCCAAATTGCAAGGAATACAGCACCTAATGACAAGATTACTGTAAATACAGGATATGGGATTTTTAACCACTGATCAAGTTTGTAGCCCCCAAAACTTCCACCAGCAATAATAAAGATCATTTGAGCGGCCATGCCTGAATACCGGGCATAAGGCTTTAAAGGATCTTCATCGTTCTGTTGTTTCATGCTCAGAGTACGAATGTACGGCTTCAACAGGATTACCGTCCATTTTGCAGGTTCCTGTAAACCGGGCGCCCGGTTCAATTGCCAGTTTACTGATAACCAGATCGCCGGTTACTACTGCGGTTGCCTTTAATGATAGTAATTCTTTAACCCGGATTAATCCGTTAACTTTCCCTTCAACATCGGCATTAATGCAATTAATTTCACCTTCAACAGTGCCGGTAGATCCTAATATTACTTTACCACCTGCCGTAACTGTGCCTATCAGGGTTCCGTCTATCCGTATGTTGCCATTTGATTCAATGTCGCCGGTGATCATTGTCCCCGATTGAATAAGATTGGCTGAGGGAGGGGCTTCTGGTATGTTATTCTTGGCCATATTAAATAATGTTGGTTATCATTTTTTTAAGTAATTTTTTTCAAAGAACTGTAAATAAGGTTCAACTTTTTTTTCTTTGAAAAAGATAGGATAATTATTTGCAGAAATAACAAACTGGTTAAATGAACCTTCAGGAATACCTGAAAAGATATAGTCATCGTTACTGATATGGTCAAAATATGTCATCACATCCTTGCTATCTTTGAAATTGCTGACAGTGATCATTTGTTTGTTATTTTCAAGTACAACACTATTTACCTGTAACTCTTTCAGACCATAGTTCCTTGAATTAAAGTCGCTTATCCTTACTTTAGTTCCATAAACATTTACTACATTTCCATCAACGATTAAAATATAAAAGTGAGGCGAGTCAGGTTCAACTGAATACATCGATATGTCCTGCACTTTAACTTCACCGGGCAATTCTCCCGGTTTAGCAGGCTCTGTGCCTGTAGTTTTTTCAACCGGGCCTATTAAAATATTTGCCAGTGGTACTATTGGAGACGTAGGATGGTTTTGTACCAATTGAGCTAACTCAACTTTCATTGTGTCAGCATTGACAGTTTGTCCCAAAGCCAATGCCCGCAGGTATTCAAATTTTGGTATAAGTTCATTGTTAGGATATGTAGAAATAGCATCATTGCTGTAAATCACAACTGTTTTGAATAAACCAGCATTGAACGCCTGGAAGGTTTCTTCATATAAGGTCTTCACCCTGTTGCTTGCTGCTTCCAGTTCTGCTTTGTAATCAGGGTCAATTAATATTTTAGCATAATCACTATCCGGGTAGTTATTTATTATTTCATTCTGGTGAGCAAGCATATTTACCGAATCTCCCCGATCCCTGCTTATCCGGTACAAATGATAATGGGCCTGCAAATTATTTGAGTCAGAAGGAAATCTATCAATCAGAGTATGGAAAGTCTTCTCAGCTTCCGGAATATCACGCAGTTCTTCAAGATAGATCAAGCCTGCGTTAAATAAAGCAGATGCAATAATTTCATTACTTGCCTGCACTTGCTCGGGTTCAAATGGAAGATTACTCAGGTAAGTTTGCCGGTTTTTAAAATCAGTACCACCTCCTTTTCCTTTTCCATCCATCCCTGTTGAATCTATTACAGTAGTTTCATCAGCCAGGAGATCCCAATTTACAACACGTTTATTACTGAGTCGCCAATTATCTTCTAATCTTCTTCGTCCCCATTTGCGGGTAAATTCACTGTAACCCATACCAATAGCAGATGGGTTATAAAAATACCAGCCACCTCCGCCAACCGTTGTCTGGCCTTCCAAATCAGTTACTCTCTTACCACCAAGTGCAATACCAGCCTCCAGTGCAAGTCGCTCTTCTTCAGCTTTTCTCTTGGCTTCTTCTTCTTTTTTTACATATTCGGCAATAGCAGCATCAATTACTTTTAACCGTTCTGCCTCAGGCATCTTGGCAAGTGTTTGTAAACTGTCTTGCACGTGTATTGCCTGTAAATTTTCAACGAGACGTGAAATAATTTCTGTGCGGGTTGTAATTTTATCAAATTCCGGATATTCTTCGGGGAGGTAATTTAATGCTGTGTCATAATATACCTGTGCAAATCCATATTCCTGCCGTTTGAAATAGGTATCTGCAAGTCGCAATGCGGATGTTGACTTTTGAAAATCATTATCCACACTTGAAGCAACTGATTTTCGCAGATAGGAGATTCCAAGAGTGTCATTTTTTTGCTTGAAGGCAATATCAGCGAGCGCATAATAAATCTGGTCACGGAAATCCTGGTTCCTGACTTCCTTGAGCATTTTTTCAAGCTCTTTAACTATAAGGTTCCGGTCGCTTCTCCCCGCATCATAAACTCTTGCTAGATTGATCCTGGCATTGAATGCCATTTCAAAACTTGGAGTTCCTTTGAGTGCAAGAGTATAATATTCAGTGGCCTGACTATCCTTGCCTTCTTTTTGATAAATCTGGCCAAGAATAAAATTTAAACGGGTTTTAAACTTAGAACCTGATTGAAGCGGCATTCCATCTTCGATTTTTTCCCTTGCCTGGGCATAATTACCTTGTGCTATAAAAAGATCGGCATAGGCTATGGGTAGTGCTTTCCGAACATTCCAGGGCAGAAGTTTGACTTTTGATTCTTCAGTCAACTGGTCAAAAATGGTTATAGCTTTTTCGTATTGTTTTAATTTTTGATATGTGCGTCCGGACCAAAGCAAGGCTTCATAGTGCACATCGTGATATTGGTATTTTTCCGTTACAAATTCAAAAGCACGCCTTGCTGCATTATAATCCTGTTTATAGTAATTTGCTTTTCCAATAAGCATGTAACTATACATAACCCATTTAACATACTCCTTATCATTGAAATTCATCGAGTGTCGCTGGATTACCTTCGATGCTTTTTCAATGGTTCTGTCCATATTCGGATTAATAGTCTGTGCATTGGTCTGGGTTCCATAATTATAAACCGGTAATACAGAAATATAATTGTCTTTTGCTGCCTTTGACAAATCGGCAATTCCTTGTTTTAAGCTTTCATTACCATTCCAATATGCATTATAATGTGCATTCAGGTTATGGTAAACTCTTCTGGTAAATGTATTTTTCTTTGTGGAACACGATGAGAATATTACCGGCAATAATGCCAATACCAAGATATTGCGGACCAGTCGGGGATAAGCAGCCAATGATTATGAAATTTACTTTTTCTACCTAATAACTGTTAATCTGCAAAAATATTTTATTTTTCTGAAACTATGGTAAAAAGTTGATTAAGAGTAAGTACAACTTTCAAATTAGATCTTTTCCCGAAAACTTATGGAGAGGTATATTGTTGAGTATTAAAACATTAATAATCAGTGAGATGCCAAGAGTGAAACCAAAAGCTATAGAAGTACAAAAGGCTCTGAAGGGAATTAAATATCCTGCCGATAGAGAGGCATTGTTAAAACAAGCCAGGCAAAATAAAGCAGATGAAGGGATAATTTCATTAATAGAGGACTTAAAAGAAAACAATTTTAAAACCCCGGCGGAGGTGAGTAAAGCTGTCGGCAAATAGAAATCCTGATCTGATCAATAACATCATAATAAGATCACATAAACCCCACATTAAGTGCACAAAAAGTGTGCACTTATGTGGAGTTAATGTGGACTTTATGTGGAGTCTATGTGGAGTCTATAATTTTTCAAGCACCTTTTATTCATTTTTCATTTCCCCTTTTTATATTTAGAAAGTAAGTAATTTTGCCCCTGAAATTGAATTGGATGGGGAGAAAGAAAAAAATCGTAGAAACTGAATTTCCTGAAACTAAAGTTAAATGGTACAGGAAACTTCGTGATAAATACAGGCTTGTTATTCTTAATGAAGATACATTTGAGGAAAGACTATCTTTCAGATTGTCCAGGCTCAATGTCTTTGTAATTACGGGAATGCTTGCCATTATCTTTATATTCCTTACAACTTACCTTATTGCCTTTACACCACTCAAAGAATATATACCCGGTTATAATGATACCGGTGTTCAGGAAGATATTTATGAGTTGACACTTCATGCAGATTCACTTGAAAAAGCAATGCGAGCTAAAGACTTATATATAGAAAATATGCGTAAGATTGTCACTGGCGATATTGTTCTTCCCGACGAGAAAAACCTAACTGATACCGTTGACCACGAAAAGTATTCAAATATTACTTTAAGAAAATCAAAGGAAGATTCTCTTTTAAGGGCAGAATATGAACAAAGCAACAGATACAACCTTAGTTCAATTAATAAAGAAACAAGTAAAATCGTATCGCCATCAGTGGGTATCCCGGTCTTTTTTACACCGGTTAAGGGAATTATTACGAATCATTTTAATGTTTCATCAAAACATTTTGGAGTTGACATAGCTGCCTCAAAAAATGAAGCTGTAAAAGCTGTTTATGATGGTACTGTCATTTTTTCAGAATGGAGTTCTTCGACTGGTCATGTTATCGCAATTCAGCATATAAATAATGTAATAAGCGTATATAAGCATAATTCTGTGATCCTTAAAAAACAGGGTTCATTTGTAAAAGCAGGCGAAAGTGTTGCAATTATTGGAGAATCAGGTGAATTCTCAACCGGACCGCATTTGCATTTTGAACTGTGGATTAACGGGAATCCTGTGAATCCCGAAAATTATGTGATTTTTTAAAAATTTAAGGTGAAAAGGCGAATTGCCATTTTAGGCTCAACAGGTTCAATAGGTACGCAAACGCTCGAAGTCGTTGCAAAATATGAGCATCTGTTTGAAGTTACTGTTCTTGCAGCCAATAACAATTCAAACTTACTTATTGAACAATCACGCATCTTTAAGCCTGATAGTGTCATTATATGCAATTCGTCTGAATATAATAAAGTTTCAGAAGCGTTGGAGCCTCTGAATATAAAAGTTTACACCGGGGAGGATTCAATCGTCCAAATAGTTGAATCAGAACAAATAGATATTGTCTTAGTTGCGCTGGTAGGATTTGCCGGTTTACGTCCTACAGTAAGCGCTATAAATGCAGGTAAGGCTATTGCACTGGCAAATAAAGAAGTTCTGGTAGTTGCTGGAGAAATTGTTACCAGACTTGCAAAAGAAAAGAATGTTCCCATCATACCTGTAGATTCTGAACATTCTGCTATATTCCAATGCTTGTCGGGTGAATTATCATTACCTGAGAGGATCTATCTGACAGCTTCAGGAGGTCCTTTCCGTGGGAAAAAACGGTCTGAGATTGAAAATGTCAGGCCTGAAGAAGCTTTGCACCATCCCCGGTGGACAATGGGCAATAAAGTGACTATTGATTCAGCGACAATGATGAACAAAGGATTGGAAATGATAGAAGCCAGGTGGCTTTTTGATGTCCAACCCGATAAGATTGATATCCTGGTTCACCCTGAATCTATAGTTCACAGTATGGTGGAATTTTCTGATGGCTCAATCAAAGCACAATTGGGTGCGGCTGATATGCGCCTGCCAATACAATTTGCGCTATCATATCCATACAGACTAGAAAACAGTTTCAGCAGGATCGATTTTGGAAAGTTCTTATCTTTAAATTTTGAACCGCCAGATAATGAAACTTTCCCTTGTATAGAGCTGGCTTACGAATCAATTAAAAGGGGAGGGAACATGCCTTGTGTTCTTAATGCCGCAAATGAAATTGCTGTCGGAGCATTTTTATGTGGCGAGATTGGATTTCTTGAAATACCCCAAATTATTAAGAAATGTATGCAAGAGGCTGATTATGAGCCTGCTCCTGACCTTGATTCGCTGTTCAGGACCAACAAAATAATAAGGTGTATGGCTGGGGAATTGTGTAAAAAGAGCGCTTCTAAACCTTAACTTACTATCTTTGTTAATTGAAAATTATTTAACCGTTTATGGAAATTGTTATTAAAGCAGCTCAGCTACTTCTTAGCTTATCAATACTGGTAATTTTTCATGAGTTTGGTCATTTCATTGCTGCTAAAGTCTTTAAGACAAGGGTTGAAAAATTCTATCTTTTTTTCAATCCGTGGTTTTCCCTTTTCAAATTCAAGAAAGGTGAAACCGAATATGGAGTAGGTTGGCTTCCCTTGGGAGGGTACGTTAAAATATCCGGAATGATTGATGAATCAATGGATAAAGAACAAATGAATCAGCCTGCACAACCCTGGGAATTTAGGAGCAAGCCAACCTGGCAACGATTAATAATAATGCTTGGAGGCGTTACAGTCAATATACTCCTGGCTTTCGCTATATATATTGGAATATTATGGGTATGGGGTGAAGAATACCTGCCAACATCAGAAGTAAAATATGGTATCGTTGCTGATACAATGGCTGAAAAAATGGGTTTGCGGGATGGAGACAAGATCCTTACGGTCGACAATGAATATATTGATGATTTCTACAAGATTCCTGGAAAGATCATCCTCGACAATGCAAAAACCATCCAGGTGATTCGCGATGACAAACCTTTTAACGTTATTATCCCTGAAGGATTCATCGCGCAGCTTCTGAAGCATCAATCCCCTGAGTTTATTAGTCCAAGGGTTCCTTTTATTATCGGACAGTTTCTAAAGGATTCGCCTGGTAAGGCTGCCGGACTGAAAGAAGGTGACCGGGTCATAGGAATTAATGACACAATATTGCCTTATTTTGATCAGTATAAAAATGTATTGGATCAAAACGCAAACAAGGAAATAACGCTCAAAGCTCTGAGAGAAGCTGATACTTTAAATTTTAAAGTAAAACTGGATGAAACAGCAAAAATAGGGGCCTATTTAACTGATCCTTCAAGAATCTTTAAGATAAAAGAAAGGGAATATTCATTTATTACCGCTATCCCGGCCGGGTTTGTTAAAACCTGGAAACAGATGGGAAGTTACCTGAAGCAGTTAAAATTGTTATTTCATCCTGAAGTTAAAGCATACGAGTCTGTAGGCGGATTTATTTCAATTGGAAATATCTTCCCTGCTGACTGGGATTGGATGGCATTTTGGAGCTTAACCGCATTTCTGTCAATCATGCTGGGTATTCTTAATGTACTGCCTATCCCGGCACTTGACGGGGGACATGTATTATTTTTACTTTATGAAATAATCACCGGTAAGAAGCCTTCGGATAAATTCCTTGAATATGCCCAGATAACTGGAATGATATTACTTTTTGGGCTATTGATCCTGGCCAATGGTAATGATGTTATCAAACTCTTTAAATAAAAGTTCGTATTATCAGTCACCCGATCTAAGATTTTCTCTAATCTTCAAGCTTTTCATGCAATGATTTGAATCCTTGCCCCAGGATTTCATGGGCGTCCATAATTGTAAGAAAAGCTTTTGGATCAATCTTATTTATGAATTCTTCAAGCATAGCAAGCTCGCGACGGTTTACAACAGTAAAAATAACCTTCTTTGATTGCCCGTTAAACATACCTTCTCCCTGAAGAAATGTTCCTCCACGATTGAGGTCATTAATTATTTTGTCGCGGATCTCCTGATGCTTATCTGAAACTATAAAAATTGTTTTTTCGTAGTTAACTCCCGACAAGACTGTGTCAATGGTTTTTCCCATAACAAATATGGTAATCCATGAGTATAATGGAATTCTCCAATCGCCAAATGCTGCAAAACCAACCAATACAATAACTGAATCGATTAGCATCATTAATTGCCCTAACGGTAGCCTGGTAAACCTGGCAATGATCATTGCAATAACATCCGATCCGCCTGAAGTAGCCTTAGATTTGAAAATCAGCCCAACTCCTGCGCCAACCAATGCACCTCCAAATACAGATGAGAGTAACGGATCAGACTCAACCAGCGGCTTATATTCAGAGAAAAAGGAAAGGGTGTCGACAAAAACTGATGTAAGAATAAATCCTACAACGGTTTTTGTGCCAAATCGCGGGCCGAGAATTTTGGTTCCGATTATGGTAAGCGGAATATTAAATAATAGTGCGGTGAGACCAACCGGTGTCCCGAAAAGATGATGAAGAACAATAGAAATACCATAGATTCCACCGGGTACTATTTTATAAGGAGTGATAAAGTAAACATATCCTGTTGCAACCAGAAATGTCCCTACTATTATCAGGGTGTATGAAATAAACCACTTTCTGGTAAATAACTGATCTTTCTGTAAAAATGCCATTGTATTTTTAGAGTATGTTAAAATTCAGCAACTTTTTCTTTCAATGATCTGAAGCCCTCACCAAGTATTTCATTTGCGTCAACAACAGTCAGGAAAGCGTTAGGATCAGCCTGATGGACATATTCCTGCAAAATGGCTAATTCGCGTCTGGTCAGTACTGTGAATATTATTGTTTTATCGCGGTTATTATACATTCCTTTGCCCGGAATGTAAGTTCCGCCCCGGTGCAGGTCATTTATGATTTTATCCCTTATGGGTTCAAATTGGTCTGATATAATAAGCAACATCTTATCGTAGCTTACACCTTGCATGGTGATGTCGATTACTTTTCCGGTTACAAATATTACTATCCATGAATAAAGTGGGATTCGCCAATCTCCAAAAGCCAGTAATCCCAGCAGGACGATGGTTGAGTCAACATATATCATCAATTGTCCCAATGGCAATCTGGTATACTTTGAAATAATCATTGCTATGATATCAGAACCTCCTGATGTAGCTTTTGATTTGAAGATCAATCCTAAGCCAAAACCTAAAAGCACACCTCCAAATAATGAAGCCATGAGTACATCTTCTTTTAGTCCTAAATAATCTCCCTCTCCGACAAGCATGGTTAATAAATCCATAAAGATGGATGTCAAAACGAAACCAAGTACTGTCTTGAATCCAAACCTGGGCCCGAGGATTTTGATACCCAAAATAGTTAATGGTATGTTTAGGATTAATCCGAAAAGACCAATGGGAATGCCGGTTGGCCAAAAGGAAAACATTCCTCTAGTCAGATGATGAACAACAATACCTATCCCGTAAACACCACCAGGTACAATATTATAAGGATTAATAAAAAATACAAATCCTGCAGCCAGGATGAATGAACCTAAAAGGGTAAGAGAGTATGCTTTAAACCATTGTGCAGAGAAAATCTTCTCATTTTGAACAAATGTCATGATATGCAAATTTAAACTGCAAAACTACACAATATAGAAAAGAAGCTCTCGTTTTGTTTATCCCTGAAAGGTTCGAAATATGGCAACAACTTTTTTTTTGATGTTGTTGTTTATATTTAGAATGTATTACTTTTGTCTATATTTTAGATTAACTAGAAAATAAATTTTAACACTTAACCCCTTCTTACTTTCAATGATCAAATTGATCATTGCTGTAAAAAACTGTTAGCAATGCTGAAATGAAGAGCATTCCCGAATGTTGTAGATTAGTTAATATCAGTAAGGCACTGGTATTAATTTTATTAAATATCCCATTAATAAGCTTGTCACAGCAGGAGCCACAGTTTACACTTAATTCATTTAACCATATGGCTGTTAATCCCGGTTATGCCGGATTAAGGGATGCTATTTGTGTTACCGGTATCATACGACAGCAATGGGTTGGATTAAATGATGAAGAAAACAACCATATAGGACCTGAGACATTCGTCGTCAGTGGAGATGCTCCGGTACGATTGTTACATGGAGGTGTATCAGCAGTTGTGATGCAGGACAAGATAGGTTATTTTAAAGACGTATATGTTAAATTAGGTTATTCATATAACAAATCACTTGCCGGAGGTGAATTAGGGATAGGGTTTAATGTAGGTTTCCTGAATAAGTCATTAGATTTTAGCAAACTCAAACCGGTTGAACAAGGTGATCCTATTCTTGGCAGTTCAGAAGAGAGTACAATGTTCACAGATTTGAATTTTGGAGCATTTTATACAGAACCCGGTGGTTTATACCTGGGATTGTCTGCAACACAATTATTAGAAGGTGCCAGGAATATTGGTGACAAGTTAGAATATAACTTGAAACGGCATTATTATGGTACCGCGGGCTATGAGATATCATGGATCAGAAATCCGGCCTATGTTTTTACACCAAGTGTTTTTGTCAAATTTGATGGAGTCACTACTCAGGTTGATTTAAATGCATTGATTGAATATAATAGAAAAGTTTGGGGAGGACTTACCTATCGTTTACAAGAGACGACTGCAGTGATGATAGGTTTAAATATCAAGGATTTAAGTCTTGGCTATGCTTACGATATACCTCTGTCAAAAATAGGAGGAGCAGGCAGCCATGAGGTTATGGTAAGATATTGTTTTAAACTGGAACTTGAAAAAACGAAAAAAAGTTTCCGTAACACGCGATTCTTATAAAGAAAAAGTTGTTTGGAAAATTTATATTGCTATTTTTGTCGTTCATTTTTCGGGGAAACACTTATAATAATCTATAAGGAAAACCGTTATTTGCATTAAAATCAGGTACTAAACATGAAAAAACTCTTCAATTACATCATTGTTGCCCTTATTCTGAGTAGTTGCGGTAACTCAGGGAATGGCGAATTGATAGGTGTTACAAAACGAGAAAAATTTTATCAGCCCGATCCTTATGGAATGGCTTATGTTCCAATGGGCAGTTTCACAATGGGTGTTGGTGATCAGGATGTCCCGTATGCACATATCAATGATCCGCGAACAGTATCAGTGAGCGCATTTTACATGGATGAAACAGAAATCACTAACAATGAATACCGCCAATTCGTTTTTTGGGTCAGGGATTCTATTGCAAGAAGAAAATTAGGTGATGTTAATCCTGAGGATTATCTCATTGAAGAAAATAAAAAGACCGGAGAAACTTATGATCCGGCTTTCCTCAATTGGAAGACAGAAATCAAATGGAACGGGGAAGAAGAACGGGAAGCCCTCGAAGATATGTTCCTTCCTGAACATGAACGATATTTCCGCAAAAAAGAAATTGATACACGTAAGTTGATGTATGAGTATTTTTGGGTTGACTACCGCGCTGCTGCAGGTAAAGATTTCTCTGCCGGTGACCCTGTAAATGCTGGTCTTGCTAACCGTCCGCAAGGTTTGAAAGACAGATCACTTTATGTAAGAAAAGAGATTATTAATGTTTATCCTGATACACTTGCCTGGATTCATGATTACGCATATTCATACAATGATCCAATGACAGAACGTTATTTCTGGCATCCGGCATATGACAACTATCCTGTGGTTGGTGTAAACTGGAAACAAGCTAAGGCTTTTGGTATCTGGCGTACTGAGCTTTTGAGGGCATATCTCAATTCAAGGGGTAATGCAGTTGTAAATGAGTTCAGGGTTCCAACTGAAGCTGAATGGGAATGGGCAGCACGCGGAGGTAACTCCTTTAGCCCGTATCCATGGGGAGGCCCATACACCCGTAATGAAAAGGGTTGCTTCCTGGCTAATTTTAAACCACTCAGGGGAAACTATGTGGATGATGGAGGCCTTACTCCTGTCATTGTTGCGCATTATCCTGCAAATGACTTTGGCTTATATGATATGGCCGGCAACGTTGCTGAATGGACAAACGACGCTTTCGATGAGTCATCATATAATTTCACCTGGGACATGAATCCTGCCTACAGCTACAATGCAAAGGACAGTGATCCTCCAGCATTGAAAAGAAAAGTAGTGCGCGGAGGCTCCTGGAAAGATATTTCATACTACCTCCAGGTTAATGCCCGTACTTACGAGTTCCAGGATACATCAAAGAGTTATATTGGTTTCCGTTGTGTACAAAACTTCATGGGTCGTCAAAAAGATGATAACCCCGCACGTGCTTCGAAAATCTATAACTAAAATTGAAGACTATTTTAACTTGAAATCTATTTATTAATTTATCACTCAAATCAAACAATTACAATCATGGGATTGAGCAATTTAGTCAGAGGAAGAGGGTTCAGAAACTTCATGGCAAAGCTGTACGGCTGGGGAGCATCAGTTGTTATTCTTGGAGCCTTATTCAAAATTAATCACTATGCTGGAGCAAACGAAATGCTCATAGTAGGATTAGGTACAGAAGCATGTATATTTTTCTTTTCTGCTTTTGAACCACCACATGTTGAACCTGACTGGAGTCTGGTTTATCCGGAACTTGCAGGTATGTATCACGGAACCAGTACCAAAAGTGGAAAGACTCCTACCCAGGAGCTTGACAATATGCTTGAAAAAGCTAAGATCGGTCCTGAACTGATCCAAAGTCTGGGTAATGGATTACGAAGTTTAAGTGAT
This sequence comes from Lentimicrobium sp., assembly GCA_035297395.1. Classification (GTDB taxonomy): domain Bacteria; phylum Bacteroidota; class Bacteroidia; order Bacteroidales; family Lentimicrobiaceae; genus Lentimicrobium. The sequence goes on along the minus strand of DATGZB010000001.1, from coordinate 171,208 downwards.
AATGCAAAACAAATGTCTGATCTGTCAAATGCTGCTGTTGCCACCAACGATTATACCCGTAATCTTTCTTCAGCAAGTAAATCAGTAAATGATCTGTCAGCTAATGTTGCTAAAGCTGCTGAAACTACAAATCAGTTTATTGGTACTTACCAGCAGAGTGCTCAGACATTGAAACAATCAGTTGATAAACTTGACTTTTCAAATGTTGATACACGTGCCTACAATGATTCATTGCAGAAACTGTCAAATAACCTGAATGCTTTAAATGCTGCATATGAGCTGCAACTCAGGAGTTCTTCAGCACACGTTGAAGATGCCAATAAGTTGCATAATACATTGAACCAATACTTAACTAACATAAGTGATTCGGCTCAAGACATTAACCGCTATCGTCAGGAAATGGAAAACCTGACCAAGAAGGTTACTGCTTTGAACCAGGTTTATGGCAATATGCTTGCTGCCATGAATGTCAATGTTAAATAAGCGGGCTAATCACAAACTGTTAATTAACTAAGTAAAGGAAATATTATGGCTGGATACAAGGAAACACCGCGACAAAAGATGATCGCGATGATGTACCTGGTGTTGACTGCTCTACTTGCTTTAAATGTTTCTGTTGAGATTATCAATGCTTTTGTTGTTGTAAATAAAAGTATGGAAGGCACCAACGAAAACCTGAAATCCAAGAATATGGAGACATATGCCAGGTTTGAGCAACAGAATCAACTTAATGAAGCAAAAGTAGGCCCCTATTGGGAAAAAGCCCAGGAAGTTCGGCGCATTTCGGATGAAATGATCAATTATATTGAAACCGTAAAATGGGAAGTAATCTCACGTGCTGAAAAGATTACTGTTGATGAAGCTAAAGTAACTCCTCTGGGAGATATTCAGGCTAAAGATAAGTATGATGAGAGCACACACTACTTCATCGGCAATTCACCTGATGGCTCAAAGGGTAAGGCAGGCGAACTTAAGAGGAAGATTGAGAAATTTAAAGTAGATATTTTAGCGGGTCTTGACCCGGCACAGAGGCAAAGTATTAAGCTGGGACTTGACACTCAAGGCCCGTTTACTGATGCAAACCGCAAGAAGCAGAACTGGGAGATGCATAACTTCTATCATACCATTCTTGCTGCCAATGTTACATTCCTGAACAAACTTATTGCAGACGTCAGAAATGTTGAGGGTGATGTAGTTTCAACCTTATTCAATTCTATAAGTGCAGAGGACTTTAAATTTGATCAGCTCGCCGCAAGAGTAATTCCTAATTCACGTATGGTTTTCAGTGGAGACCAGTATGAAGCAGAAATTATGGTTGCAGCTATTGATACAAAGCAAAATCCTGAAGTCGTTATAAATGGACGTAATATCCCAACTGAAAATGGGGTTGCAAAGTACACTGTTGGAGCTGGCGCTACCGGACTGCAGACCTATAAAGGTGAAATTAGGGTAGTTGATCCTACCGGTGCTTTGAAAACCTATCCATTTGAAGGCGATTATTTTGTAATGACACCATCTTTAAGTGTTGCCCCTACTAAAATGAACGTTTTCTACGCTAATGTTGATAATCCGGTTACCATTTCAGCTTCCGGTATTCCTGAGTCTCAAATTGCTGCCTCAATCAGCTCTGGAACAATCAGGAAAGTTGGCAAAGAATGGGTTGTTAAAGTTCCTTCCGGAGTTTCAAAGGCAACTGTTTCCGTAAGTCACAATGATAAAGGAAAAGTGCGTAATATGGGTAAAGCAGAATTCAGGGTTAAGAGGGTTCCAAGCCCGACAGCTTATATTGCAAATTCTGATGGTGGCCCGATATCAAAAAGTATGCTATTGGCTTCAAAAGCTATTATTCCTAAAATGCCTGAAGATTTTGATTTTGATTTGAACTTTGAAATCACTTCATTCACTTTTGTTGGAGTTCGTGGTGGTGACATCGTTGAGGATCAGGCAAATAATAACCGACTCACTTCAAAGATGACTTCGTTCATTGAAGCAAGTAAGAAAGGTCAGAGAATTTGGTTAGAGAATATCATGGCTAAAGGCCCTGATGGAACTCGTAAACTTGGCACAATTAGTATAATTGTTCAATAATAATGCATTAATAATTTGACGGATGAAAAAAGTATTTAGTATTCTCGCTATCGTTTTACTCTCAGCAGGGTTCGCTAAAACTCTCGTTGGTCAGGTCCTTGATAGTCCGCCACGCGATGGAGTCTACGATAAGAAAAACACTATTGAGAAGAAACCTATCACATATCCATGGGTGCGTGAAGCTGATGTTGTGTGGACAAAAAGGATCTGGCGTGTAATAGATCTTCGCGAGAAGATGAATCAGGCCTTCTACTATCCTGAAGTTCCTCACAATGACTTAAGAAGTCTCATGCAGGTATTAATGGATGCCTTAAAAGAAGGTTCAATCACTGCATACGATGCTTCAAATCCATCCGATGAATTTGTAGTGCCCCTGACATACCAGGAGATCATGAACCGTCTTGAAAGAACTGACTCTGTACCTATGCAGAGGCCTTATCCTCCATATGACTGGTATGATACTGTGATCTCAGTTAAATTCGCGCCTACTGACGTGAAACGTTTCAGGATCAAAGAAGATTGGTTCTTTGATAAACAAAGATCCGTTATGGAAGTCAGGATTCTGGGTATATGCCCCGTACGCGATAATTTTGATGAAAAAGGTATCTTCAGAGCTTATGATCCTTTATTCTGGATTAACTTCCCTGAAGCAAGACCAATACTGGCGAAAGCCGAAGTGTTTAACAGATATAATAGTTCAGCGCGTAAAACTTATGACGATATATTCTGGAAGAGAATGTTCAGTAGTTACATCTATAAAGAAGATAACGTTTATGACCGCCGTATATCAGATTATGCTACCGGGGTGGATGCACTTATGGAAGCAGAACGAGTGAAGAATGAATTGTTTATGTTTGAACATAACCTTTGGGAATTTTAACCGGTTAAATCGATTAATGAAAGAGGCTGCCTGTTCAGGTAGCCTCTTTTAATTTTTAAGCCTTTGATTGTATCTTTGTTCAATTCAAAACGATCTATTCTTTGAATCCACTTGAAACATCTGTAGAATTCCTTAAAGGGGTTGGTCCTGCAAGAGCTGAACTTCTCAAGAAGGAATTAAATATTAAGACTATAAATGACCTGATATTATACTATCCTTTTAGATATATTGACAGAAGTGAGATACATAAGATTAGTCAGATTGAATCTGATGCAGCATATATTCAACTTAAAGGGAAAGTAATTTCTTTAAGAGAAATGGGTCAGGGTAGGGCTGTCAGGTTATCGGGAATTTTGGAGGATGAAACAGGAAGAATTGAATTGGTATGGTTTCAGGGAGTTAGTTGGTGGAAAGATAAAATTAAGCCGGGCACAGAATATCTGATATTCGGGAAACCCTCTTTATTTAATGGAAAATTTAATATCACGCATCCTGATGTTGATCCTGTTGAGGATGAAAAAGTCATAAAAGCTGAACCCTTCCAGCCCTATTATTATACCAGTGAAAAATTAAAGCGGAAAGGATTTACCGGTAAAAGTTTTGGTAAAATCATCAGGAATGCCCTCATACAGTCATATGGATCGATAAAAGAAAATCTTAATCCTGAACTCATTAAGACATTTTCCCTTTTATCGCGAGCAGATACAATAGCTAATATACATTTTCCAAAAAATATGGACTTGCTTGAAAAAGCAAGGTTCAGACTGAAATTTGAGGAATTGTTTTTTATCCAACTTGAACTTTTCAGGATTAAATATATCAGGAATGAAAAATCAGTAGGAAGGGTTTTTGATAAGATAGGAGATAATTTCCTGAATTTTTATAATAAGTATTTACCTTTTGAACTGACCAATGCTCAAAAGAAAGTAATCAAGGAAATACGTAAGGATTTAAGTACCGGGAAACAGATGAACCGGCTTTTACAGGGTGATGTTGGCAGTGGTAAAACACTTGTTGCTTTAATGACAATTTTGATTGCCATTGATAATAAATGTCAGGCATGTATAATGGCACCAACAGAAATATTGGCAAACCAGCATTACAACAATATTCGAAAATTCCTGAAAGATATGCCTGTTAATGTCAGGTTATTAACAGGATCGACAAAAAAAAGTGATCGGGAAGTTATTCATGCTGATTTAAGGAATGGAGAATTAAATCTGCTTATAGGGACTCATGCATTAATAGAAGAAGGGGTTCAATTTAAGGATCTGGGGCTCGTTATCATTGATGAGCAGCATCGTTTTGGAGTTGAGCAAAGGGCAAAACTTTGGCAAAAAAGCGATCTTTCGCCGCATATACTTGTTATGACTGCTACGCCCATTCCCAGAACACTTGCGATGACTGTTTATGGAGATCTTGAGGTATCAGTGATAGATGAACTACCGCCAGGGAGAAAACCTATTAAAACCTTCCATTTTTATGAAAAGGACAGACTTAGGGTCTTCCAATTCATGAAAGAACAGATAAAGGAAGGCAGGCAGATTTATGTTGTTTATCCACTTATTAATGAGTCTGATAAAGTGGAATTGCAGGCTCTGATGGATGGATTTGATACTGTTTCAAGATATTTTCCTTTGCCAGATTATCAGATAAGTATTGTCCATGGTCAACTTAAAGCATCAGAGAAAGAAAGTGAAATGAAGCGCTTTCTCGATAAGAAAACACAGATCATGGTGGCTACTACAGTTATAGAGGTAGGTGTTGATGTCCCAAATGCAACTGTAATGGTGATTGAAAATGCTGAACGGTTCGGACTTTCGCAACTCCACCAATTACGAGGCAGGGTTGGCAGAGGTGGATCACAGTCTTTTTGCGTCTTGCTTAGTTCATATAAATTAACCGGAGAAGGCAGAAAACGACTTGAAACAATGGTAGAGACCAATGATGGATTTGAAATAGCTGAAGTTGATCTTCGACTCAGGGGACCCGGTGATATTCAGGGCACACAACAAAGTGGATTGATTGGCTTAAGAATAGCTGATATTGTCAGGGATGAAGAAATTTTAAAGAAAGCACGCAAAGCTGCAATTGATATTATAAATAAGGATCCGGAGTTGATTCAACCTGAAAACCAGAAGATGGTAGATTATCTGATGGACCGGAATAAAAAATGGGGACAAATCAGTTAATTGCTTCTTACAACTGCTATCTCCGGCAAAGAATTTACTCATACTCCATTTTTCCTTAATTTTGCACCTTCCAAATTTTCAAAGGATGACTATATCGTATAATTGGCTGAAAGAGTATCTAAAGTGCTCACTTGATGCCCATACTATCTCACTTTTATTGACAGATATTGGCCTGGAGGTTGAGGCTGTTGAAGAATATGAATCTATTAAAGGTGGTTTAAAAGGTTTTGTCACAGGTGAAGTATTAACTTGTAAGAGACATCCAAATGCTGATAAATTGAGTTTAACCACTGTAAATGTTGGTGGCGAAAAGATACTAAATATAGTATGTGGAGCACCTAATGTTGCAGAGGGACAAAAAGTAATCGTTGCATTGGAAGGTGCTATGATTTATAAAGGTGAAGAAAGTTTTAAGATAGTAAAGTCAAAAATAAGGGGTGAGGTGTCCGAAGGTATGATATGTGCTGAAGATGAGCTTGGTATTGGCAACTCACATGAAGGTATTTTGGTTTTACCAGAAAATGTTGAACCCGGAAAGCCTGCCTCTGAATATTTTAACATTGTTAGCGATACGATATTTGAAATAGGAATAACACCTAACCATGCGGATGCGCTTTCACATCTTGGAGTGGCAAGAGATCTGGCTGCTGCCATTAAGGTCAGAAATATGGGTGAGGTGAGTCTTGATTTTCCTGATTTATCAGGGTTTAGAATTGATAATCATGAATTGCCCATCGATATAGTTGTGGAAGATAACGAAGGATGTCTTCGATACTCCGGCATTTCCATTAAAGGTGTAAAAGTTGGTACTTCACCTGCATGGCTTCAGGAGAAGCTTAAAAGCATTGGACTGAGACCAATTAATAATATAGTGGATATTTCAAATTTTGTACTATTTGAATACGGCCAGCCATTGCATACGTTTGATGCTGAGAAGATTAAAGGTAACAAAGTTGTAATAAGGAAAGCATCAAATGGAAGTAAATTCACAACTCTTGATCATGTTGAGAGGACATTGACCGCTAATGACCTGATGATTTGTGATTCTGAAGACCCTATGTGCATAGCTGGCGTATTTGGTGGGGAAAAATCGGGTGTTACTGAAAATACTAATTCAGTTTTTATTGAAAGTGCTTGTTTTGATCCGGTTACTATAAGAAAAACATCAAAACACCATTCATTAAAAACGGATGCATCCTTTAGGTTTGAGAGAGGGACTGATCCTGAAATTACCGTAGAAGCACTTAAGAGAGCTGCTTTACTGATAAAGGGAATAGCAGGTGGAAGTATTTCTTCCGAGGTCATGGATTTGTATCCAAGTCCAGTTAAGAAAGCAGAATTACACTTAAAATTCAAGGATGTCGATAAACTTATAGGTGAGCATATCTCACCTGAAGTTATTAAAGAAATAGTTCAATTATTAAAAGTTGAAATTATTAGTGAGAACGAGAAAGGACTTGATCTTTCAATCCCCCCCTTCAAAGTTGATGTAAAGACCACTGCAGACATGGTTGAAGAAATTCTTCGTATATATGGCTATAATAAAATTGAAAGTGGCAATAGTATGAGGACGAGTGTTTCATATACTCAAAAGCCTGATAGTGAGAGTCTCTATAATAGAATCGCTGATTATCTTGTTAGCAACAACTTTAATGAGATAATGACAAATTCTTTAAGTAGTTCAGCTTATTATGCCGGGGATAAATGGTTTAATTCTAAAGAAACAGCTCATTTAATGAACCCACTCAGTAAGGAACTGGATGCAATGAGGCAAACCTTGTTATTTGGTGGGTTAGAATCTATAGCATATAATCTTAAGCGAAAGCAATCAGACCTCAGGTTTTTCGAATTTGGAACTGTATACAGCCTTAATTACAATAGTAATTCAGTCAATGTCACTGAAAAATATAAAGAGCGAAAGACACTGGCATTATTTGTTAGTGGAAAACAACATTCTGAACATTGGAATTTTGCTTCTAAAGATTCTGATTTTTATTATATCAATGGTCAGACTCTGAATGTACTTGATAAATTGGGAGCAGACAGGGCAAATCTTTCTGAGGCTAATTTGCCGGATTACTTTTCTTCAGGATTAGCTTTTAACTATAATAATAAATTTCTTTACTCAGTTGGTCAGCTTAAAACTGAATTAGTTAATCAGTTTGATATCCATCAACCTGTGTTTGTGTCCATACTTGAATGGGATGCCTTATTAAGAATCGCTCAGCAATATAAAGTAAATTATAAAGAAGTTTCAAAATTTCCTGAGGTCAGAAGAGACCTTGCGCTGGTATTGGATAAGGAAATCACTTATAATCAAATAGAAAAAATAGCTTTTAAAGTGAATAAGCACTTGTTGAAAAAAGTCAATCTGTTTGACGTTTATGAAGGTGATAAAATTGAATCAGGGAAAAAGTCTTATGCTGTTAGTTTTATATTGCAGGATGAGTCGAAAACTTTAACTGATAAAGATATTGATGGTTTTATGAATAAGCTGTCGAAAACTTTAGAACTTGAATTAGGAGCCCGGATTAGGAAATAATGTCATTTTGGCAGTTATTAACATTTAAGCTGTCAGCACTCCGCCTTTATTTAGTAATTTTGCGTTTACGTTATCGTTTATAATTATGGACATTCAGTCTATTAAGCAGCGTTTTGGAATCATTGGTCATTCTATGTTGCTCGAAAGGGCAATCGATATAGCAGCGCAGGTCGCAGGCACTGATATTACAGTTCTTATCACTGGTGAAAGCGGTGTTGGAAAGGAAGCTTTCCCTCAGATCATACATCAACTCAGTTCCCGAAAACACGGACCTTATATTGCCGTGAATTGCGGTGCCATTCCTGAAGGAACAATTGATTCAGAATTATTCGGACATGAGAAAGGTTCGTTTACAGGTGCTACTGACGCAAGAAAGGGATACTTTGAAGTCGTAAATGGCGGAACCATCTTTTTAGATGAAGTAGCCGAATTGCCTTTATCAACACAGGTTAGATTATTGCGTGTATTAGAAACAGGTGAATTTATTAAAGTCGGTTCATCAAAAGTAATCAAAACCGATGTTCGTGTTGTTGCAGCAACAAATGTAGATATCCCTGAGGCTATAAGTAAAGGAAGGTTCCGGCAGGATCTTTATTACAGGTTGAATTCAGTACCAATATATATTCCGCCCTTAAGAGAAAGAAAAGAGGATATTATACTCTTGTTCCGGAAATTTGCAAACGATTTTGCGGAAAAATACAGAATGCCAGCTATAGAATTAGACGAATCCGCTAAGCAGATGCTTACTAATTACCGGTGGCAGGGTAATATCAGGCAACTTAAAAATATTACAGAGCAAATCTCGATAATTGAGAAGGACAGGATTGTGACAAGCGATATTCTGCATAATTATCTTCCGGATGAGCATCGCGATCTGCCAATGCTTTATAAGAAAGAAACCACAACAACTGATTTTACTGAGAGAGAATTGCTTTACAAAGTTCTCTTTGATATGAAGCGGGACATAAACGATTTGAAAAAGCTGGTGGTAGACATTATTAAGAATGGCGATTTAAGTGATGATGTCCAGCAATATCCCATTATACAACAATTATACAAGGATATTGAAAAATCAAACAGGGCTCCACTTGAATATAAATCGGCAGAGGAATCTAACGTAATGGAAGGATTTTATACACCAGAAATAGTAGATGATTCGTTATCTATTCAAAAGAAGGAAATCGACCTGATAAAAAGAGCAATTGAAAAACATAAGGGTAAACGAAAAAATGCTGCCAAAGAACTTGGTATTTCAGAAAGGACACTTTACAGGAAAATAAAAGAATATGGCATCTATCCTGATTAAATTACTAAACCAAGCATCAGTTTCCTGTTCTAAAAGATATTATATAATATCTGTAATGATAGCCTCGTGTATATCTTTTTCAGGATGTGGTGTGTATTCCTTCACCGGGGCATCGATTCCACCTGAAGCTAAAACGATCTCAGTGGCTTCTTTCCCAAATAAAGCAGAACTCGTGCAACCTGCTTTAAGTCAAACTTTTACTGAAAAATTACGCGACAGGTTTTCTTCACAAACAAATCTTGATCTTGTTCCTAAAAATGGAGATCTTCATCTGGAAGGTGAAATCACCGGATATACTACTGAACCTGTTGCAATTACCGGTCAACAACAGGCTGCGCTTATTAGATTGAAAATTAGTGTTAATGTTCGATTTATTAATAAATTTGACGAGAAGGCAAATTTTGAAACAGTATTCACCCGTTATCAGGATTTTCCAAGCAGCCAGAATTTGAGTTCGGTTGAAGAAGAGTTAATTGGTTTAATTAGTGATGACCTGGTTGAAGATATTTTTAATAAGTCGGTAGTGAATTGGTAATATGAATCCTTCGCGGTTTCTCTCAATGATCAATCAGCCTCAGGAACTTTCTCAAAGTTCACTTCATGAGCTAAAGGAAATGACTGAACATGTGCCGTATTGCCAAATAGCACAAATTCTATTTGCTTTGAATTTGAAATCAACCGAAAGCATACTGTACCATGACCAGTTAAAAGTATCAGTAGCATATGCAGGAAGCCGGATAAGACTCAAGACACATATTGAATCACTTCACACCCAGCAGTTAACCGAACAGCCACCAGAACAGCTTCCTGAACAACTACCGGAACCGCAGGCGGAACCTCTAGTGGAACCATTACCTGAATCACTACCTGAAACACTACCTGAGCAGTTACCTGAACAGTTACCTGAACAGTTACCTGAAACAGAGCCAGGAGAAGAAGATCCAGAAACAGTTGTGCCTTCGCCCGATGTGTATGAAGTTACTCCTGACATTTTTGAGGTCACACCTGATATTAAAGAAGATGCTCCTGAAGCGTTCGTAAACATTCTTGATAGGAACAAGCAAAAAACTTACAATGAAAGTGAAAATCAGACCTTTAATAGCGCACCAGCTGGGGAAACACTTTTATCGGAAGATGATTACATACAAAAATTAAGAAATCTGGTTGCAAAACGACTTTTGGAGATCTCAAAAGAATCTGGACTCAACGCACAATCATCCGAGTCTGTGCTTCAGAAATCTAATCAGGAAAAACAAGAAGTTGCATCAGAAGAATCAATGTTAACATCAGGTGAAAGAACTAGCATCCTGACCAGTAGTGAGCTTATTGACAGGTTTATTAAAAATGAACCAAGAATTTCTCCCAGGAAAGAATTTTTCAATCCTGTTGACAGGTCAAAGGTAAGTAACCAGGATAATGAAGAAATTGTAAGTGAAACCTTAGCCATAATTCATTGTAAACAAGGTAACCTGGACAAGGCTGTGAAAATTTATGAAAGATTAATCTTGATAAATCCCGAAAAAAGCATTTACTTTGCAGCCCAAATTCAAAAAATTAAAGAATCATCACGGACATAAAATATTGAACAATGGCAGCTTACGTATTAGTTTCAGTTTTAATTCTTATCGCATGTGTGTTACTTTCCTTGGTAGTACTTGTGCAGAACTCAAAGGGAGGTGGATTGGCATCAAACTTCTCTTCATCAAATCAATTTATGGGAGTAAGGAAAACTGCTGATTTCCTTGAAAAAACTACCTGGACATTAGCTGTTATTCTATTGGCTTTGAGTCTGGTCTCAATTTTCGTTATACCACGGAATGTAACAAGTAATACTACAACTGATACTGAACTGCGCCAGATGATCAATGAAGAAGCAGCTCCGGTTCAGGATTTCCAGGAAGCTCCTCCGCAAGAATAAGAAATTCATGAATCAATATACAAATGTCAGATTGTCACACAATCTGACATTTTTATTTACTTGCATTGGCATCAGGAAATACATAAAAAGATATAGGGTCAATAGAACTATTGAAAATCAGGCTGTTTGGAGTATGATAAGTTATTTTGCTCAAGAATAAAGAGATTTGGCACAAATTCTGACAGAGGCAATACAACACGAAAAATGTAAAACCTTAAAATAGAATAGCAATGACACAAGTGAATGTTAAGCCATTGGCTGACAGGGTACTGATTGAACCAGCTGCTGCTGAAAAGAAGACTGCAGGTGGTATTATTATTCCTGATACAGCTAAAGAGAAACCACAAAGGGGAACTGTTGTAGCAGTGGGAAACGGAAAAAAGGATGAACCTCTTACAGTAAAAGTCGGCGATACAGTATTGTATGGAAAGTATGCCGGTACAGAGATCAGCATTGATGGAGTTGATTATCTCATCATGAGGGAATCGGATATTGTTGCTATTATTTAATTAGAAACTTATTAGAAAAAAAAGAAAATGGCAAAGCAGATAATTTATAATACTGAAGCCCGTGAAGAGTTAAAGAAAGGGGTTGATGCATTAGCAAATGCAGTTAAAGTTACTCTTGGTCCGAAAGGGCGTAATGTTATTATTGATAAGACATATGGAGCTCCTGTTGTTACCAAGGATGGTGTAACAGTCGCTAAAGAAGTGGATATTAAAGATCCGGTCCAGAATATGGGCGCCCAAATGGTTAAAGAAGTAGCTTCAAAGACCGCCGATATAGCAGGTGATGGTACGACTACAGCAACAGTCCTGGCACAAGCAATGGTTACCACTGGTATGAAAAACGTAGCCGCTGGTGCTAACCCAATGGATCTCAAGAGAGGTATAGATAAGGCAGTTGCCAAAGTCATTGAATCGCTGAAACACCAATCAGTGAATGTACAGGAAGGTAGCGAAAAGATAACCCAGGTGGCGACCATTTCGGCTAACAATGATTTCTTCATTGGTGAAAAGATTGCTGAAGCAATGCATAAAGTTAAAAAAGAAGGTGTTATCACTATTGAGGAAGCCAAAGGTATTGAAACAACAGTAAAAGTTGTTGAAGGTATGCAATTTGACAGGGGTTATATTTCTCCATATTTTATCACCGATACTGAAAAAATGGAAGCAGTCTATGAAAATCCATTCATACTTATCTACGACAAGAAGATATCAACTATGAAGGACTTCCTTCCAATTCTGGAAAAGACTGTTCAAACAGGAAGACCATTGCTAATAATTGCAGAGGATGTTGATGGTGAAGCACTTGCAACACTTGTGGTTAATAAAATTCGTGGTTCACTCAAAATAGTGGCAGTAAAAGCGCCGGGATTTGGTGACCGCAGAAAAGAAATGCTCGAAGATATTGCGGTATTGACTGGTGGAACTGTTATATCAGAAGAAAAAGGATACAGGCTGGAAGATGCAGACTTGTCATATCTTGGACAGGCTGAAAAGATAACTGTTGATAAAGAAAACACCACTATTGTTAGTGGGCGTGGAACATCAGAGTCAATCAGTGCTCGTGTAAACATGATCAAATCACAGATTGAGACAACTACATCCGATTATGATCGTGAGAAGCTTCAGGAACGTTTGGCTAAACTTGCCGGTGGTGTTGCTGTAATATATGTTGGTGCTGCCAGTGAGGTTGAAATGAAAGAAAAGAAAGACCGTTTTGATGATGCACTTCATGCTACACGTGCAGCAATTGAAGAAGGAATCATTGCCGGAGGTGGCGTAGCTTATATTAGAGCAATACCTGGTCTTGATGAACTTAAGGGTGAAAATGAAGATGAAGAAACAGGTATAGCTATTGTAAAACGTGCACTTGAAGAACCACTCAGGCAGATAGTTGAAAATGCCGGAATGGAGGGTTCTGTGATTGTACAGAAGGTTAAAGAAGGCAAGGATGATTATGGATTTAATGCCCGTACCGAAGTGTATGAACCTTTGTTCCAGGCCGGAGTTATTGATCCGACAAAAGTAGCCAGGGTTGCGCTTGAAAATGCTGCTTCTATTGCTGGTATGCTCTTAACTACCGAGTGTGTCCTTGCTGATATTAAAGAAGAAAAAGAAACACCAATGCCAAATCCTGGCATGGGTGGCATGGGTGGCATGTACTAATTTCTTGTATTTCATAAGTTTTAGAAACCGGCATATTTTCTATGCCGGTTTTTTTTATTAAAGTTTAGCATCATTTTTGCTTTAGTGTCGTAGTTCTGTTTTTTGAAGTCTTTATATTTGTAAATCAATCATGATAATAATGAAATACAAGATCTTACTAATTGCAATCATTGCTCCTTTTTTTGCTTTAAGCCAGGAAACAGTAATTCTTCCAATTGATCCTGATACCAAAATGGCTACATACCAGGAAGTGGTGCAGGAAAAAGGCACTGCTGACGAGCTTTATATCAGGGGAATAGAATGGATTAATTCATTTTATAAAAACCCGGCTGATGTTACACGTGTCAGAAACCGGGAGAGTGGAGTCATTGAACTTCTCCATCGCTTTGAGATTTATAATATGGATGGAGATGTGAAAGTACAGTCAGGATTTGTAAACTATAGCTTAAAACTTGAGTTTAAGCCGGGAAGATACCGTTACACAGTTGATGATATAAATTGGCGGCAAGCAACAAAATTTCCTGTTGAGAAATGGCTTAATAAAGCCGATCCCTATTATTCCCCGCTCTGGGATAGCTATATTCAACAAGTTGATACAAATGTGAAGGAAATAATAGCAAATCTCAAAAAAGGAATGCAGCCTGTTGAAATGAAGCCTGAAGAAAAATGGTAATCTAAATAGGAATCTTAATTATCAATCGGATTATTAATCAACATCAATTACCTTTTTATAGGCTCTCTTTATTCCCTGATAATTAACCTCTTTTTGATTATTAATAAAATCAATCAGGGTTTGCGCAGTAGTTTTAAATAACGATCTGCCCGGGTCTTTGTGGTTGAATTTATAACTGCTGGCTATATAACTGTTTATTCCAACATTATACGATTTATTCTTCCTTATTTTTCCCCCCTTTGTTGTCTTCATTTGTACATCCAGTGCAGTGCCTTCTTTATCTGAGAGAATTGTATATACCATACCAGATGCCTGCAAATCTATCTCATTTCCAGCTTCTTTATAAGCATTTAATATCAAAGATTTGATTTCATCAGCCTTCATTTTGAAGAGTACTATTTCATTTCCGAAAGGATCAAGTTTGTAGATATCATTAACAGTTATCGGTCCCTTTTTTAAATGATCTATCCTGATTCCTCCGTTATTCTGAAAACAAAAATCAACCCCTTTCAATGAAGTAACAGCATCAGTCATCATTGATCCAAGTTCATCTGAACCACTAATATCTGTTAGGTTAATCCCAATCTGCCTGTTAAGCTCCTTGTTATCGTTATAAATGGCAAGTTTTCGTTCTATTACAGTGTCTGATTCAGGATACGAAGTGATACTCAGCATTTCAGGAATGATTTTTACAATTTTTCCGTTGATGAGATAGAATGTGGCTTTACTTAAATTCCTGACATTAGATCCTGCTTGCATTATAACAACGCTATCCTGAATAAAAGCGGGTTTAGTAAGTGTATGTGAATGGCCTCCCATAATTAGGTTAAGTTCAGGTACTTCCCTGGCCAATTCAATATCTGTTTCAAATCCAAGATGCGTAAGAGCTATAAAAATATCGCAGCTGTCACGGAGTGTTTTATATTCTTTAATTGTGCTGAGTCCATCCTTAAAAGAGAGATTTTGTAGGTTATCAGGATGTGAATCAGGAAGTCCATTACTGCCTAATTGAATAGCGCTGATTACTACTACTTTTACTCCGTTCTCCAAAGTGAATATCTTGTACGGTTTTAATTTAAGTTTTGCTGTGTGGTCAATGATATTTGCATTCAAGAAAGGAAACTTTGCTTGCTGCATTCTTTTAAGTAATATGTCCTGCCCATAATCAAATTCATGGTTTCCTACAGCTGTTGCGCTAAAACCAACCATATTCATCAGATCAATGATAGGAGAACCTTTGTCAGGATACATATCTACGATTGGATTTCCAGTAAAATTATCGCCTGCAGCAAGGAGCAGTACATTTTGATTTTGGCTTTTAATGTTGTCAACCAGAGCTTTAAGTCTATTATAATTATCAATTTTCGCATGCTGATCATTTAGCGATAGAACAATAACTTTTGTTGTATCACCGGCACATGATTCTGGTCGCCCAATAAATGGGAATAGCAATCCGGTTAAGAGAAGATAAATAACTGTTATAGTTTTCATTTTTAAGCAAGTTCTGAATCTATAATTATTTCTGTATTAGGGGCTAATCTTCCGTTATCATTTAATCTGTTACCATATTGATCAGTTACCTCAGTCACTACATGATCTTTTAGTAATTTATTAGAATTCAGGTAAAGATTAATAGCGTCAATTACACGTGCTCCTTCAAAAGTTTCGTATTTCTCATTATTAATAAAAATGGTCATGGTAAAAAGTGGAATCTGTTTGGATTGCAAAGGTAACACTCAAAGAAGTATTTCATTGTTTTTAATTTTCTAATTTTGTATCATAATTAATCTACTAATAGTTTTCAAATAATTTTACACCTAATGATACAAAGGAGTGTAATAAAAGGATTCTCGAAATTCTCAAAGGAGCAGAAGATTGATACAATTGCATCTTTCCTTACTTCATCGGATGAGGTAAAATTACTGATCAAATCTTTCTGGCACAATGACCCTATTATCCAGGGAATTTTTGATGAATTCAGCGAAAACACATTAACCAACTACTTTATGCCCTATGGAATTGCGCCAAATGTTTGTATTAATGGCGAAATGTACATGGTGCCTATGGTTATTGAGGAAAGTTCAGTTATAGCGGCAGCATCAAAAAGTGCAAAATTTTGGGCTACAAACGGTGGATTTAAAAGTGAAATTGTCTCAACAACCAAAATAGGGCAGGTGCACTTTATATGGAGTGGAAAAGTTAATGAATTGAAAGATAAATTTTCCATTATCAAACAACTCATGCTTGAGAGATCTTCATCCATTACTGCAAATATGGAGAAAAGGGGAGGTGGCGTTCTTTCAATGGAAATTATAGATAAGACCAGTGATCTCAAAAACTATTATCAATTAGAGGTTAAATTTGAAACAGTTGATTCAATGGGGGCTAATTTCATAAATAGTTGCCTTGAAGAATATGCTTATGTATTAAAGTCATTTGTAAATGAAAGTGGCCTATTTCAAGAAACCGACCTCAAAATCATAATGGCTATTTTATCAAACTACACACCGGAGTGTTTGGTTAAAACCTGGGTTGAAACTGACATCAGCGCTTTTAGTAAAATTGACGAAAACCTTACTGCTGAGGAATTTGCATGGAAATTTCAAAAGGCTGTTGAAATAGCTAAGATTGATGTTTACAGGGCAACTACGCATAATAAAGGAATATTTAATGGAATTGATGCAGTAGTACTCGCAACCGGGAATGACTTCAGGGCTGTAGAAGCATGTGGGCATGCTTTTGCTTCTCAATCGGGAAAATACAGAAGCCTCACAGACATAGAAATCACAGAAGGGCATTTCAGGTACTCACTTACGCTCCCTTTAGCTATTGGTACTGTAGGAGGTTTAACATCGTTACACCCAATGGCGAAGCTTTCACTCGCTATACTTGGTAACCCTACCGCCAGGGAATTGATGCAAATTGCTTCAGTAATAGGTTTGGCCAACAATTTTGGTGCATTGAAATCACTGACAACAAAGGGTATACAGATAGGGCATATGAAAATGCACCTCCTTAATATTCTTAACTTTTTTAATGCCGATGAAATTGAAAAAAAAGCCGCAGTGGATTTCTTTAAAAAGCGTAAGATATCATATAGTGCTGTACAGGAGTTTATAGAATCTTTCCGAAGCCATAATCATGAATCATAGCGAGGGTTTATCTGCAAACGGAAAGCTATTACTCACGGGCGAATATTTGATTTTGGACGGAGCAGCAGGATTAGCCCTTCCATTAATATTTAAACAAGCTCTTCAAATTAAACCCTCAAATGATAATCTAATAAATTGGATTGCAACTGATATCAATGGAACATGGTTTACCGGTAAATTTTCAACCCAGCTATTTGATGTAGTTGAAACATCAGATACAATAGTTGCTTACAGACTTCAAAAATTTTTACAGGCTGCTTCCTCATTAAATCCATTACAATCACGCTTTAGAAATGGAGCAGTTATTAATACCACGCTTAATTTCGACCGTTTCATGGGTTTAGGTAGTAGTTCAACACTTATTTCCCTGATTGCTGATCTATTTGGCACAGATAAATACAGGTTGCATTCATTGGTATCAATTGGCTCAGGATATGATGTGGCATGTTCTGGGTACAATCATCCTATTATGTTTAAGAAAATATCGGAGGATTATGCTGTAATAAAGCCGGTTAACTTCCTGCCACCCTTTGCCGAAAATCTATATTTTATCTGGCAGGGGAAAAAACAGGACAGTAATGAGGAAATTCAATTTTATCGAAATCTTGAAAAAAGAAGTATTCAATCATTCGTTGAAAAAATCACTGATATTACATTAAAGATTATTAAAGTAAAGGAATTAAGTAACTTTGTGTCACTTATTGAGTTGCATGAAGAGGCAATTGCTTCACTTCTCAGGAGAAAGGCTTTAAAGAGTGACCGGTTCAGTGATTTCAATGGGTGTATAAAATCACTAGGTGCATGGGGTGGCGATTTTATTTTGGCAGCTTGTGATAATGATCTGAATTATGTTTTAGACTATTTTGGAAAAAAAGGCTGCAAAACTGTCTACCGATTTGAAGATATCGTTTTAAACGAAAAAGTCATTCATGATGATGACATTAACATCAGATTTTAGAGAACGGCTTTCGGCAGGCTTAACCGCTTGCTGGAAGAGCCCTGCTAACATTGCCCTTATAAAATATTGGGGCAAGAAAGGTCATCAAATACCAGCCAATCCCTCTTTAAGCTTTTCGTTGAATGAAGCCTACACTATTACACGAGTTTCGGCAAAGCTTAATAAAGAAGCAAAAGGCCCAACGGTTTCTTTTAGATTTGAAGGTGAGGAAAATAAATCATTTGCTTTAAAAATCGAAGAGTTTCTTAAAGAGCTCAAAGCTCATTTGGATTATCTTCCCTGGGTGGAACTTAATATTGAGAGTGGAAACAATTTCCCTCACTCAGCTGGTATAGCTTCTTCAGCATCGGCCATGAGTGCCTTGGCATTAAGCCTGATATGTATTGAACAGAAAATCAAAAATGTAGAATTGCCTGAAAATGAATTCAGGAGAAAAGCTTCTTTTATTGCCAGATTAGGCTCTGGAAGTGCATGCCGATCAATTTATGGGGGTTATGCAATTTGGGGAAAGCATGACGATTTTCCGGGATCTTCTAATAATTTTGCAATTCCTATTGAATTTAAGCCCGGCAAATTGTTTGAAGGAATAAGGGACACTATTTTAATGGTTGATCCTTCTCCAAAAAAGATATCCAGCAGAACTGGTCAAATGATGATGAAAGAGCATCCCTTTGCAGAAACGCGGTATAAGCAAGCTTCGACGAACTTGACTCAAATGAAAAAGAGCCTTCTTGAAAATGACTGGGAATTATTTAGTTCTATTACTGAAAATGAAGCTTTAACACTTCATGCAATGATGATGACATCATTACCCGGATATATGCTGATGCATCCTAATACAATAAATATTGTTCAACTTTTGGAACAAATTCGTAAACAAAACCATATGAAGATATGTTATACGATGGATGCTGGTCCAAATGTTCATTTGTTATATCCTGAGGAGGAGTTTGGAAGAATTGAACCGGTGCTGGATGAATTAAAGAAATACTGCTTTAATGGGATGATGATAAATGATAAGATTGGTACGGGACCTGAAAATAAGCATTGCAAATAGAACATGAAAAAAAGACCCGGCATCTTTTATGCCAAAATACTTTTATTTGGAGAATATAGTATCCTGTGCGATTCAATGGGATTAACAATTCCCTATACTCATTTTAAAGGGGAATTAAGCTTTATAAATGAGGACAAATACACTGATCTTGATTTTGCTATAAGCTCAAATAAACTTCTTAAGGAATATGCAAAATATATCAGGGAATTAAAAGAAAAACATACACTGAAATGTGACTTTAATATAGGCGCTTTCGAGGCGGACCTTGATAAAAGTCTATATTTTGAATCTTCCATACCCCAGGGATATGGCGTTGGAAGTTCTGGTGCCCTTGTTGCTGCTCTGTTTGAAAGATACGTTAGCAATGCTGTTCCAAGAGATGCCAGGTTACCTAAAGAAGAAATGCTTACGCTAAAGGAGCAACTTGCACAATTGGAATGTTATTTCCATGGAACAAGTTCCGGAATGGACCCGCTTAATTGTTATTTGAAGCATCCATTGCTGATTGAGAGCAGGAGAGATATAAGTATGGTGGGTATCCCACGAAACAAACACGATCAAAAAGGCGCAATATTTCTCATTAATACAGGGAAGCCTGGTAAAACAAGTGGTTTGGTAAATACGTTCCTTGAAAGATGCAGGCGTGATGATTACATGTCCAGAGTGAGGGAAGAAATGATTCCATTGAACGATCTGTGCATTAAAAGTCTTATCAAAGGTGAAACCAAACGGTTTTTTAACACACTTTTTTCACTATCAGCTTTTCTTTATGAAAACCTGGAACCAATGATACCGGAGGCATTTAGAAAAGTTTGGCAGCATGGACTTGAATCACAATCATATTATTTGAAGTTATGTGGTTCAGGAGGTGGTGGCTTTCTGCTGGGTTTTACCCAGGATTTTGAGAAAGCTAAAAGCGATCTTAGAAAGCAGGACGTTGATATAATCCCCGTTTATCGCAATTTCTCAAATCGTTAAACATAGATTCCTGAATAGCATTTAAAACATAACTTTGTCAAAACAATATTTAGCTTATTCGGTTTAATTTTCTATACAGGAAAATCTTAATTTTTCTATCAGATTACTTAAGTAAGAGACATGCATTCATTCAGGATAAGTGGCCAGATTGTTGATGTGGTGGCAGGAAAAATCTTTGGTGGCACCATTGAAGTTACTGATGGTAAAATATCCTCTGTTTCTGAAGCCCAGGGTGTTACGGGCCCATTCATCCTTCCTGGTCTCATTGATGCGCACATTCATATTGAAAGTTCTATGCTTGTTCCATCTGAATTTGCGCGTATTGCGGTCATACATGGCACAACATCAGTGGTCTCGGATCCACATGAAATTGCCAATGTACTTGGAATTGATGGAGTCAAATTCATGATCCGAAACGGTAAAACCGTTCCCTTTAATTTCTATTTTGGTGCACCATCATGCGTTCCCGCGACAGGGTATGAATCCTCAGGTTCAGTATTAGGTCCTGAAGAAGTTGATGAAATGCTTTCATGGGAAGATATCCGGTATCTTTCAGAAATGATGAATTTCCCCGGAGTACTTCATAAGGATAAGAATGTGATGCAAAAGATTTCCGCTGCCAGGATGCATTCAAAGCCTATTGATGGTCATGCTCCAAGTTTGAGCGGTGAAGACCTTGTAAATTATATTGAAGAAGGAATCTCAACTGATCACGAGTGTTCGACGCTGGAAGAGGCGATTGAGAAGATAAAATTGGGAATGAAAATACTGATAAGGGAGGGAAGTGCAGCAAAGAATTTTGATGAACTTATTAGCCTGATTAGTCAGTATCCAAATATGGTAATGTTTTGTTCTGATGACAAGCACCCCGATGATTTAATAGCCGGCCATATTAATCTTCTTGTTAAAAGAGCAATTGATAAGGGATATGATTTCATGGATGTGCTTAGGGCGTGTACACTTAATCCAGTCAGACATTATAACCTTGATTCAGGTTTATTGAAACAAGGTGATAAAGCTGATTTTATTTTAGTAGATAATATCAAAGACTTTAATATCATCTCGACTTATATTTCAGGTAAGAAAGTTGCAGATCAAGGCAAATCGCATATTGAAAGAATACCAATTGATCCCGTAAATAAATTTGATCCTTTAGTTCCATCAGAAGAAGACATCAGGGTCAAGGCAGAATCTGAAAATATTAAAGTGATTAAAGCGTATAATGGACAATTGGTTACTTCAAAAATCGTCGTAAAAGCAAAAATTCTTAACGGATATATAGAAAGCGATATCAACAGAGATATTCTAAAAATCGTTGTCCTTAATCGTTATCAGCCTGTGAAACCTTCAGTTGCATTTATTACCGGTTTTGATATTAAGGAAGGGGCAATAGCTTCAACAGTTGCTCATGATAGTCATAATATAATCGCAATAGGTACAGATGACAGTAGTATAATTGACGCAATAAAAATTGTTGTCAAAAATAAAGGTGGTATATCTTTATATACTAAAGATATAAATTATTCACTATCTTTGCCTGTTGCAGGATTGATGTCCATCGATGAAGGCAATTTGGTAGCATCTGAATACGAATTGATTAACCAAGCTGTTCGTAAAATTGGATCTAATTTGGATGCTCCATTTATGACGCTTTCATTTATGTCATTATTAGTCATTCCTGAATTGAAGTTAAGCGATAAAGGAATTTTTGACAGTACAGTTTTTACTTTCACAAATTTGTTTGATAATTAATTAAATATTGATGTTACATATTATTATTTTGTAACTTTGCACAAAACTAAAACCAAAGGCCATGGCAAAAGAGATTGTTTTAGACATTGTTAAACTGGAAGCAGCAGCAAGTAAGCTGAGGGCAATCGCTCACCCAATGAGAATAGCTATCATTGATCTGTTAAATGAAAAAAAGAAACTCAGCGTAACAGAAATATATGAATACCTTAAGATTGAACAAGCTGCAGCATCTCATCATTTGAATATCCTTAAAAGCAAAGGAGTTTTATTGTCAAAGAGAGAAGGAAAGCAGATTCATTATTCAGTTAAAGCTTCATCACTGACCGAGATCGTTCAGTGTATAGATAAGTGCAACGGCTAAGAATAGTACTTCATCATTAAGACTTACCAAGCGTATTCTTCAGGAAAATACCTGAGTTCGGAAAAGACTATTGCCCGGACTCAGGTATTTTCCATGTCTCATCTAATGTCCAGTTGGCACGCAGATCAAGCTCTTTTGTAAAATAGATCACCCTCTCAGGATATCTTCCCAATAAATACTTGCCTGTATCCCAGTATCCATTTGCGTTTTTATCATCAATAGCTTTTATTTTATACTTACCAGGTGTTAAGTAAGGTATATTGATCGTAATATCCTCAGTTATTAAATACTGAGTCAATATTTTTTCCTTAGTGTCAAGCAGTTGGATAATATAAGGAGTGTTTTCAGGAAGGTCAACCGTCAACGATAGCTTTGCTGTCTCCTCTTCTTTTAAAACCATGAATGAAAATCTTGTACTATCAGTGTTGGTGCCCATTATTCCAGTTATAGTACTATCCTGTATGGTCACAGAGTATTGAATATCCGGCTCCCAAGCATAGCTTATCTCCAACTGCCTTTTGAGGGAGTCTATGAATTTAATCGAATAGTCTGAAAGCAATATACTATCTTCTTTTACCCTAATTCCTGAAAAATTATAAGATTCCACGGGATCGGAAAATGTTAGCTTAATTGATGAACCAGGTTTAATTCTTCCGCTGATTATATTGTTTGAAATCTTCAGTGGTTGTTTTTTACCAGCATCATTCTTTTTTGCTTTTGGTTTTACAGACATTTCAATAGTATCAACAATACTAAGATCATCAGTAACTTTAATACGTATACTATCTGCATCATAGCCCGGCAACCACATGGTAAGTGTATCTTTACTTGTATTATAGCCAATTACAGGTTTTACCTGTTGAACATCATTGAGTAAATCAAATGCAGGCTTTTTAACAGGTACCTTAAATTGAAAACTTATTACATTCTCGCGCAAAAGTTGAGTTTTCAAGAGCCTTTGGACTGAATCCGCTTCCTTAAAATGAAAAAGTTGTATATATCTTTCTTCTCTAACCTCTGAAGGAAGGGAATCAATCAAATTAACAGTAGTATCCTGCACTAATGGCGCTGGAATAGTATCGGTTACAGCTATTGAATCATTCCCTAAAATTGTAACTACTACGCTATCAACTGCAGTTGTATCAGCCTTTTTGCTTAAACTATTTAAATTACCTTGAAGTGAATCTCCTGTGTTACCAATCATAAATGGTTTTGTGTCTTTCTCACGCAAATTCCAAGGGCTTATCAGGGTATCAATGAATGAAATTTCTTCATTAGACATATCAAACATGTAATTTGCATTCAAGTCGGTCAATCCAAAAATCAAGTATTGTATGTTACGAAGATTTGAAAGTTCAAATTCGCCGGTTTCTTTAGTTTTTGAGATATAATATGGGATCTGTTTATAAGGAACCGAATCATAAATCGAATCATACAACATAACGTAAGCCCCTTTAACCGGAGTTAGATTGAACGCATTGATTACCTTTCCTTTAATGATCATTGAATCAAGTACATCGCCGGTCGAAAATGTGAACTTATATCCCGATAGTGGATTATTCTCTGTAATGTCAACTATCGCATCACCGAAGAAAATATTATATGTGGTTTCTTTTCTCCATGGATCTTTGAATTCGGCAATTAAACTCTTTCCGCGGACATGGAATTCTGGAGGTTCCTTAACCGGGGGAGAAATTATCAGTTGTGAATTTATATCTTTTAGATTGATAAATTCATTGAAATATAATGTAATCTCATTACCTGTGAAATTAGTTGAAAGATTAGGGGGGGTAGTCCTTGTAACTTCAGGTGGAGTCTCATCTTTCGGCCCGCCAGTGGGCGAGACAGGATTTGCACATGACACAGCCAGTAATGCAAGGAGGCCTATGTGGATTAAGTTCTTCTTTTTTATGAGGTAAGTATAAATCATTAGAGGCAAATAAAATGCAAAGATGCTAATTTATAACTCTCCCTTGCTACAATAAATTGTCAGGATTGTTTACTTTTATGTTATATGGTTTCATGTCTAATAGTTCTTATTTAAAATCAGCATAAATGAAATATATCCTGGTACTGCTGCTTTCTTCTTTTTTACAGTTGCACATTTCTTTTGCACAAAATAAGTTACCCGTAAAAAAGAAAGATTTAATGGTATCTCAAATTGGCACGGGATCTCAATATTGTTCAGCTTCTAAGAAGAGTGGTTATCTTTTTAACCCGGCAAAAGTTACGCAGGGCAAGGCTGCATATGATGTGAAACATATTGGCATGGAACTCGATATAGACCCGGCAATTATTTTTATATCAGGCTCCCTGTCAACATTATTTGAGGTGCGTAAAGATGTTTCTTCAATAGAAATGGAATTAAATAAGGAATACAATATTGATTCTATAGTTTACAATAATTCATTGCTTGATTTTCAACACAGTGCTCCATGGACTTTGATAATAAATTTTCCCTCTATTTTAGAGACGGGATCTTTAGAAGAGATTACAATTTATTACCATGGTGTACCATCTACTGCGCAAGGTTTTGGTTCTGTAGGTTTTGATGACCACAATGGATCACCTGCAATGTGGACGCTATCAGAACCTTATGGTGCCCGGGACTGGTGGCCTGGCAAAAATGATCTTACAGATAAAATTGATTCAATTGATGTTGTCGTAAAATGCCCCCAGGAATACAGGACAGCTTCTAATGGATTACTTAAAAGTGATACGGTTGATAATAATATTCGAACAAACCATTGGAAACATAAGTATCCAATTGCCCCTTACCTTGTCGCAATAGCGGTTACAAATTATGCTGTTTATAGTGACACAACATATTCACTCGGTGAAATGGTGCCTGTGTTAAATTATGTTTATCCTGAAAACCTGGATATTAGAAGACAAGAAACTCAAAATCTTATTCCGGTTATGCCTTTATACAGCGATTTGTTTGTTCAATATCCCTTTATCGAAGAAAAATATGGTCATGCCGAATTTGGATGGGGTGGTGGTATGGAACATCAAACTATGACATTTATGGGTGTATTTCATTATGAAATTATGGCTCATGAACTTGCACATCAATGGTTTGGTGATATGGTCACAACTAATTCATGGCACGATATATGGTTAAATGAAGGATTCGCCACCTATTTAACCGGATTGACCTATGAACATTTGTTTGATGGTTATTATTGGCCAATTTGGAAGGAATGGAATCTGGAATCTGTTGTAAGTCAACCAGGAGGCTCTGTTTATGTTCAGGACACAACAAATATTAATCGGATTTTCGATTCAAGACTTTCCTATAGCAAAGGTGCATTGGTATTACATTCGCTAAGGTGGGTCGTTGGAGATGAGAATTTCTTTACTGCTTGTAATCGTTATCTTAACGATCCGGTTGCGAGATATGGATTTGCTTCCACTGATCTTTTAAAAGAACATATGGAATCTGTTAGTGGTAAGGACTTAACTGAATTTTTTAATGATTGGTATTATGGTGAAGGTTATCCTTCTTACACAATTTCCGTTTTAACAGCAGATAATCAGGAATATACAATTATCCTTTCCCAATCCACTTCACATCCTTCAGTTAATTTTTTTGAGATGCCTGTTCCTGTTCGCTTTACAGGAACTGATAGAGATACACTTATAGTTTTTAACCATACTGCCAATAATCAACAATTTGTGATTAAACCGGGATTTGCAATCCAGCAAACTACTATTGACCCTGATCAATGGATTATATCAGCTAATAATCAAGTTTTACTTGACACAGCAGATCCCTTAAAAATTAGCAATCCTAAGGTGTATCCTAATCCTGCAATAAGTAAAATTAGAATTGATGCCGGAAATAGGAAAGGTATAGTGTTAATCACTGATATTATGGGTAGAAATGTGATGACGTTGGATAATTTTAGTCAATATGACTGGATTGATGTCAGTCATTTAAGAGCAGGGATTTACTATATAAAGATAACAGGGAAAGCACCTGCTGAAATTCCGTTAATGAAACTCTGACTTTAATTGAATTCTGGTATTTCAATAATTTATTGGAGTATTTCCAAAGATAACTTTTCAAATTTGAATCCTTGATCTGAAAAGTTTTTTAACACTTGAGGAAGTGCATAAAGTAAACGATCAGAAGCTTTTAAGCTATCATGGAAAACTATGATACTACCTTCCTTACTGTATCGTATTGCATTTTTCAGCACTCTTTCTTTTGAAAGTTTAGAATTATAATCCCCGGTTAATACCGACCACATTATAATTTTGTACTTTTTGTTAAGAAAATGGAACTGCGATAGTTTTATTCTTCCATGCGGTGGTCGGAATAAACCAGAATTAATGTACTCATTGCACCTGAAAATATCATCAAAATACTTCTGATTGCTGGCTTTAAATCCATTTAAGTGGCTAAACGTATGATTTCCTGTTGCATGGCCCTCTTTAATAATTTGCTCGTACAGATGGGGATACTTCTGGATGTTGTTTCCAACACAGAAGAAAGTTGCTTTGGCATCGTATTCTTTAAGCATCTGAAGTATAAGGGGTGTAATTTCTGGAACAGGCCCATCATCAAATGTAAGGTAAAGTGTTTTAGCTGCTTTAACCGACCAAACTACTTGCCTTGGTAAAAAATATCGAAATATTGACGGTACATAAGGAATTAGCATGAAGATTTATTTTAACAGACCTGATTGTTCGTAAAGTTTAAGATATTTATCAAAACTTGAGGTCGCTTTATTATTCAGGTTTTGTATGTTGTTTTCACCGGTAAGTGAAGCTATTCCATTCACTACCATCAAAGCATGCCTGATATCCTCATTTAAATCTGACAGGCTTTTTTTCGGAAACCTAAAGTAATATTCAAGATCGTCTGTGTAATTATCCAGCATCGTATTAAGCAAATCGACGCCTTTATCAGTTGCACCGGCTTTAAGATAATTTTCAGCAACAGGAAGCAAATAATAATTGATCATTAAGGATTCAGCAGGTATCACCCGCAAGCATTGATCACAAGCAGCAATTGCCTGGTCTTTCTTATTCTCTTCATTTAATTTTGATGCTAACCTGCCAAAAAGAGTCCTGAGGTTATTAAACATCCTGACATTTGTCTCATCAAGATAAACAGAGCTATTACTTGCATTCCCGTAATTATAGATTTTCATTAGTTTTTCTGACAGTATGTTGCTGTCAATATATCCTTCGTATCCCTGCTCAATCTGACTGGCAATTGGAACAAGTCTCAGAGCAAAGCCTTCATTTCTCAGAAAGGCATTCAGTCCCAGATAAGAATCAGCGCCGGCAGTTGCTGAAAAATAGATTGGACGCTCCCAGTTGTTATGCGCAATAATATCAAGGGCAACCAATTGGCTCTTGATAATTGCCTTTTCTTTTATTTCCCAAAACAGGGCTTTTAGAACACTTGTACCTTCCGCTGGGGTTACAGTACCATTTGATATAACCTTATTGGTGTCTATATTATAATAGAATTGTGTTGAAGGAATAATATCAATTTCTCCAATGCGGCTTTTAAACTTTAAGGCATTTGGTTGTTTATGGATCACTTCAAAGAAATCGGATAAAGATATTGCACCCTTGATCCGTTCATCGGGGACAACATACATCACATCATAAGTGCCACTTTTAAATTGCTCATAAGTAAGACTAATTGGAAGGGGTTCTGATTCATAAACTTTCCGCTTCATTTGACCAATATACCAATCACTGTTCAACAGGCTCAAATTAACAACTCTCACATCTCTTCTGATGCCTTCAACTTCCTGGGCATACCATAATGGAAAGGTGTCATTATCTCCCATTGTAAAAAGTATTGCATCCTTATCACATGATTCCAGATAATTTCTCGCAATATCCTTTGCTGTATATCTTCCTGACCGGTCATGGTCATCCCAATTTTGGGCTGCCAGTATTATTGGGACAGTCAAACATAAAGCTGTTGAAATTAATGCCGGATTTTTTATCTTAAGATATTTTCTGAGTAACAAGGCTATGCTTAGAACTCCCAATCCAATCCAGATTGAGAAAGCATAAAATGAGGCTGCATAAGCATAATCACGTTCCCTTGGTTGAGGTGCATACTGATTCAGGTATACAACAATCGCCAATCCTGTCATTATGAAAAGCAGTGTTACCACGAGTGAGTTCTTCGGGTCACGGTTTATCTGAAAAACCAAACCTAATAATCCCAATATTAAAGGCAAGAAATAATATTTATTACTGGCTTTACTCTTCATACTTGCAGGGAGATTATCCTGAGGTCCCAATCTCAACTTATCAATGAAATTTATTCCTGATAACCAGTTCCCATTAAGCAATTCACCCAAACCTTGACGGTCATTTTGTCTTCCAGCAAAATTCCACATGAAATAACGGATGTACATGTGGTTAATCTGATAGTAAAAGAAAAAGCGTAAATTTTCTGAAAAGGTTGGCCTGTATATTGTTTCTTCCTTTCCATCACGACCAGAGACTTTTATAGGAACACCTTTATTTCCGCCAAATTTTTTATAAAAATATTCATGTGAATTCTCAGTTGAACTCCACATTCGGGGAAAGATTGTCATGAATTCCTCATCAAACACAGGCTCTGAATCTTTTCTATCATTGATGATCCTGTATTTACCCAATTGACTGTCTTTATGGTAAACAGGGTTGCCTTTTTTATAATCTATAACTGGTGCATTATAATATGGTCCGTATATTAATGGCCAATCGCCGTATTGTTCCCTGTTAAGATAAGAAAGAAGACTGATGGCATTGGAAGGCTCATTTTCATTAATTGGGGTATTGGCATTTGACCTTATAATGAGCATGAAAAAGCTGGAATAACCAATCAAAATAAATGTAAATGACAAAATGACCAGATTCAAAAGTGCTTTTCCTTTTTTATAAGTACGCCTTAAACCAACTACAATTAAACCAATGATTACAATGAAATATAAAATTGTCCCTGTGTTGAAGGGCAAACCAAATGTATTTACAAAGAGCAACTCTGACCAGCCTGCTAATTTTACAATCCATGGGATAATAAAATTCATTACAAGCGCTAAAATCACTAATGATAAAATCAATGTTATTGTAGTTCCTTTTAATGTAGGATGGAATTTTTTATAGTAAATTACCAATGATACTGCCGGAATAGTTAGCAGGTTCAACAAGTGAACCCCGATACTCAGACCTATCATAAATGAAATTAGCACTATCCACCGCATCGAGTGATCTTTGCCGTCACCTGCTTCACTACTTTCATTTTCCCATTTAAGAATTGCCCAGAAAACGAATGCCGTAAAGAAAGAAGACATTGCGTAAACCTCTCCTTCAACTGCTGAAAACCAGAATGAATCAGTAAAAGTATATGCCAGTGATCCTATTAAGCCACTTCCAATGATAAGGGGTACAGGATTGGGGAAAAAGACTTTAATATTGGCAAGTGCCTTGGTTGCCAAATGAGTTATAGTCCAGAAAAGAAATAAAATAGTAAAAGCACTACAAAGTGCCGACATAGTATTGACCATTCTGGCAACCATCATTTGATTTCCAAATGAAAACAAACTAAAGAATCGTCCAACCATCTGAAAGAGAGGGGCTCCGGGTGGATGGCCAACTTGCAGTCCGGAGGCTGTTGCAATATATTCACCGCAATCCCAGAAACTGGTTGTCGGTTCGGATGTCAGAATGTATGTTGTTGCAGAAATTGCAAAAACAAGCCATCCTGTGAGATTGTTGATTTGTTTGTAAGTCATGACTAATGGGATGAGCACCAATTCACCGGTGCGAAGTTAGTTATTTTGAAGGAACCGTTCCGTTTGATAAAGTCAAAACTCGCTTGGAATCTGTAAACAATATAGCTTAATTTTGCATTTTAGTATATCAATTATAAAAATTATCAAAAGATGAAGAAGCTTGTACTATTAAGGCATGGAGAAAGTACATGGAATAAAGAAAACCGTTTCACCGGATGGACTGATGTTGATCTTTCAGAACGTGGTATACAGGAAGCAATAGAGGCCGGAAAAGTATTGAAAGAAAAAGGCTTTTTCTTTGAAATAGCCTATACATCCTTTCTTAAGAGGGCAATTAAAACCCTTAATTATGTGCTGGAAGAAATGGATTTGATGTGGATTCCTGTCAGGAAAAGCTGGCGATTAAACGAAAAACATTACGGAAGCCTTCAGGGCCTTAATAAAGCTGAAACTGCTGAAAAATATGGTGATGAGCAGGTATTGATCTGGCGCCGCAGTTATGATATTCCTCCTGCACCGCTATCTGAAAACGATGAACGAAATCCGCGTCGCGACCCAAGGTATCATAATGAAGATCCCCAACTTATCCCATTAACCGAATCTTTAAAAGAAACAGTTGGTCGTATGATTCCTTATTGGGAAAATGATATCCGTGAATCATTAAAAAAATATGACCAGGTACTGGTTGCTGCCCATGGTAATAGCTTACGCGCTGTTATAAAGTACTTGAAGAACATAAGTGATCAGGATATTGTTGCTTTAAATCTTCCTACAGGCATACCATACGTTTTTGAGTTTGACGATAATCTGCATCTTGTTAAGGATTATTTCCTTGGTGATCCTGAAGTAATTAAGAAATTAATGGAAGAAGTAGCTAATCAAGCTAAGGCTAAGAAATAGCAATGAATAAATTCTGGGTAATTGCTGATATTCATGGTTGCCTTAAGACGGTAAGATCGTTAATTGAAACGCTCATCCTTCCGGGAAAAAATGACACCCTTTGTTTTTTAGGTGATTACATCGACAGAGGGCCTGAATCAAAGGGTGTCATTGATTATATTATCAACCTTCAGTCGCAGGGTTTTGATGTAATCGCTCTAAAAGGGAATCATGAAGAATTTTTGGTAAAAGCCTGGGAAGAAGAAAGGCAACTCAAGAAATTTCTCTTTTTTAAAGAAACCAACAAATCAAAAGAAAATTGGCTCCGCTACGGTGGTTATGATGCTTTATTAAGTTTTAACACTGATTCAATCAGATATATTCCCGAATACTATATTGACTGGATAAATCAGCGGCCACTCTATTACGAACATGAAAAATTTTTTATCGTTCATGCAGGTCTGAACTTTGAAATTGAGAATCCTTTGGAAGATAAGCAAGCCATGTTATGGATCAGGGATTATAAAATTGATCCTGTTAAAATCAATTACAAACGATTGCTACATGGCCATGTCCCTGTAAGTCTTGATTTTATTGATCTTACAATAAATTCTGGTACTTATCCTTTTATAGACCTTGATAATGGTTGCTACATGGCCCATAAGGCAGGGTATGGGAATCTCCTGGGCTTGGAACTCAACAGTATGGAATTAAAAATCCAACCCAATATTGATATAGATTAAGCTTATCTACCGAATATTTTGAAATAGAAAGCAGTTATTCCAAAATCATTTTCTTTTACCCTGAAATAGAACAAATTGCCAGATTGTTCAGGAACAATATTGACGGCTTCAAATCCAAGTGCCCGGACCATATCCGGAATATTGGCGAGTGAAATGACATAAAAAGGAGATTCCTGCGTACGTCCATCCCCCGAGTTAAAGATTGTTTCAATGATCCTGCCCATTTTAAATTCAAGCTTTTTTGCGGTACTTTGATCCTTAAGCATTTCACTTGCATATATTGCCGGATCAAGTGTCCTGATATCAAAAGGCAATTGATCCAGGATTTTATTGGAAATACCTTGTATGCCTAAATAGTCAGCATTTCCATTGCTGGCATCATTGAACAGATCAGCAAGTTGCTTTCTCAAATCTGTATCCTTCGATGGATCATATCCGGTCTGTAAAGCATATCCATAATACAAAAGATGATAGTCTTCCCTTGTCAGCGTAGTGTCATTGGCTTTATAACGTTGCATTAAATTTGAATAGTTCTCTGTTCCCTTATTCAATGCTTTGTTTATTCTTTTAAAATCAGGTGCATTAGTTGTGCCTGACTGCTGAGCAAGAATAGTAAACGGAATTATGAATAAACTGAGCAGGAAAGTACTTTTCTTCATGTTAGTATGACATTTTATTAGTTCTTAGTACAAATTTAAAAAAGTAATGTCAGAGGGAGGCTTATATTTCAACCTTTCGGGATGAGAATAACCTCCGTGTCTTTTTTATGCTCTCCTCCAGTGTATCTAAAATATGACTATGGCTGCCAATTAATGGTTCAGCAAATGGATATTGAGATAAATCTTCAAGTAGCAATGAAAGAGATTGTACTTTTAAAAGAGATTTCTTCAGCGCATTTTGTCTGTTCCTGATGCTTTTCTTTAATTTACGGTCTTGCTCATCACTGTTAGTGAATTCTGACAATGAATCATTCAACATTCCTGCAACTTCCCTGACAACCCTGCTAATGGCAAAGTCGCCAAGAGATAGTAACCTATTTATATCTGCATCCTTCTCTTCAAAACATATCAAATAGCTTTCTGCAGCTAAGGCAGTATCACCGGTTAGCCATGATTTCACAGCTATCCTGAGGTGATAGTTAGCTTTGCATTTCTCAAGCTCGTGGAGTAAAACTGTTTCCGGAGTTTCATTCTCTGCAAATTTCACGACTACCGGATCAGTTTTAATTGAACGGGATGATAAAGGAGACCTGAGTAATAATCCTCCAAAACTCGTACATCTGCTTAATGCAACATACACTTGTCCATGGGCAAACGATTCACCTACATCCGCGATCACCTTATTAAAAGTTAATCCCTGACTCTTGTGGACAGTTATTGCCCAGGCCAGTTTAACTGGGTATTGGGTAAAAGTCCCGACACTTTCTTCAATAACTTTATTATTTTTCTGATCCCATTTATAGCGGATATTATCCCATTGTTCTTTTATGACACTAACTTCTGTTTCATCCGGAAAACGAACTTTAATCTCATCTTCTTCCAGACTGATTATATGACCGATCTTTCCATTAAAGTATCTCTTATTACGATCATTTCTAAGCATCATCACTTGTGCCCCGGTCTTTAGTTCCAGTAAGACATCAGCAGGGTAACTGCTTTCTGGAAAGATGCCTGTAATATCCGCCTCAAAAAGTTGTGCTTCCTCATTGATTTCATCTAACCTTTTACGGTTGGTTTCAATCACCATCCTGTTGTGCGATGCCAGAATAATATAATCTTCCGCTCCTTCGGGATCAAATCCATGTAGGTATCTGCTGTTGATTAATTTAAAGTCTTCAGGATAAAGTCTGTTTAAGCGAATCCTGTTGAGCAGGTCTATAAAGCCCTGGTCTTTTTGTCTGTAAATCTTTTTTAATTCAATGTAAACAGGTTTACTTGCCTTCATAACCATTGAACTAAAAAAATATGGACTCTCATAAAAGGCTGATAGCAACTGCCAATCATCTGCATTAGCGATTGGGGGAAGTTGAAAAGTATCACCAATCAGTATCACCTGAACCCCTCCGAAAGGAATAAAATGACGCTTTCTGATGTGCCGCAGCAATTGGTCAATCACATCCAGAAGATCGCACCTCACCATGGAAACCTCATCGATTACCAATAATTCGAGATTCCTTATCAAATCCAGTTTTTCACGCTGATAGCGAAAATGATCAAGAATTGAAGTCTTGTCTTCATCTTTTTCCGGAACGTTAAACCTTAATCGCTTATCGCCCGGCACATAAACACTGGGTTTTATATTAAAGAATGAATGGATCGTCTGGCCGCCTGCATTAACAGCAGCAACTCCTGTAGGTGCCAGGACAGCCATCTTTTTGGTGCAGGTTGCCCTGAGATATTTAAGGAAAGTAGTCTTTCCTGTGCCCGCTTTACCTGTCAGGTAAACAGGCCGGTAAGTCTGCAATACGAATTCAGCGGCAAAATTGAACTCCGCATTATCCTTGTCAATTATGATATCATCAAGAAAGTAGGGCATTAGCTTGTTATTGAGCAGCAAGCTAAGTTAGAACTTATTATCAATACAGAAATCCTTTTACCTGATATCTTTTTCAATCCATTTACTCCTGTCGGGAGGGATGGGTGAGTGGATTTTCTTAACTGGTTTTTCTTTTAATTCATCCAGCAATTCCTGTACAGCCTTTTCAATAACAGCATCTTTACCCTGGGCCATCTGCTCGGGACGATCAACAACTTCTATATCCGGATAAACGCCAATCCCTTCAATGATCCACTGCTCATTTTCATCAAAGATGCCGAACTGAGGAACGGAGATATAACCACCATCGACTAAACCGGCATTGCGTGAAATTCCTACCAATCCTCCCCATGTTCTGGTACCTATTAATTTTCCAAGCCCCATTTTCTTGAAATAATAAGGGAAGGCGTCACCGCCTGATGAGGAATACCCATTGATCAGCATTGCTTTCGGTCCATCATGTGCTACTCCGGGAGCCCTTCCGGGTTCTAAACCATTTCGATGCCAGTAGCTTAAAGTCTTACGTTCAAGCAGATCAGCCATCCTGTCGGGAATAAATCCACCGCCATTATAACGGTCATCAATGATCAGCGCTTCTTTATCATGGTAAGCGTACATTCCCCTGAATAATTCCCTGTTCCCTTCAACAGCAGTGTTTGGAACATGAATGTATCCAATCCTGCCCCCTGATAGTTTATCAACAAGAGCTCTTTTTTCATTCACCCAATCCAGGTACATTAATTCTAACTCACTTTCAATGGGTTTTATCGTTTCAGTCCTGGTCGTTTTATCGTCAGCTTTACTCTTAATTTCCAACTCAATGGTCCTGTTGGTACTATTTTCAAGGAATTCATAAGGATTATCTTTAAGGGTAACTTTTTTACCGTCAATACTTACAATATAATCTCCTTCTTTAACCTTAACTCCAATCTCATGCAATGGAGAGCGCCTCTCAGGATTCCAGTTTTCACTATCATAGATCCTGGCTATTTTGTACAATCCTGCTGCCACATCAGGAACTAATTCAGCACCTAATAAACCTCCCTCAACCCGCTCAACTTTGTGGAAATCACCCCAGTCAACATAAGCATGACCAGTGTTGGTTTCTGCAACTATCTCACAAAGTATATAATCCAGATCAGCACGATGGGCAACAGATGGTAACATCGGGCTATAGCGTTCTTTAATTCCAGCCCAATCAACACCATGCATATTATTGACATAAAAGAAATCCCTGAAAATACGCCAGGCATCCGTATAAATCTGATCCCATTCTTTTCGGGGATCTATCTTCATTTCGAGATTATCCAGGCTTAGCTTACCAGCCGGGGATTTTTGTCCTTCTTTTACTTTCACTATCCCATAATCTTTACCACTCTTGTAAATTAACATTTTGCCATCTGCACTGACACTTGCGTTTCCGGCTTTGTCAAGTATTTCAACTGTTTTCTCTTCCTCCTGGTTATACATCATAAGTTTGCCGTCAGATGAATAGAGCAAACCACCTTCTGCTGCCATCAGGTTCCCATAATTGCCTGATTCAACTGGTAAAGCAACTACGCGCTGACCAATATCATCAAGGTCTATTACCACTTTAACCTGATCTTTATTTACCGGGGCTGCATCAGTTGCTTTTTCTTTTGCAGGTTCTTTGCTTTTTTTTGAAGCATCCTGTGCTCTTGATTTAGGTGAATCGGGTATGGAGTCTGCGGAAACAGGTTCTACATCAATTTTCTTCTTTACAAGTGCCGGGCCATCTGATTTAAGTACAAGAGCAAATAACCGGGTGGCTTTTGTATAAAGATAATCGAACTCAAAACTTGAAAATTGAAGATTAAAATCCCGGTCTGAGGCGAAGAAGATATAATTACCATCTCTTGAGAATACAGGTGAATAATCATTGAAACTATTATCTGTCAATTGATTATTCTTACCTCCATCAATATTATATACCCATATTGCTGAAAGTCCGTTGCTGCCTTCACGTGTATATGTGATCCACTTTGAATCTGGTGAGAAGTTATACTCCCTTATTTCATTTAAAGTTGCTGAATTTACTTCTGTTTGCTTACCTGTCTTTACATCCAGCAACCAAAGCTTCATATTCCGGTCAGAATAAGCCAGGTATTTACTGTCGGGTGACCATATAGCCGGATATTTCCATGCTTTTGAACCTGATGTTAATTTCTTTGGTTCAGCACCTTTTTGATTTTCAAGTAAGTAAAATTCATATTCTCCGGAAGCGTCGGATACATAAGCAATATATTTTCCATTAGGTGACCATACCGGGTATTGTTCCCTAACGCCCTGGCTTTGTGTAAGGTTAATAATTTCACCATGTTCAGCCGGAACAGAATATACATCTCCCCGGGCATCAAATATGGCTCTTTTTCCGGTTGGCGAAATATCAAAGCTGCCAATATTTTCTTTTACATTTTTGAAATAAGGCACCAGGTTGGGATTGTCAAAGTTAACGTTGACAATGATCCTTTCATCAGCACCTGAATTTAAATCAAGTTTATAGAGGTAACCACCGTTTTCATAAACTATCTGTCCATTCTCACCCGAAGGCCACATAACATCAAAATCTTTATGGAAGGTCATCTGTTCGGTTTGACGGGTCTTCGTATTAAACTTATAGATGTTCAATTTCAGGTCTTTGTCTGAAGCATAAAAGATGTTGTCATTATACCAGGTTGGCCACTGATCTGCACCTGTAAAACTGGTTATTTGCTCAGAACTGTGGTTTTTAAAGTCATAAATCCATAATTCAGTGGCTCTTCCACCCTTATATCTTTTCCAGGTGCGGAATTCCCTGTCAACCGGTGTAAAACATACCTTTGATGCATCCGGCGATAATGTGGCAAAACCGCCATTTGCGATCTCAAGAGGCGTTTCCATTCCACCTTCAATGCTAACTAGAAAATATTTTCCATTACGTTCACCATAGGCTGTCCTGTTCCCTCTGAACATAATCTGTTTACTGTCAGGCGTCCAGTCGAGTACAACGTTATCCCAACCACCTCTTGGAGGCATCACTCCCACAGAATTATAGAAGGTTAATTGCTTAGGGGTTCCTCCGGTTGAGGGAATAACAAATATCTGGCGTGTCCCTGAATATTCTCCTGAAAAAGCAATCCATTTGCCATCTGGTGATATTTTTGGAAACAATTCAAGCCCTTCATGTGAAGTAAGTCTGCGGGCATTACCTCCGGCTGATTCAACAGTCCAGATGTCACCTGCATACACAAAAGCAACCAGGTTTTTATTAATATCCGGAAAACGAAGTAGACGAGCGTCCTCTAATGAGAAGGCAGGTAGTGCGCTAATTAATAAAAAGCCTAACGTTAATCTGAAAATATTTTTCATTTTGAGGATTATTAAATACCGTGCCAAATTATGAATTTTTTTAACACCTCATCTGTGCCTTTGCGCAATGAAAGGCTATTGGCTTTTAAGTATCCGGTGGATTAAGGCGAAATCCGTCAGCCTTTAAGTAGCAAATCCTTTAACGCATTCTCGATCTGCGGATATTGAAAATTAAAGCCCTCTTGCAATAGTCTTTCAGGATAAGCAGCTTGTCCTGAAATTATTGTATCTGCTCCACGTCCGTAAATCATTTTTAACGCATTTTCCGGTACAGTAAAAAAGGTTGGTTTGCCAAGTGCTTTTCCCAATGCTTTGGTATAGTCGGCATTGCTCAGATAACCAGGCGAAGTGAAATTATAAATACCGGGTTTTTTACCTTCAATTACAAAAATGTATGCATTGATCAAATCGCGTGAGTGTATCCATGAGAACATCTGATTTCCGGAACCTACTTTAGCCCCTAATCCCATTTTAAATGGCAGCAGCATGACTTTAAGTGCACCACTTCGCGGATCGAGCACAACACCCATGCGTGCAATGGTCACTCCGGTGAATTCTTCAGCACTCTTAGCAGTATTTTCCCAATCATTACAAACCTGTGCCATAAAATCACTGCCAAATGAGAATGATGATTCGGTGTTGACCTCAGAGCCGGAATAGATGCCAACAGCTGAGGCACATACAAACTGAGCCGGAGGGTCTTTAGCCAGTTTAATGGCATTTACTATTTTCCTTGTTGTGCCAACCCTTGAGTCATAAATCTCTTTCCTGTAAGCCGCTGTTTGTCTTTTAATTACCGGTACACCGGCAACATTAATTATAACATCACAACCATCAATTAACTCACTAAAGGAACTGTCATCCCTGGCAAATTCACTTCTCAACAAGGGAATTACCATCCAACCAAGGCTTTCTAATCCTGATTTAATATTACTCCCGATAAACCCGGTTACCCCTGCAATTGCTGCTTTCATCAATTAAGACCTTTAGAAGTAAAGATAAGAATCATTAATTCAAGATTGTTCAAAATTGTTTAATATAGTTCAATATAGTTCAGAATATTCAATAAATCAGGTTAATCAGGTTAATCAGTGGTTCAGACTTGTTTTTTATATGTAGATTCTTACATGTTTTAATTTTATATACTTTATTGGGTATCCTTATTAAAACCTCTAACTTTGCAGTCGATTTCCCAAAACAAGCCTTTATGCGAAATGTTTTGGAAATGAGGGCACTAATGCCAATTGACTTAAATTATTCTTTACAGAAGATGGAAAAAATAGTAAAAACTGATCAGCTGTTTTCTGAGTTCCCTCCAGTTTCCACTGAGCAATGGGAAGCAAAGATAGAACAGGACCTTAAGGGAGCGGATTATGAGAAAAAGCTGGTTTGGAAGACTACAGAAGGCTTTAAAGTAAAACCATATTACCGTACAGAGGATCTTGAAGCTAATAACTCACTGTTGAAATCATTGCCGGGTCAATTTCCTTATTTAAGAGGTACCACCAGAGGCTCAAACCAATGGCTTATTGCCCAGGATATTGAATCTTCAAATATTAATGAAGCCAATAAAATTGCCGTTGATGCATTGTCACGCGGTGCTGATGCTTTGACAATAAATGCTTCTAAAGTTCTTACTGTTCAGGACCTTAAGAGTTTAACAGAGGGCATAGATCCTCAAAAGGCCACACTATGTTTTAATAGTGCTCATTCATACATTAAATTATTTGATTTCCTTAATGAGGTAATTATCAAAGACTTTAAATCATTTAAGGGTACTTTTGATTTTGATCCGCTAAGCTTTGTTTTAATCAACGGAGACTTCTATTCTTCTCAGGATGATGACCTTATGCAAGGTGCTGAAATACTGAAGAAATCCAAAGCAATTAATGGTCTCAGGGTTTTAAGTGTTAATGGACAGTATTTCCATAATGCAGGTTCTACATTAGTCCAGGAACTAGGATTTGCACTTGCCTCAGCTAATGAATACCTCTCATGGTACACTTCAAAAGGGATTAGCATTGATGATGTAAGCAGCAAAATGACCTTCATTTTTGCCACCGGGGGCAATTATTTCATGGAAATTGCAAAACTGCGTGCAGCAAGGTTACTCTGGGCAAAGATTGTTGAACAATACAAGCCGCAATCTGATGAATCATGCAAAATGTATATTCATTCGGTCACTTCAAATTTCAACAAAACTATTTACGATCCCTATGTGAATATGCTTCGCACGACCACAGAAGCTATGTCGGCAGCTATAGGCAACGCCGACATCATTACTGTACTTCCCTTTGATCTTGACTATAAAGAGCCTGATGATTTTTCACTGCGTATTTCAAGGAATCAGCAGATCATATTGAAAGAAGAATCAAATCTTGACAAAGTAATCGATCCCGCAGCAGGATCATATTACATTGAAAATCTTACAGCATCACTTGCAGAGCAGGCATGGAAAATTTTCCTGAGTATTGAAGAAATGGGAGGGATGCTGGAAGCAATTAAAAAGGGATATATTCAGGAAGAAATTTCTGCAAGTGCAAAGCAGAAAAGAGATGACATTGCAAATCGCAGAACGCTAATACTTGGGACAAACCAGCACCCGAATATCAAAGAACGGATGCTTGAAAAAATCCAATCAGAGTCCGAAGATGAAAATATTGAAATAGAGACACTTCCATTGAAAGAGCCCAGATATAAGACAATTGAAATTATCAGGGGAGCTGATGAATTCGAAGATCTAAGGTTGGCTACTGAAGTATGGGAAAACGAAGGTAACAAGCGTCCGGGGGTGTTCCTTTTTACTATTGGAAATCCTGCCATGCGAAAAGCAAGGGCAGCATTCAGTGCGGGCTTTTTTGGTATTGCCGGTTATGAGATTATTGATAATCCGGGATTTAACTCTATAGATGAGGGAGTTAAGGCAGCTGCAAAATCAAATGCTGAGATAATTGTAATCTGCAGTTCCGATGAAGAGTATGCTGATCTTGCCGCCGATATAACTCGTACCGTTAAGTTAGCTGACCCCGATAAAATAGTTGTGGTTGCGGGTTATCCCAAAGAAATCCTTAATGACCTGAAATCTGCTGGGGTTGACGAATTCATACATGTACGAAGCAATGCCTTTGAGACATTATATAATTTTCAAAAGAAACTTGAGATAATGCTTTAACACCTCACCCAAACCCATCTCCTCAAGGAATGGGGTCTGTCAAGAGGTTGAAAAGGGCGTAAGAAATTGAATTGAATAAGAGCTTTTAAATACGAAATTATGCGGATTGATTTTAAGAATGTTGATATAAGGTCAAATGTGGAAGCTTCCAAGCCAGTCGATGGGGGTAATGAGTGGATGACCACCGAGCAAATACCGGTTAAACCGGTATATACCGCTGATGACCTAAAAAAAATGGAACATCTTGGTTATGCAGCAGGAATTGTGCCTTTCCTCAGAGGTCCTTACAGCACAATGTACGTGATGAAACCATGGACGATCCGTCAGTATGCCGGTTTCTCAACTGCTGAGGAGTCAAACGCCTTCTACAGGAGAAACCTCGCTGCCGGTCAAATGGGACTCTCAGTGGCCTTCGACCTTGCTACCCACAGGGGATATGACTCTGACCATGATAGGGTTGTTGGTGATGTTGGAAAAGCCGGCGTTGCTATTGACTCTATCCTCGACATGAAGATTCTCTTCGACCAGATTCCATTGGATAGAATGTCGGTTTCAATGACTATGAATGGGGCTGTACTTCCTGTACTTGCATTTTATATAGTTGCTGCAGAAGAGCAAGGGGTATCGATGGACAAACTGAGTGGAACGATACAAAACGACATTCTCAAGGAGTTCATGGTGCGAAACACCTATATATACCCTCCGGCTCCCAGTATGCGTATTATTGCCGACATATTTGAGTTCACTTCAAAAAACATGAAGAAATTTAATTCAATCTCTATCAGTGGTTACCATATGCAGGAAGCTGGAGCTACCGCTGATATTGAATTGGCCTATACGCTTGCCGATGGATTAGAATATATCCGTACCGGTATCCATGCCGGTATTCCGGTTGATGCATTTGCGCCCCGTTTATCATTCTTCTGGGGTATAGGAATGAACCATTTTATGGAGATTGCCAAGATGAGGGCTGCCAGATTATTGTGGGCTAAGATTGTAAAGCAGTTCAATCCGAAGGACGAGAAATCGATGGCTTTAAGAACCCACTGTCAGACATCAGGATGGAGCCTAACAGAGCAAGATCCTTTTAACAATGTTACCCGTACTGCAGTTGAGGCTTTGGCCGCGGCACTTGGTCACACTCAGAGTTTGCACACGAATGCACTGGATGAGGCAATTGCCCTTCCTACCGACTTTTCAGCCCGTATTGCCCGTAACACGCAAATTTACCTGCAGGAAGAAACAAATATCACTAAAGTGGTTGATCCATGGGCGGGTTCTTATTATGTTGAATCGCTTACCCATGAACTTGCACATAAAGCCTGGGACCTGATACAGGAAGTTGAATCACTAGGGGGAATGGCAAAAGCCATTGAAACAGGAATCCCAAAAATGAGAATTGAAGAGGCTGCTGCCCGTAAACAGGCACGCATTGATTCAGGGCGCGATACCATTGTTGGTGTCAATAAATACAGGCTTGCAAAAGAAGATCCGATTGAGACACTTGAAGTCGATAATACTGCTGTAAGGGAAGCCCAACTTAAACGATTGGCTGAGCTTCGTAAAAGCCGTAACAGCCAGGAAGTTGAGCAGGCTCTAAATGCATTGACCAAAGCTGCTGAAACCGGTGAAGGTAATCTTCTTGAATTATCAATTGATGCTGCCAGGAAGAGAGCTTCTCTTGGCGAAATATCTTTAGCACTCGAAAAAGTATATGGGAGGTATAAAGCTGTGATAAGATCAATTTCAGGTGTATATTCATCAGAATCTCAGGATGACAGCAGTTTTAAAAAAGCAACCGAACTGGCTGATAAATTTGCTGAAATGGAGGGACGCCGCCCAAGGATCATGATCGCGAAAATGGGACAGGATGGCCATGACCGCGGAGCAAAAGTTGTGGCGACCGGCTATGCGGATATTGGATTTGATGTTGACATCGGACCACTTTTCCAAACACCAGCAGAAGCTGCACGACAAGCTGTCGAAAATGATGTGCACGTGTTAGGTGTATCAAGTCTTGCCGCTGGACATAAAACCCTTGTACCCCAAGTTATTGAAGAACTTAAAAAATTAGGCAGGGACGATATCATGGTGATTGTTGGAGGCGTTATTCCACCACAGGATTATGATTTTCTTTATAAAGCTGGTGCAATGGCAATCTTTGGGCCGGGTACTATTATTCCCGATGCGGCTATTAAAATGCTTGAGATTATGATCGAAGCAAGAAAATAATTAACTTCTGAAACAACTGTGTTAAAGAGACAGGGCATTGCCCTGTCTCTCTTTTTTATTTTTAACAGGGGGATATATAATTATTATCTAAGCGTTATCTAAGCGTTATTTAAGCGTTATCCAAGCGTTTATATAGAACGTTTAAATAACGTTTAGATTACGCCTAAATAACGTCTGGACATTGGAATATATAATTAGGGATTTTCGCTTGGGCTATTGTTTATAATTTTATATATTATTGTGATACTAAGTCTTGATTTAATACCTTCCATTTGTAAATCGTAAGCTAAAATTTTGTAACTTTGCTTATCTACTAAATCTTACTATATTATTGATTATGAGCGAATTAAATAATGAC
Source organism: Lentimicrobium sp. (assembly GCA_035297395.1). Taxonomy (GTDB): domain Bacteria; phylum Bacteroidota; class Bacteroidia; order Bacteroidales; family Lentimicrobiaceae; genus Lentimicrobium. The sequence goes on along the minus strand of DATGZB010000001.1, from coordinate 128,132 downwards.
GCTGAAGTTAGGAATTTGAATCAATCAACCACGAACGGGAACGGTAATTATACAGCTGAAAACATACAGGTACTTGAAGGACTTGAAGCAGTCCGCAAACGCCCTGCCATGTATATCGGCGATATTAGCGAACGGGGATTGCATCACCTTGTTTATGAGGTAGTTGATAACTCGATTGATGAAGCTCTTGCTGGTTATTGTGATAATATTCAAGTCACAATCCATAAAGATAATTCAATAACAGTCACCGATAATGGTCGTGGTATTCCCACTGATTATCATGAAAAAGAAAAGAAATCTGCGCTTGAAGTAGTAATGACTGTATTACATGCCGGTGGAAAATTTGATAAAGGTTCATATAAAGTTTCCGGTGGTTTGCATGGCGTTGGAGTTTCGTGTGTAAATGCACTTTCCAGTGATCTCAAAGTTACTGTTTATCGTGAAGGTAAGATTTTTGAACAAGAATACCAGATAGGCAAGCCTTTATACCCAGTCAGGGTTGCCGGTGAAACTGATAAAACCGGGACAGTAGTGCATTTTAAACCGGATGAGTCCATCTTTACAACACTGATTTATGATGCTGAAATTTTGAAATCCCGAATCAGGGAGCTTGCTTTCCTTAATAAGGGAATACGATTATCGCTTACGGATGAACGGTCCACAGACGATGAAAGTGTTGAAACTGTTCATACTTTTTATTCTGAAAGAGGACTACTGGATTTTATTGAATATCTCGATGGCATGCGCGAAAAGCTGATGCCTGATCCAATTTACATTGAAGGAGAGAGGAATGACATTCCCGTTGAGATATCCATGCAGTATAATACTTCTTTTAGCGAAAATATACATTCATACGTAAATAACATAAACACTCATGAGGGTGGGACTCATCTTGCAGGATTCCGCCGAGCATTGACCCGTACCTTGAAAGCTTATGCTGATAAATCCGGGATGCTTGCTAAACTCAAGTTTGATATCAACGGGGACGACTTCCGCGAAGGATTGACTGCAATTATTTCTGTAAAGGTTCAGGAGCCACAGTTTGAAGGGCAAACAAAAACTAAACTGGGAAACAATGAAGTTATGGGTGCAGTTGACCAACTGGTCTCTGAACTTCTTAGCTATTATCTGGAAGAGCATCCTAAAGAAGCACGAACCATTGTAAATAAGGTTATATTGGCAGCTACAGCACGTCATGCGGCCAGGAAAGCCCGAGAGTTGGTGCAACGCAAAAATATTTTATCCGGATCCGGATTACCTGGTAAATTGGCCGATTGCAGCGAAAGTGATCCTGCTGCTTGTGAGCTTTACCTGGTGGAGGGTGATTCAGCAGGTGGAACTGCAAAACAGGGACGAGACCGTCGTTTCCAGGCTATACTTCCGTTAAGGGGAAAAATCCTTAATGTTGAAAAAGCCATGCAACATAAGATATTCGACAGCGAAGAAATAAAGAATATCTTCACTGCTTTAGGTGTTACGATCGGCACAGATGAAGACAGCAAGGCGCTTAATCTCTCAAAACTCCGTTATCATAAAGTTGTCATAATGACCGATGCCGACGTGGATGGCAGTCACATTGCCACTTTAATCCTTACCTTTTTCTTCAGGTATATGAAGGAACTAATTGAAAACGGATATGTTTATATTGCTACTCCTCCACTGTATCTTGTGAAAAAAGGAAACACAGAACGGTACTGCTGGACAGAAGATGAAAGAATTCGCCTTGTTGAGGAAATGTCAAACGGGAAGGAAAGCAGTGTCCACGTGCAACGGTACAAAGGTCTTGGTGAAATGAACTCAGAGCAATTATGGATGACCACAATGAATCCTGAATTCCGCACTTTGAGGCAGGTAAATATTGACAATGGCACCGAAGCTGACCGAATTTTCTCGATGCTTATGGGTGATGAGGTACCACCAAGACGTGATTTCATTGAAGCAAATGCAAAGTATGCCAAAATTGACGTGTAAAACAATAGTTTTGGCATTGCAATTGTTATGAGCTATATAATTAACCAAATTATTTATATACCATGATAAAGAAATCTTTTTTCCTTTTGTTCACGCTCACTTTATTCACTTCTACCATTACTTTAGCCCAGAACTATAAAACCGGGCTTGGTGTCCGTTTGGGATATTTTAACGGAATAACAGTGAAACATTTTCTCTCTGAAAACAATGCTCTTGAAGGGATTGCCTCTTTCAGATGGGACGGATTTGTAATTACCGGATTGTATGAATGGCAAAAGGGAATTGCCGGAGCACCGGGATTAGATTATGAACTGGGTATTGGAGGCCATGTTGGCGCATTTGATGGGGATAACCTTGATTGGCATGATAATGATCCCTTTGATGATAATGTGACTGTTGTTGGCGTTGACTTATTGGCAGGACTTGAGTATACGTTTGCAGAAGTGCCAATAAACCTTGGACTTGACTGGAAACCTGCTTTCAATTTTGGAAGATATAGCAGATGGTGGGGCGATGGACTCGCATTATCAATAAGATATGCTTTTAAATAAAAACTTGCGGTAAATCAATTTTGTAATTGGTGGTAAGTTTATTGGCAGAGACGTAAATTTTTACGTCTCTGCATTTAACCATCAATCGTAAAATGCCCAGGCTATTCCGAATTTAATAGCACGGTCAGGCATAGGATAATTGGGTATCATAAAATAATCATAGTTCATTAATCCACTGTTAAAGTGTTCCACCAACAGGAACATCTTTGCTCGTTTTACCCTGATGTTAATAAAAGCATCTATGTAGGGATAATTGCCTGTTTTGAATGAATGCTGAGAATAATAGGCCCTCAGGGCAGGCATATAAGCATCAGCATAATAAGCTGTATTATACATAGCTGAAAATCCTGCCTGAAAATCCAATGCTCTCTTAAATAATGGTTTTGCAAAGTATAATGACATTCGACCAGCAAAGGAAGGAAGACTAATAACATTCTGGTTAGAACTACTTTGCAAGACCCCATAGATTTGCGACCTAAAATATATCCATTTGATGTCAGTGTATGCCCATATTTGGGTAACCGAGACTGAACCACTATTTTCAACAGGATGTGCAGAATTGCCGAGATAAATGTAATCGCTGATATTGTAAGCGTTGAAACCTGCTTTAAAATACCTGTGATCATACCAGGATTTCAAGGTCAGAGCGGTTTGTTGTCCGAATGAATTCTCCCACTCGAAGTGATTGGAATGAAAATGCTGGTAAAAGTAAAATGGTTGCTCAATATTAAGAGAGGCACTCACTCTCAGGTTACCCCACCGCTCTGAATTATCATATGCCGGAAAGCTGATGCTGCCTTCAATACCCTTATCACCATTAAAAGGGGCACCTTCTGTAGTCCATATTTTCCCTTCAACTTTTGTAATCCCAAATGCATTTGCTGCCAGATACGCATAAGGCGTAAGGTATGTAAATGTTTTCCTGAAAGCCGAATCCTTCTTGTGTAATACAGCGTTATGTTCAATGCCTATTCTAAGCAGGATTGCCTTTGATGATCCTTTAGCCCGCCCAACACCCGCTTCAAGTGAGACGTCGTTCGATACTTGGTGATAATAAATTGAATCAAAGGTCTTTGTTGAATCGAGCAATATTTCATTGTAAAAACTAGATTTTGGACTTTCATCAGTATATTTATCCTGGCTTCTGGAGTATGTGAATGTGTACCTGAAAAAATTACTTCTTGTAGGATCATAATAACGGTGAAGCTTTTTTGGACCGATAGTATCACTTACCAGACTGTCAGCAACTTTATTACTTCTCGATTTATTCCCAAAATAATATAATTGACGGATCTGCACTCCGCTTTCTTTTAATGTATTATCAGCGTTGTTGAGGTATACAGGTATTCTATTCCGATCGGTTTCCTCATTATTACGGAAAGCTGATTCATCTTTGATACCACCATTTTCCCTCCAGCTAAAACGACTGTTATGGTAATTGCCAAGGGCAACATATCTTTCGTTTTTGCTGACAAATTGGAGAGTGCCTGCAAACGATATATCATCTGATTTTTGACGCTGGTAACTTCCAAGGGAGTTGATCAATTTCATATCAAGGCCGATTGTTAAGCCACCCAGGATATTTTGTGAATGAGTGACATTGAAGATCTGCTCTTTACCAGGTCCCATTAAATAAAATAACCGGGTGTAAGGACCAGTGGTGTGATAGTAATTGATATTTTGGTTAGTCCATTTATATAGCGTGTAATCGAACGGAGTATACCTGAACCCGGAATATTCAGGAAATGAAAATATTAGGGACTTATATGCAAGTCCGTTATTACCGTTTACAGCATACAATGAAGCTGTGTTTTTAGTGGGCAGGTAATATTGGAATCCATCAAGGATGGTATCATAAAAATGAATGATCTGTTCTCCTGGCCAGCGGTCATTAATGTTTGTAAAAAAAATAGAAGCAGTATCAGGTGAGGGTGTGCTTTCAACTTTTGGGGTTTCATCCTGGCTTACAGCAGGTAAATAAATTGCAAGTACTATAATTGCTATAGCAACAGTTCGTAAAAGGAATACAGATGGATTGATCATTTCAAATCAAATAGCAATAAGCTGCCAAACCGGCTGTTGCAATAACGCTTTTCATTGCAAAGATAGTGCATTAACGATATTTTCCCGGTACTTTTTATTGGGAACACTCTGTTATATTTGAAATAACAGATCGTCAAGTTTATCAACAGGAGCCTGGCAAATATGGTTCATGCAGCTGTATAGCAGTGTTTTATGGCCTTTATATTTATTTCGTAAAACAGGTAAACTGCTTTCGCTTACTGACGCAGCAATTATTGTAAGTGGTCTGTACTGATTTTGTAATTGCCCGGCAAACCGGTATGCTTCAGGACCGGTAATGGCTATTAAATTGAGTCCTTTTGCATGCATTGCTGTCACAATTGCCCATTCGGAATAATATGAAGGATAAGTAACCATATTCTTTTGCATGCTGGCGCACATACTGGCTGATCTTGCTATATAGACTTCATCTTCAAAATAATTTCCTAAATAAAGAAGCACTTTTGCCATTATAGAATTTCCAGAAGGTTCTACGCCATCGCTTGTTTCAAGAATTCTTGAGATACTGCTTATTCGCTTATCTTCATTTTTTTCAGGAAGGTACCAGAATATTGGCGAGTCCTTATGAGAGAATTCCTTCAAAACAACTTCCGTCAATAACTTGGCTTTGGTGAGCCAATATTCCTCAAATGTGAGTTGATAAAGTTCAATAAAAGCCTCAATTGTAAAAGCATAATCGCCCAGGAACCCATTAATTTTAGAGATACCAGCTTTCCATGATCTTTTCATGTAACCGTCAGTATCAATAAAATTGTTAACCATGAAATTGGCAGCCCTGATAGATGTCTTACGCCATTCATTATTTCCGGATATTATTGCTGCATGGGCGTATGCCTTCACCATCATTGCATTCCACGATGCTATGATCTTATCGTCCAAATGGGGTCGGACTCTTTGATTACGATAAGCAAGCATCACCTTCGAAGCCATGTTAACCAATTGCTTTAACTCTTCAGTACTCAGATGTTCATTTTTTGCAAAACGATCATCTTCAACCGGCCTGACAAGAATGTTCAGGTTCTTTTCCCAAGCCCCTTCCTTCTCAATACCCCAGTATCGTGAAAGTAGTTCACCATACTCTGGAAGAAGGTTAAGTATTTCTTTCTTTTCCCAGACATAATATTTGCCTTCAATTCCCTCGCTATCAGCATCTAATGCTGCATAGAAAGCACCTTCAGGAGAAGTAAGCTCTGTTTTTATAAACTGAAGAATCTTGGTAAGGATATTATAGTAATCCTGATTACGATTCATTTGAAATGCATCAGCATATAGTACAGCAAGTTGGGCATTGTCGTATAGCATCTTTTCAAAATGCGGTACTTTCCATTCATTATCAGTGCTGTATCTGGCAAAACCACCGGCGAGCTGATCAAATATTCCACCCATTGCCATCTTTTTGAGAGTGAAAAGATAATGCTCTAAGGTTTGGTCTTCTCTGGAAATATAATAGAATAGCAAAACGAATTCCAGCATTGAAGGCATTGGAAATTTTGGTGTACCTATAGTGCCGCCATGTATTTTATCAAATCTCATTGAAAGTTGTTCATATGCTTCATTTATCATTGAGAGTTGAAGGGCGTTTATTGCTTCAGTTGGTACATTAATAGTGCCCATTTGTTTGATTCCCTGATGTATACGCTCTGCTTGTTCTAATAGTCCAGCATGATCAGTAGTATATAAATCTGACAAATGCTGCAGAATTTCAACCCACTGCTGCGGACGAAAATAAGTGCCACCCCAAAAAGGCCTCCCATCCGGCAGTGCAAAACAATTTAATGGCCAACCGGCTTGCCCGTGAAGTAACTGTACAGCATTAATGTAAATCTGATCAATATCGGGTCTTTCTTCCCTGTCAACTTTAACGCACACAAATAGCCGGTTCATTTTCTCAGCTATTTCAGGATTACTAAAACTTTCATGTTCCATTACATGACACCAGTGGCATGCCGAGTACCCAATGCTTATGATCAATGGACAATTCCTTTTTTGCGCTTCTTTAAAAGCTTCATCTCCATATGGGTACCAATCGACCGGATTATGAGCATGTTGAAGGAGGTAAGGACTTGTTTCGTTTATTAACCGGTTAGGCATGTTGATAAATTTTTTCAGAAGTCATTAAACATTTAAAATTGAGCCTTTGTTAGAAAAATTAAGATTGGAACGAGGGGAACGATGATTTGGTGTTTAGAATTAAATGCAAGGTAGTTAAATTTTCTCCGAAACAGAGAATTAAATGAGCAGGCAACATCTTCATAATGATTAATGGTATAGTTTTTGGTAATTATATAACATTGATTCATAGTGTATTAATCAAAAAATGATTAATTTAGAATCGTCAATGTCCGGTAATAAATACTATAATTCAGAGTTATATAGGTGCTAAAAGTTTTTAACTAATATAAACCTGAGGTGTTAGCCTCAACTAGTAATGAATCGAAATTTAATGTCCTCTTCAAAAGCAATAATCCGCAACGATAACACCTCCCAAGAAAGCAACTACAAGTATATGTTCTTCTATAATCCAACTCCGATGTGGATTTTCGATTTACATACTTTAGATTTTCTTGAAGTCAATGACGCTGCTTTAAAACATTATGGATATACAAGGGAAGAATGGCTCTCAATGAATGCACGTGACATTCGACCTGATGGAGAAATTGATGCTCTTATTCAGGATGTCAGCAACAATAAGGAGAGTGCTAATTTCGCGGGCGACTGGTTACATAAAAAAAAGAATGGTGAGATTATTCTGGTAAATATTGTATCTCATCCATTTACTTTCAATGGCCGTGAGGCCAGACATGTAATGGCTACAGATGTTACTGAGCAAAGAAGGATTGAATACAAATTACGCAGCAGTGAAGAACGATTCAGGATCATTGTCCAGGCTGCACCCGATCCAATTTTCATTCAGATAGATGGCAAATTTGCTTATGTAAACAATAATACCATTGAACTTTTTAAAGCTAAAAGTGAAGCAGAGTTGCTGAATAAAAATGTTATCGACTTCATTCATCCTGAATCAAAAAAGATAGCTAAGGAAAGAATGATGCGGATAAACACTTATAGGGAAGCCGTAAAAGATTTATCGGAAATACGCTTTATAGCACTGGATGGATCAGAAATATGGGTTGAAACATCAGGGCAACCAATTGAATATGAAGGCAAAAGAGCTGGTTTGGTCTTCATCAGGGATATTACAAACAGGAGAAAAGTTGCCGAAGAGATCAGTTATCAGGAGTACCTGCTTAAGGAAATGGGCAGGATAGCGAAAATCGGCGGATGGGAATTTGATCCTAAGACAGGACAGGGCACCTGGACAGATCAAGTTGCTAAAATACATGGAATGGATCCATCTGAAGAAACGAGTATGGAGCTAGGCGTTAGTTTTTATACTGAAGAATCAAAAAGAACAATAGTAAAAGCAATTGATAATGTAATTAAGAATCAGGTACCATACGACCTTGAATTGGAACTAGTGTTAAAAGATGGTAGTCATCGCTGGGTCGAAAGCTTTGGCCAGCCTGTAGTAAAAGATGGTAAAGTAGTTAAAGTTCGCGGCTCTTTCCAGGATATCACTGAAAGAAAGCTATCAGAAAGAGCATTAATTGAAAGTGAGCAAAAATACAAGGCTTTCTTTGCCAATAGTTTGGATGCAATGATCTTGTCAAGCCCTGATGGTAAGATTTTTGACGTTAATCAGGCAACATGCCATCTGCTTGGTTATACAGAAGAAGAACTGAAGAGATTGACACGGCAGGATATTGTTGATCCAAACGACAAAAATCTTGAGCCATTCCTTAAGAGACGTGCTGAAACTGGTATTGCTGTCGGTGAATTACGTTTTAAAAGGAAAGACGGCACTTTAATTGAAGCAGAGATTTCATCAGCCATCTTCCTTGATGCAGAAAACAACGAAAAGACTAGCATAATTATTCGTGATATCTCAGAAAGAAAGAGGACAGAACAAAAGATCAGGACACTTAATGCAAGGTTAGAGGATAAAATTGAGGAAAGGACTGCCCAGCTTACTGCTGTCAATAAAGATCTTGAAGCATTTGCTTATTCAGTCTCACACGACTTAAGAACCCCACTTCGCGGGATTAATGGATTAACTCAGATATTGCAGGAAAAGTATGCGGATATGCTGGATGAGGAAGGCTCAAGGCTGACAAGCAGAATAAGAGCGAATTCTTCTAAAATGGGTACTTTAATTGAAGATCTTCTTGCATTCTCAAGGGCAAGTACTGCTGATATCAGGAAAACAGAAATTAATATGAACCAGCTGGTAAAAAATGCAATTTCTGACATTGGTGAAAAAGAATCCATTAAAAAGGTTGATTTCATAATTAATGAACTACCCAATACAATTGGTGATAATACTCTTTTAAAACAGGTGTGGATCAATCTCATTTCTAATGCTGTTAAATTCAGTTCGAGAAGAGAAAAGCCGGTTATAGAAATAAGTGGTTATCCTGAAGGAAATAAAAACTGCTATAAGATTAAAGATAATGGTGCCGGTTTCAATATGGCTTATGCTGATAAGCTGTTTACTGCTTTCCAGCGACTTCATACACAGCAGGATTTCCAGGGCACAGGTGCAGGCTTATCCATTGTACAACGTATTATCTTGAAACATGGGGGAAAGATTTGGGCATATGGTGAAGAAAATAAGGGAGCTGAATTCATCTTTTGCCTTCCTAAGACAAGTAGGGATTGATTAATAATTAAGATTGAATTATTACAAAAGAGGCTGGCAAATAATCTGCCAGCCTCTTAATGAATTTTGGTTTAAAGATAACCTCTTATTTTCTCCCAAAAATATTTTTAACAGAATCCATTAAATTTCCACCCCGGTTAAATGACCCAAGGAAGTTATTTAGATTTATCTCCTTCTCTCCCGGATCATTTGCTTTAGTTCTGATTTTATCGATAATAGGCGGAATGATTTTATTCACAACACCCATTGCGGTTGAATTATCAACTCCCAGTTTTTTAACGAGGTCACCTGCAACTCCAGTTGAAACCCTGTTTACTGACGGATTAAGGGCAGGATCATCATTTTTTTTGAGAATATCAAGTAAAGCATGTGTGTTTCCTGTTCGTGCTTCATCCTTTATATGCTCAATAAGGGAATTTGCCGTTGTCTCAATTGCTTTTTCATTTTTATCATTAGGAATAGCAGGATTGTTTATAATAGCATCGTCCGAATATTCCCTAACAATAGATTTAACTTCTTCTATCATACCATCTCCTCCTTTGATCTTTAAGTTATTAATTCTTAGATTGATAACACTAAATCCCTTATTTGGTTTGCTTTTCGCACCTCTGTCAGACATTAAATTGTTAAATTTGAACCATTATATATTACATTAAATTTTAACCCAATATGAAAAAGGTGATTTTCACAGAACAGGCTCCCAAAGCAATAGGACCGTACAGTCAGGCAATAGAATGCAATGGATTACTTTTTATCTCAGGGCAGGTTCCAATTGATCCGGCTACCGGTACAGTAGTTGAAGGGGGTATAAAGGAGCAGACCGAACGTGTGATGAAAAACATTGGAGCTATACTTGAAGCTGCCGGTTATAGCTATGGAGATGTTGTTAAATGTACATGCCTTCTGAGTGATATGGTTAATTTTGGAGCTATGAATGAAGTTTATGGAAGGTATTTTACAGAAAAACACCCAGCCCGTGCTGCTTATGGAGTTGTGAAATTACCATTAGGTGCTCTAATTGAAATTGAGGTAATTGCTGCACATTCTTAAAAAACTTATTATGGTCAGGAGATTTAAACTGTTGATTGCCGGATTAATTCTGGCAACTCAATTATCATTTGCAGGAGAGGGCATGTGGTTGCCATTATTGCTTGAACAACTTAATGAACCTGAAATGGTGAGTATGGGAATGCGTATTTCAGCCGAGGATATTTATAGTGTCAACAAATCAAGCCTTAAAGATGCAATTTTGCTATTTGGGAGAGGTTGCACCGCTGAAATTATATCAGACCAGGGCTTAATACTTACAAATCATCATTGCGGATATGGGCAGATCCAAAAGCATAGCACTTTGGAACATGACTTCCTTACTGATGGTTTTTGGGCTATGGACAAATCACAGGAGTTACCGAACCCGGGATTATCTGTCACTTTGCTGGTAAGGATGGAGGATGTAACCAATAGAGCTTTGGAAGGAGTTAAGGATGGTATAACAGAAAAGGAAAGAGCTGATTTAATTGCAGATAACATTAAAGAAATAGAACAAGAAGCTGTTAAAGGAACAGCTTATGGAGCAAAAGTAAGGCCTTTCTATTACGGAAACCAGTATTACTTGTTTATTACTGAAACTTTTAATGATATTCGACTTGTTGGTGCGCCCCCATCAAACATTGGAAAGTTTGGCGGTGATACTGATAACTGGGTTTGGCCAAGACACACGGGTGATTTCTCGTTATTCAGGATCTATGTTAATAAGAATAATGAGCCTGCAGAATACTCACCCGACAATGTTCCTTATAAGCCAAAATACCATCTTCCGGTATCACTCAAAGGTGTGACAGAAGGCGATTTTACTTTTGTATTTGGCTACCCTGGCAGGACTCAAGAGTATCTTCCTTCATTTGCCATCGAGATGGTCACTGAACATGAGAATCCCGTTGCAGTCAGGCTTAGGGAAAAACGACTTGCCATCTATGATAACTATATGAATCAGAGTGATCTCATAAGGATCCAGTATTCAGCCAAACACGCAGGTGTAGCTAATTATTGGAAAAAGATGATAGGGGAGACCAAAGGCATCAGGAAATTGGATGGAATTGAAAAAAAGCAGGAGCTCGAGAAGGCGTTTACTCAGTGGGCACAGTCTAACACTGAGAGAAATAATAAATACGGAGCTTTATTAAAGGCTTTTCAGACAACTTACGCACAATTACTGCCGTACAATACTTCTGAGACCTATCTTTTTGAAGGAGGTATGGGCGTGGAGGCACTTGCTTATGCCAACCGGTTTGTAAAGCTCATTGACTTAAGTAAGGCAAAATCGCCTGATGCTGCGGAAATCAGCAAATTGGTTGACCAACTTAAAGCTGGAGTATCTCCTTTCTTCAAGAATTATTACCAGCCACTTGATCAGGATGTATTTGTGGATATGATCACAGACTGGTTGTCTAATCAACCTGAGGAATTTATTCCCGGGACTCTGCTTGCGGAAAAGAATAAATATAACAATACGGAAGAATGGGCTGAAAGCATATATTACAAGAGCATGCTTACTGACTCAGTGAAGGTCAGGAAACTTTTGGATGGATATTCAGCCAAAAAATACAAGATAATTGAGAAAGATCCATTATATCAACTTTCTAAAGCAATTGTACTCTTCTATAGTGATAAAATTCAACCTGTTACAACTGCCTTAAATAATCGACTGGATAGTTTGCAAAGAATCTATATGACCGCTCTAATGGAATTCATGCCTGAAAGAAGATTCTATCCTGATGCCAATTCAACACTCAGGGTCACCTATGGAAAAATAGATGATTATGAGCCAAGAGATGGTGTTCAGTATAATTATTATACAACCCTCGAAGGTATTATGGAAAAAGAAGATCCTGCTATTTATGATTATATCGTTGAGCCGAAACTCAAGCAGTTATATGAAACTAAGGATTATGGTCAATATGCCGCTGATGATGGAACAATGAGGGTTGCCTTTATCGCCAGCAATCATACCACAGGAGGTAATTCTGGTAGTCCGGTTTTAAATGCGGACGGCCAACTTATTGGTGTTAATTTTGACAGGAACTGGGAAGGTACAATGAGCGACCTAATGTACGATCCTGACCAATGCAGGAATATATCATTAGATATCAGGTATTGCTTGTTTGTGATCGATAAATTCGCCGGTGCAGGTCATCTGGTCAACGAAATGACTATTGTAAAGTAAACACAATTTTTAAAAAATGTCAGTCAAGAATAAAGGCATGCGAAAGCATGCCTTTATTCTTGTATTTGTTTTTAAAGAAAATTTAATCTGATCACTTATTGTACAAGAAACCTTACTGCTACCGGATTTATTCCAGCATCAACAGTAAATTTCAATTTTCCGTCAGGGGTGAAACAAAAGACCTTGCCCGGTCCCTCAAAATTGTTTGCATCACAGATATAGACATCATTTGATGTAGGATCAACTGCAATACCATACACAGTTTTAATCACTGTATTATCAGTAATAAAATTTGTAGTCAGGATTTCTTCTGTCTTTACATTAATCAGCATGATACTTGAAGTTGACTGATTAAAATCATAATGATAAACATAAGCGGTATCACCTTTAATGGTAAAGTTGAATGCCTCAAATTCATCAAAAGTGCGCTTTATCATTTGGGTGCTTGCATTTATTACCTTGAGCCTCATTTTTATGTCGTTATAATTGCCCCTCGTAATTACATAGATGTCTCCATAATTATCTGCCTGAAGGCTAAAAGGATTTGTCCCAACTGTTAATTTTCCGGTTTCAGTTAAACTGACAGGATCAATAATAGAAATTGTACTGTCGTAGTTAGGGAAACTTAAGCCTCCTGAATTTGAAACCCATAATTTATCATTTGCTATCAACAGAGCATCCGGATCAAGTCCAACTCCAATCGATTTGATAAGTTCAAGATTAGTGGTATCCATTACATACACGCTGTCGTTGTATGCAGAAATGAATATTTTACCATCTGTTGCTGCTAGTGCAGAGGGCTGAGATGGAATTGTACCATTAAAGAGCGGTACTTGTTTTATGCTCTCAAATGTCACTGCGTCAACAACTTCCAATTGGCTTGAGATATTTGTTATGATATAAGCCTTGCTGCCATAAATTAACAAATCATAACCTGTATCACCTAATTCGCGTCCATTTTGGGTACTGAAGTAATCGGGCACAGTTGTTTTTTCTTCCAAATCGTACATCGTAACAGTGGCGTTATTTCCTGAAATGGAGCCCTGGTTTAGAATATATACCGCAGTACTTTTAGGGGGATCAGGAATAATCGGATCATTGTCATGAGGCTCCTTCTTACATGAAGCAAATAATACAAGCGAACAGGCCATTGCGATATACGCCTGTTTTGGAAATGATAGGCTATTAATTTTTGAATTAGCCTTAAAGTTAAAACCTAAAAATTTGGTGAGTTTGTACATTGGTAATGATTTAATAGTGTGGTTATGTTTTAATTTATTGTTATAGTACAGCTGTCAGACTCAGATAAAAAGCCCTGCCCGTCATTGGAAATCCTTTCACTACCTCATATTGTTCATTGAGAGAATTCAGCACTTCAAGCTTAATATCAAACTTATTATCCTTGAACATCCATTTTCTTGTAATGGTCAGATCAATTGTATTCCAGGACGGAAGTAAAGATGAATTGTCGTTTGCAGGTGTATAATAACGGTATCCATTGAAAAGATAGTTGATTCCAATTGAATACAGTTTATAATAGATTACTCCTAATATACCCGCTGTCTCATAAGGTATATAAGTGATTTGGTTACCATAATTTGCATCAGCCTTATTAGTTACGTCGCTTGCATCCTGGTAAGTGTAATTACCACTGATATCAACTGCCCAATCATCGTTGAAAGAATGAGTCACACCTGTATAGAGTTCAATGCCAGCAATGTCAACCTTTCCAATATTCTTTGTACTCCAGATAAAGAGATTTCTGGTTGGAACAGTGACAATCTTATTAGTAACATAGTTGATAAAACCATCTGTTCTGAAAGTAACCGAGGTCGATTGACCAAATGCTTTATTATATAAAAATCCTGCATTATATAAGGACGCATCTTCGGGTGATAGGATGTTATTTCCTGAAATCGTATAATACAGATCATTGAATGACGGCATTCGGAATGTTCGCTTGAACATAAATCTGGCTTTCAGTGCATGATCCCTTGTAATAGAATGAATAGCTGAGAATGCCGGCGTTAATTTGAAATATCCCTTGATATTAATCTCTTCTGTCTTATCATAAGCTACAGTCATGAGCAGACTAGCCTGGATTTCTGTTTTTTTGAACGAAGACTTAAAAGATGCAGCCGTTAATGAACTTGTCCTTGAAGGAGATTTAACCAGGTAAGCATTTGAACTGAGTTTATTGTAAATCAAATCGGTGGATAAGTTAAATTGTAGTTTCTTAATAATTTGGTGTCCAACCGCACCTGACAGATAATACTCCTGTTGGTTATACTCATTTCGTAAACCTCCTGATTGGTTAAGGAATTCAGGGTCTCTGTATATTAACCTGGAGTCGCTGAACCCTATACTCAGCAATTTCCTGATTCTTTTTTTAGGGGAGTCTTTAAACTGAATACTAGTGATGAGATCAGTATTTTTTAACCTTTGAGAAGAATGCGGGTTGTAAAAGATAACAGCTCCCGGCAAACCGCGTACAGATTTATACCACGAAGCTTTTATCCTGATTGAGCTGCTATCATTAAGTGTTATTGAGGATCTTAGGTGACCGTCAAAGGACTCAATATCTGAATTCGCCCTGGTGAGTTCTTCCACTGTCAAACCGTTCCTGTTTTCAAATGGATATTGACCGTTTGACTTGTAATAATTCAACCGGATACCTGATGTAATAGCGTTATTAAACTTTCGGTCGTAAGAGATAAGTGGATTTATTGATCCAAACGAACCATTTTTTAAAGTTATGCCAAGAAAATCTTTCTCTTTCTTAAAATCATATTCAATACTATTAATGTCCATTACGCTAGCAGAAGCATACATCCTTGCGGGTTTCAGGTCAAAAGCTGCCTGGCCGACGGAAAGTTCAATACTCCCAATACTATTAAGCGGAATTCGCCCCAAGTCTGTTTGACCGGTCGAAGCATCAGTCTGCTGCATTCCATCCACAAATACAGCGGTATGGTTGGCCCCCATACTTCTTATCATAACAGTTTTTAAGCCACCTATACCGCCGTAGTCTTTGACAACCACACCAGAAAAATTACGAATGGCATCCGCCACACTTGCAGTTGGTAAAGCATCTAGTCTCTTTGAGGTCATTAATTGCACCGGGTTTGCTGATTGGGTGGTAATATCCGGCCTAATGCTTTTTACCTCAACTTCTTGTAGATTCACTGTATCAGTCTGTGACATAACAGTGTTCCACAGAAATAGGAATAATAACGAAGTGAGTAAAAGTTTCATAATCTGCTCATCGTAACCCGGAATATGAAATTGATGTCAGATCTCTGTTTAAGCGCGAAGCCAATGGAAAGAATCCGGCATGCAGTTCATTCTCCGTAAACTACAAAATCCTTTGTTTGATTGGCTGGTCTTCTGACTTATTCCGGTTTTGGCGTCTTCCCATCATTCCCAGCAGGAACTATTTGACAGTGACGTGATACCAAACCACTTAAGGAACTTACAGCAGCGGGAACTGTTGCCGATTTTCACGGCATTCCCAATTAACCCCATTCAGGGACCAATACACTGCAAATATACAATAATAATTTTTGTAATCAGAAAGAATATGTCACCCCACCCATAAGGTTGAACTTATAGGATGGATAGTTATTCCATAAATAATACCTGCTGTTGGTGATGTTGTTGAAATTAATCCAGAACGACAAGCTTTTGGTATACCTGTACTCAAACCCCAGACTGGCATCAATAAATCCCTTTAATGTTTCTTGAGTAAATAGTCCTTCATCGCTCATTCCCAAAGCATACTGCTGTCCGTGCGATGTAATATTAGCCCTTGCTATGATTTTATTTTGAATCTGGTACATACCATCGATACCAAATTTTAATACAGGAACATGGTAAGCATGCTCAAGGCTGTCAAGACTCCAGGCTTCCAATTCGGCAAAAGCTTTAACCATTATTCTTTCAGCTGTATGGTATTGCGCTTCGGCCCGGCCTTTTAATAAAGTACCATCGTCATGGATGAGCGTGAACCTATTGTAAGGTATCTGGCTGTAGTCATTTATAAAAAACCAGGCATTGTCAACAGCGCTTGATTTTACATGAACCGTGAAGTCAATATATTCACCAGCCCTGGCTCTTAATCCAGCATAAAAGGTGAATTTTTCCCTCATATACATAAGGGGAAGTCGTGATTGCACAAACGGATTAATATCAGAGAGTTCATCAAACCCTATTCTTTTGATGTCTCCGGTTATTCCGGCATGAACAACAAGCGCATCTTCAATTATTTTTAACCTTCCTTCAACAAATGGGAACAGGTAAGCTTTTGACACTGTGTCGAACTTGAAGTTAATGTTAAGCCCTGCTTTAATTGAATATTCGTTAAATTCAGTACCAATAAACGGTTTCAGCGAAATGAGTGTGTTATTTTGAATAAGGGAACTGTCTTTGTATCTTATAAAATCAACATCTGCGGTAAGTCCGAGAGTCTGATGATCTGTAAAATCAAAAAGTTCAAACTTCTTATCAGCTCCACCTTTAAAGTAAAAACCCGTTTCACTGGTTTCAAATAAGTCAGCTATATGCTTAAAACTGATACCTGCGAAATGGTTTAGCCGGTCATCATTATTGTAATTTGAAGCAATGCCAATCGCACCGTTAAACCTTGCAAACCTTTGTTTCAGATCTTCATCTGAGAAATTATAGATAACTTTATTTGTATCAGAAAACTGCTCCTGAAGGAATCCATAATGGTGAACAACGTTGCGACGAAATCCGAGGTCAGCACTAAGCGTGTGGTTTGTAAAGAATTTCTGTCCATAAATCTCTGCAAGGTTTAAGCTGTTTCCTGTTTTCGGATAACCCTCAATCTCTCCTGAAGAAGAAAAGTGTTTTAAATGTAATCCAAGTGCATGTTTTTCTGATCTTAAAGAACCTGCGTAAATATCGAGCAAAGGAGAAGTGTTAGAACCAAATCCTGCTTTAACATAATTTCGATAGAGTTTTGATAAAGGTTCGCCAACCAGCTTAACCGGTGCAATGCTTTCAGGCTTAAGCGATACCATCATCTGCTCAGCCTCATTCGAATAGGTCATTTTTGGCAGGTCAATATTTGCTTCACTATCGGGAGGTTCAATGTTAATTTTATTTGCATCGGGAATAGTTGGTTCAAATGCTGCAGTAACCGTTACCTGTTCACTAATATTTTGTGCCTTTACCGGAGTAGCTATAACCGCTAAGATGAATATGAATACTGGAACTACCGGTTTTATTAAATTGTATGTGCTCATGATTCAATGGTCTTATTTGATTATGATACTCTCATCGGCTTCGTTTTCTCTTCCACCTGAAGGTTTTTGAATTTCACTGTTTTCAATTTCCTTAAGCTTATTGATTGCCTGCTGCTTAATATCTTCTCCCTCGTAATTATCAATTATACTTTGAAGTGTCTGTTTCGCCTGGAAATTATTATCCTGAATTACATAAATATCTGCAAGGATTAAAAATCCTTTTGCCATCCAATATTGATAAGATGGGTAATCTGAAGATAATTTAAATACATTATTTTCAGCAGTAGAATAATCCTTCATCTCAAAAGCAATTTGTGACAGGTTATATAGTGCTTCAGCGCCTGCTTCACCCTGTGAAAGTTTTACTGTCTGGGCAAAGGCAGCTCGCGCTTCTTCCGGGCGGCGCAAGGCTATTGAAGACCTCCCAATAATCAAATTTGCTTCTGCCTGAATATTCTGGGGTATTTGTTCCAAAGTAAGCACCCTCTGTGCATACATAATTGCCTGAGCACTATTGCCAACTTCAGCATTGCATCTCATTTGCCCTATTAGCGCTTCACTAATATTTGCCTTAGATTCAGCACTCTCTTCAAGCTTCTGATACATTTCAAGTGCCTTATTATAATCTTTCATCTGATATAGGATTCCTGAAGCTTTGAGCGCAGCATTTTCAGAATAATTGTTACGTGGCCTTTCAAGAATAGCTTCATAACTCTTCAATGCTTCAGTGACATTACCGGCACGTGTTTCACAATCAGCTTTATAATAATGAGCATTAAGGATAAAACTTCCATCAGGGAATTTCTCAACATACGATTTAAGGCCTGGCAGGGATTTCTCACAATCACCGCTCATGTAACGGTTTTCAACTGCAGCGAATGTAAGTGAATCCTGCTCTGACCTCGTTACATTGGCAAAAGGGATATCCTCAGTATATTCAACGTAGTCATCTACCTTATTCATATCAACATAAATATTCCTGATAACAGCCAATGCTTCCCGTGATGCAGGGGTTGAAGGATAATCATTTACTACTTTTTTAAGGGTTTCAAGTGCTTGCTGGTCACGGTTGGTATTATAGTAGATCAAGCCGGTATTCAGTAACGCATCCTTTACCAAACTGCTTTTTGGATAATCTGTAATTACCCTTTGGAAAGCCGAGAGTGCTTCGTTATTTCTTTTCTGTGCCAGATATGTTCTTCCCAATTCAAACCGTGCATCATCTGAAAATGGTGATTTTGGATAGTCTGTAATCAGTTTCTGAAGTGAACTGATTTTTTGGTCGTTTGACGAAAGAACTCCCTTAACGATAGAACTCTGATACAAAGCATAATCGGCATCTGCTGCACGGGCATTTCCTACCTGGTCGTAATAAGTTGCAGCATCCCGGTATTGTCTCATCATAAAATAACAGTCGGCAAGCCTCAACTTAGCATCATTTAATAGTCTTTGGTCTTTTGGTTTGCTATTAAGAAATGAGTTAAACGATTTTTGTGCCTGGGGGTAATTTTTCATTTTAAACCAGCAGTATGCGAGGTTGTAATTTGCAGCATCATAAGCAGGATGCCCCTGGCCTGCTTGAAGGAAGTCACGATAATAATTGCTGGCAACTTCATATTGTCCTAACCTGTAATAAGCTTCTCCCTGCCATAATAATGCTCCTTTGCTGATTGAGGGATCCACTTTGTTCTCAAGCGATTTCTTGAAAAGGCCGATTGCTTCGTAATATTTTTCCTCATTAAATAGTTCCAGTCCCCTGAAATAAGTTATCTTCTGGTAAATGGATTTTTGCGTAGCATTCTTATTTTTAATGAGATCCAATGATGCGAGGGCTTCTTCATAATTTTTTGTAACCAGGTAAAGATTGGCAAGGTATGTATATGCCTCATCCTTTCTTCTTGAATCAGGATATTGATTAATGTATTGTTGTAATGCTTTAATCGCCTCATTGTAAGGGTTGTCGGAAAGCTCTACTGAAAGTTTTGCATAGTTAAACAATGATTCTTCTGCGATGTCATTCATGATGGGTATTTTCCAGGCTGAACTGAAAGCATTGGAAGCAAACTTCTTTTGGTTAGTCTTGATATAACTGTCGCCCAGATGATAAAATGCATTTTGGGCAAGCGTATCATTACCGGATGCGACTGTCTGAAATTCAGGGATTGCTTTGGTATATTCTCCTGTCATATAATATGCAAAGGCCAGCATATAATGATCTTCACGGGTCATTTTATTGCTGTTGACTTTTGCATAATCTTCCATTAGCTTAATTGCTTCCTTGTAGTTGCCTTTCCGGTAGTGGACATCAGCGACCAAACGGAGCATTTCATTGGTTCGCTTGTTTCTTGTCCCTTTTAAATAGGGTTCAGCCATTTGAAGCATTTCATCGTATTTTCCCTGAACATAATAAATCTGAATAATGTAATAGGGTACAACGTTTTTGAATGTCTCATCATTTTTTAACTTCTGAAAGTCTCGTAGCGCAGTCTCATACTTCCCGTCGGCATACATGATATGTGCATAGTAGTAGTTTGCCGGGCCTGTATACTTTGTTTGCTTATCTTTTATCTGAGAGAATGCCTGGGCGGCTCTTTCGAGGTCATTACCTTTAAAATAAGAGTACCCACGTTTGAATATAAATTCAGCCCTCTCTTCCTGGTTCATATCACTGGTTGAGACATTGCTGTATGCTTCAAGAGCATTCTTATAACTATTGTTCCGGAAGTACAGATGTCCAAGCTGAACCCATACACGGTTCGATCTTGTGCTTTCAGGATGCTTTTTCAGGAAATCTTCAAGTAAGTAGGCAGCATCGCCATGTTGCATTGTCGCAGCTGAAGTGGAGTAATAATAATCTTTATCGTCATCGTATTCAACCAGCAAATCTTTAGCCTCAACCAATTTTGAATAAGCAAACCTTGCAGGTCCATAATGCTCTTTTAAATATAGGTCATGTGAAGCATATCTGGGATCTTGATTCTCAGTTTGTTGTCCCTGTGTGTTTGTCTGAAGGAATACTGTCAATGCAAGTATTGAAATGGCAACTGTTCTTTTCATGCTCATGGTAGTTTACCGAAGGCTAAAGTAAGCTTTATCTGTTGTCAAGTATACCATTTTACAGCATAACTTATCAACAGTGGATTATTGAAAATCCTCCCACTTGTAACGAGATGTAAAGCGCCTTATTATGACAGGTTAAAAAATTGCAAGGTAAAACGGTTTGGAATTAAGAAGACTCAATTATAACAATAATATAAGATCAGATCCGCCGGAATTTAACCGTTTTACTCCCACCGTCGGGGAATAATACCCTTAACAAATAAATTCCTGATGGCAAGTCGGAAATCCTGATGTTAGGATTATAATTAATAGTCGCATTGATGGTTTTCAACAGAAATCCATTGATATTATAAAGATCAGCTTTGAGAATTTGTTCTCGGGTATTGAGGGTGATAAAATTGCCATCAGCGGTTTCATAAACATATACACGCTTATTTACTCCTAAGTCATTAACAGCTACCTGACTGAATTCTATCCACAAGTTATCAACCCAAAGAGTGCTGCCGCCTGTAACGACTCCTGTTTCAATATTTGATGAAATGAACATGATATTCATGGTATCCGGTTCAACAAAAGTCTCATATTGAACAGGTAAGGTAAATTCTTGCCAGTTGGTTATATTTGAACCAAATTTAGTATAGGAGTAAGCTATTGTATCTGTGTTTGTTCCATTCCACCTTGTCAAACCGATCCCTATTATACAGGAGTCACCCAACGCAGGCTGGTATTTGAAGTATCCTTTCAGGAATTTAGGGTAACCATCAACAGGCACACCGCCAACTACGGTTCCTGTTTGATTTACTATATCTATTATCACATTACCTAAAGTTAGTATGCCGGGCATGGTCACAGTGCCAACAAAAATGATATCATGGCTGACTGATTGTACTTTAGCGCTGTATTGACCGTTTTGGGGATCATTGGTTTCACGTGTTACACATGTGAAATCAATTCCAAGAATGGATTCATTTGATGAATCCCAGTCTACAGGTGTGTTACCTGACCAGTTTTCAAAATCATTATTTGGAATTGGGTTCTGGGCAGGTAAAATATTACTAAAAGAAATAGATATTGACAATATCAGAAGAAATGTAAAATCCTTCATAGGCTACAAAATTTACGCTAAAATAGAGAATTCCGGGGAAATCAATGAAGAGAAATTTTACAAATAGATTTACTGATACTCCAGAATATTGGCAATAAAAAGAAAAGCTGTCCAAAAAGGGACAGCTTTTTTGTACCGGTAAAAATATTTTGAAAAACGGTACCGTTCAATGCTGTAAGCGGGATTCTGTTCCGGATTGCCCGGCTTCTGTCATTTATCTTGTCCGGAAGTCACCTTCCGGCTCATACGACCTACCCCCCTGAAAGGAGCGGGCAGCTCCTCATCTTCTTGCGGAGAAATTCAGGTATATTTGGTCTTTCAATCCATAAGGTTTACCCGTATAGCCAGTCACCTGACTTTACCGTAGGCTCTTACCCCACGTTTTCACCCTTACCGGCAATGGCAGATTGTCATTACTTAGGCGGTAATTTTCTGTGGCACTTGCTGTTTCCCCCGGTTGAGGAACCTTCCTGTTAGGAAGTATGGCGCCCTGTATTGTCCCGACTTTCCTCCCATGGTAAAAAATCACCATAGGCGACAGAACACATTGATTTACCGTTTTTCAAAGAACTTTAACATTACAAAGATAGTGCAAAAATCCAGCCAATCTATTGATGAATTATGATTTCAACTGCACCATTACCGTACTTCTCAAACCTGGCTTTCCTGAGTTCAATATTTTCGTAATCTTTAAGTTTGTTAATGATTGCCGATTTAAGGACACCATTACCAATACCATGAATAAACACCACTCGCCTGTAATTATATGCAATAGCACTTTCAAGCATCTTCATAAAATACTCAACCTGATACTGAAGAATATCGTTTTGGGGCATGGAAGAATAATCTTCCCTTAATGCTGATATGTGCAGATCAACTTCAGCCTCCAGGTGCCCGGACTTATGTTTATCAATTAATGACGTAGGAGCAACAGCTTCAACTTTTTGTCTTACAGAAGGATCAATGTCCAATTTATCGAAGGAATCATCTGAAGACATCTTCTGTGAGGCATGATCGCCAAGATCAAGTAAAATTACTTTTGATGCGGTCAGAGGAAACTCTTTATAACTGGTTTCTTTATAAAAACGAGATGGCTTGATGCTGAAAGAGGCAAACAAAGGTCGATATAGATATCGCATTTCAGGAGCATGAAAAATAACCTGGACTATGCCAACTGACCATGTTTCAATATCTTCTCTTGTGATTGTTTCCAGGTGAATCTTTGAATAAGGAGAAATTACATCATAGCTTACACCTGCATGATTAGAATCATCTTCCTCAAGTAAGAAGGAGAAAATTGCATCATAAGAGGTGTTGTTGATTAAATATAAATTCAGATTCCCTGTAATCAACCAATTTTGGTCCTGAGGTTCGTAAACAAGATATATACCTTCAGTTATTCCTGCAACTGATACTTTAAATATGGGTGTGACTGGATCAATCTGCTGTACTTGGGCAAGATTATCATGGGTTTGATTAGTTTTTGAAGTCACTGGCTTATTAGTGGTTGGCAATCCTGGTTCAGGAGCTTCTTTCTTTCTTGCCGGAACATCTATGGGTCTGTCAAAAAATCTGTCAGCCATGCCTCCTGGTTCTATTTTAACAAGGTCATTAACCATAACAGGCACTTCAAATCCCTCTTCAATTGCCACTTGTACCATTGTTGTGCTTAAAAGTGCAGTTACAATGCCCCCTCCCTTTTCATTCAGAAATCTTACTTTATCACCCACTTTGAGTTCCATAAGGCCAAATTTTATAAGGCCACAAAATTAGGCATTCCACTGCTTTGTACAACTATAAAGACAAAACCCGATCGCACAGTTAATTAAAGATTGGTTGACTTATATGCTTTTGAAGTATTTTGATTTGTACCTTAGCCTTCTGAAGACTTAGACATTGAGAAAATCAATTCAAATACTTGTTTTTGCAGCCTTGCTATTTTTTACAGGGTGTAAAGAAAAGGAAATAGAAAATCCCGACTGGAAGACTACACCCTATGCCATTGAAATCCCTCCTTATTTTCCAACAATCTTAAATATTCCGTCTGATAATCCTTTAACCGTGGAAGGTGTCTCATTGGGCAGATTCTTATTTTATGACGGACGTTTATCAGGTCGTACCCATCCTGATTCCTTAATGACATGCGGTAATTGCCATATAAGGGATAATAATTTTCGCGCCGGTTTATATAATGAAAATGCAGAGGAAGGGATCCCAATAGGAATTAAAGGTATAAAAACCATTCATGCTACTTTGCCACTCGTTAACCTGGTATGGAATCAAAATGGTTATACCTGGAATGGTTCAGTGCACTCATCAACAAATGTTTCAGGCAGAGGTAACCTGGAGGATATTGTTCTGGCAACAATCACACATCCGGCTGAGTTAGCGGGTGATACCGCTAAAACAGCCGCACTCTTCCAATCTATTATTGGTTATCCGGAGTTATTTTATAAAGCATTCGGGTCAAATAAAGTTACTGCCGACAGAATCTCAAAAGCAATCGCACAGTTTGTTAGAACGCTTATTTCAGCAGATTCCCGCTTTGATAAGTATATGCGGGGTGAGTTGCAACTGTCGGAAGATGAGCTTGCAGGTTTTGTATTATTTACAACTGAAGAGGGGGGAGACTGTTTTCACTGCCATGGCAGCAGCGGTAATCCGCTCTTTACTACAAACCTTTTCTATAATAACGGAAAAGACACAATTTTTAACACATTAGACGATAGATTTATAGTAACTGGCGATTCATCTGATATTGGATGTTATAAAGCAACTACATTAAGGAATATTTCAACTGGAGGCCCTTATATGCATGATGGAAGATTCAAAACTTTGGATGAAGTAATTGATTTTTATTCTCATAACATCCTGATGTCAGATTACATTGATCCTTTAATGCATCATGTGGCAACAAATGGTATTCAACTAACCCCTATTGAAAAGCTGCAACTCAAAGCTTTTCTTCAAAGCCTTACAGATGAGGAATTTCTGAACAACCCTGTACTTGGTCCTCCTGCAACATTCCCTGATGGAAAATCTTATGATGAAGTAAAATAAATACCACTGATTCCTGCCATACTGGGATTATCCATCAGGCTCTTACCATTTTCTTAATGATATTCAATTAAATTGGTCCTGTAAGGATTAGTACTTGAATCGTATAGGATTTGCTTCAACTTCGACTTAACATTGAAATAATATTGACACAACATTGAATATTCCTCTCAAATTTCGAAGTCAAATCGAAGTTATAGCAAAGTCAAGTCGAAGTTGAAGCAATTCCAGTATTATTCCAGTATCATTCCAGTACCATTTCATCCGACCGGGAGGTAGAAGAAAAACATAGTTATTGCCTTACCCAATGGGCTGACATAAAAGTTGTAATTACTTACTTGATAGTGAATTAGAGATTGGTTATAAATTTAGCTGGAAACCGGCAGGCATTTCTTTAAAGCTCTAATAAAGACTTAATCCATTCAGAAGCTCTTTCAACCTCTCCTTCTGCCAAAGGACCTTCACGATCGGTTACCTTAAATCCTTGAGTACCTAAAATTTGTGCACCTTTTTTCTTCAATTTCTTTGAAATTGGAGCCGTGGCGTATCCTCCACGATTCACCAGCCATCTGAGAAATTTACTGTCTATAGATTCAAGGGCAATCCGGGTATCAAAGACAATCGTTTTTTTATTACTGACAATCTTAGCATCAAGGTGCTCAAGGAACTCAAGCATAGGTTTGCTGGCATTGAAGGATTGTGTTGGCGATCCGATGATGAGCATATCGGCTTTTAAGATTACTTGGGTGTCAGCCTCGTTTACTTTCATTTCAACAAGCTCGTTGCCCAATGATCTTGCTGTTTCAGCAAGTTTCTTTGCGATTATTGCCGTATTGCCAAATAAAGAATCATAAATCAGCACAATCATTTTTAACGAATTCTTTAAGTGAAAGACTTTCTCGTATATAAAAAGGTAAATTTAAGATTTTATAGCTTAGGCTGCATTCCTTAATTACCTTCATGGAAATTTATTTAATTTGCACATTAAAATTCCAACTAATGGCGACTTTCAAAAAATTATCCATAATCAGACAAAATCTTTTAGGTTCCGATTCTGAAAAAAATGAAGGAGTATTATTGAATGAGGTATTTTATAATGAAGACGGGCATGAAATAGAAAGATTCAATTATAATTCAGACGGGGAACTTGAAGAGCATATTATAACCGAAGTAATTGAAGGAAGACCTGTGAATGAGACGCTTGAGATTAATGGTGAGGTGACTGAACGAACTACAAGGGTTTTCGATCAGGAAGGAAGGTTAATATCAGAAAGCAGATTCTACCTGGAGGGTGGCACTGACACTATCACTTACGAGTATGATGGAGAGAATCTTCTTCTGCGGAAAGTAGTCGACGAAGAAGGAGAAGAAGGTGAAAAAGAGATAAGAGAGTACAAAGACGGTAAGATCATTAAAGAATCACATTTTGATATCTTCGGCAATCTTGAGATTGAAAAGGACTATGAATACCATGAGAATAATACAATATCTGAAATAACTGAGATTTCGTACAGAGGTGACTTACCTGAAAAAAACATCTCTGTTTTTGATGAATCAGGTAAGATGATCATTGAAAAGAAATATGATTCCAAGGAAAGACTTATTGCAAGAACAACAATAAAATACAATGAAAGTAATCTTCCTTTGATATTTGAGGAAGAAAGTACCAGAGGAAAAAAAACCACTGCACTTGAATATGACAATTCAGGTAACAATACACGTCAGGAAGAGGCAGATGGAGATGGTAAAAGAATCAGCCTCATTGAAAGGACTTATTCTGAATCTGGACAACCACTTACAGCGGAAGTAATCATGGAGCCAACAATGTACCATGCAGGACAACATTATAGGCTGGAATATATCTATGCTTCTGAATAAATAGTGAGTGGAAGAAATCGAAACAATATACGTTGCCCGGGTTACTACCCTTTACTCTTCCTGAATCGTTGTTTACCTTCGGGTGTCATTTTCTCGGTAGCATACTGAAAGATAAGTCTTGGAGCTGTGTCTTTGTATTTTAGAAGATAATCTTCTACTTGTTCCGGGTGTATTTTCCATGCTTCGCGTAAATACCAGCCTACACCCTGATGTACTTCACGCTCACCATCTTTCATTAACGGATCAGTTATCTCAATCAATCCTGATAAGGGCTCTTCTTTAAGAAGTTTAATAAATGTCACCGGAACGCACCTCCTCTGGAACTTATATTGTGAACTGATCCATGGAATGAAATCTTCTTTTGACACAAGCTTCTTTTTCAAGAACATTGGAAGCATAAACATTCCAAGATAATCGGCGTGTGCCCAGTTAGTTATACCGATCTTAAACCACTCTTGCAGACGATTAAAAACATCTTTGGAAAAATTATTTGAAAGAAGTGTCAACATTGCCAATGCAAAAGAGGTTTCTTCATATTTACCGCTTTTCATCAGCAAGGGTGCAGTTTCGAATACCAAATCGAGAGTAAGGAAGTTACTCTTTTTTAATTCTTCTTTCTTCGCATCCATTAATGATTGTGACAGGCCCCAGGCATCGTATTTCCCCTCTTTGAAATACCTGCTGTATTTTTTAACCAGTTCATCGTTGGCATTGGTTTCACAGTAATTTTTTAATTCAGAATAAAGGTTTTGAGCTTGTGTTTTCATCTTGGTTAGTTATATGATGTAAATATAAGTTCAAACTATGTAATACGAATGCTTCTTCATGCGGTTATTTTTATTGATTGCAATAAATATTAGTCATTAAATTAAATATCATGAAAACAACAGGCATAGTTCTTTTAATAATCGGCTTCCTGCTGACAATATATACCTCATTTTCATTTTTCAGGAAAGAGAAAGTTCTTGATATAGGAAAAGTTGAGGTTACAGCTAACAAGAAGGAGAATGTAAACTGGTCCCCAATTGTTGGGGTCATCCTTATGGTTGTTGGTGGTGTTGTTCTATGGCAGAGTTCAAGAAAAAGCTGAACCAATATTTTCCAGTGATTAATTGTTGATTTTGTATCCGGTAAGAACCGGGTCTTAATGCTTACTGAACTTAAAATAATTATAATGACGAAAGACGAGGATGAAATCAAGCGCAGAGATCAGGAACTTCCAGGATATCAATCAAGTCCACCCGGTGAAGATATTTTCAGGAAATATGACCAGGATCCGGAAGTAAATCCTGAAAATCCCTATGAACAAAAAGATCCTATTGAACGGGATACAAATGAGTTTTCAGAGGATCTTTCACTGGGAGATCTGGATATTCCCGGGGCGGAAGAAGACGACCAAATGGAATCTGTCGGTTCTGAAGATGAGGAAAATAATTATTATAGTCTGGGAAGTGATGATAATGATTCACTTGATACCGATTCACAGAGAAGTGATTATACACCATAAATAATCTGGGATGAAAAGCATTCTAATTGCATTAGATTATGATCCAACGGCTCAAATAATAGCTGAAACAGGGTACGAACTTGCCAGATCACTTGAAGCAGAGATAACACTGCTGCATGTAATTTCAGATGAAATTTACTATTATTCCCGTGCTTATTCACCAATCATGGGATTTGCCGGTTTCACAACAGCCGATACATTTGAGATCGGGCAGCAAGAGCATTTAAAAGAAGCTGCATACAATTACCTCGACAAAACAAGGAATCATTTAGGTGATATGAATATGAGGACGATGGTAAAGGAAGGCGATTTTGCTGATGTAATAGTTGAAACAGCAGATGTTGTTGAGGCAAATATTATTGTAATGGGTACCCATAGCAGGAGATGGCTTGAGAAAATAGTAATGGGCAGTGTAACCGAAAAAGTTATGAAATTATCACGGCGACCAATACTGTTAATTCCTACAGGAAATTATGATCAGGAAAAAACAGATATAAAAAGTGAGAAATCTGAAAACAAATAGATTTATTTCTTTAAACTCTTAGTTCTTGGCCTTCCCCTTTTCTTTGCTTTAGCTTCCTTAGCTTTTTTATTTCGAGGAAGTTCAGCATACAGGTTTTCGGTTTCAATATCAGTCAATACACTGATAAACTTACCGTCTTTATAAATCATCCCCTTCATAATTAATCCCTGTGATTTTTACAAATAATTATAACACTGAATACTATAATTACAAGCTTCCCGGCAGATAATCATAGGTATGCACATACGTTAACATTTGACACGTAATGCCAGACAAAAATAAGGTTTTATTAATTATAATCAAAATTTAATTACGAGTATTTGGCAAAAACATAAAATAGTAAAAATCATTGATGCTAAATTATTGTTACTTCTTTGAAAAAGAGTCTAATAAATACAGTACTAACAAAAATTTCACTAACTATTATGAGAAAACTAACTCTTACATTGATGTCTGTTTTAGTGCTGATAGTGTTTTCGATCAGCTCTATTGCTCAATCAGAAACTGATGTTAAGCAAAAGATTGAGAAAATGAACAAAGAGATGGCTGATGCTATGAAGGCCGGCGATCATGAAAAGAATCTGCAGTTCTATACTGATGATGTTGTTTCATTACCAAGCTATGAAAAAATGTTGACCGGTAAGGATGCCATCAGGAATTCGATGAAGGAAATGGAAAAGTCAGATTGGAAAATTAAGGACTTCAACTTTGAAACAGTATCTGTTGAAACGAACGGCAATGTTGTAACAGAAATTGGAAAGTACAGAATGGAAATGAATAAGAAGGATACACAGGAAACAATGAAAGATGAGGGCAAGTATGTTACTTTATGGGAAAAACAGCCTGATGGTTCATTGAAGATAAAAACTGAGATATGGAATTCTGATAACAATCCGTGGGCTCAGATGAAAGAACAAAAAAATATGATGGGAGAAAGCCACGAAGATAATGGTATGGAAATTGAAAAGAATAACGGAAATGAGTCAATGAAAAAGGAAGATAAAAACTGGGACTCAAACAAATAAAGAAAATAATTCTGAACTACAAAGAGCCATTGCATTATGCAGTGGCTTTTTTGGTGGAATATTTACTAATGGCCTCAAGTAGCACCTCTTTTTTTACTGGCTTGCTAAGGTAATCTACACATCCACATTCAATTGCTTTCTCCTTGTCATCCGATAAAGCAAAAGCAGTGAGTGCTATAATTGGTAATTCAGGCCGTACGGTCAATATTGAACGGGTTGCTTCATAGCCATCCATTATCGGCATCTTTATATCCATCAACACAAGTGAGATCTCTGCATTTTTCTCACACTCCTGAAATGCTTCTATGCCATTGTATACTCTTATAAGATTGACTTTATATTTTTTAAGAATCCTGCTTAGATATATATAGCTTATTTCGTCATCTTCAGCAATA
The DNA here is from genome assembly GCA_035297395.1 of Lentimicrobium sp. Taxonomy (GTDB): domain Bacteria; phylum Bacteroidota; class Bacteroidia; order Bacteroidales; family Lentimicrobiaceae; genus Lentimicrobium. The sequence continues at coordinate 97,768 of DATGZB010000001.1, read as the reverse complement.
AGAATATTGAGATCCTGGGGGATTTTACAAATTTCTTCCAGTTTGCCAGGGATTTGAACTTTAGATGTTATTTCAGCAGGTTTATATGGGATGCTAAACGTGAATGATGATCCTTTACCAATTTCAGATTCAACATTGATTTCTCCACCCATTAGATCTATATAAGCTTTTGAAATAGCCAAACCTAAACCAGACCCTTCGTGATCACGTGCCATTGAAATGTCAGCTTGTACAAATCTTTCAAATATTATTCCCAAACGGTCTTTAGGAATACCTTTCCCTGTATCCGTGACATTGAATAACAGTTTTTCTTCTGCCCTTGATACACTTAACTTAATTGAACCACTCTTAGTGAACTTGATTGCATTCTTGATCAGGTTCACAATAACTGACTCAAGTTTTGTAATATCAGTTCTTACAAACTTCTCATCCTCTCGCAATAAAGAATTTATAGATATCTCTAATCCTTTCTTTTCTGCTTCAGGTTTGAAGAAATCATATTGTTGCGTAATAATGTCATTCAGGTTACACCCCGATTCATTTAAAGTGATCTGACCAGACTCAATTTTAGAAATATCAATTATATCATTGATAGTACTTAATAATCTTTCTCCACTTGTTTTAACTATTGATATATATTCATCAAACTGGTCACCTGTTAGCCCAGGTTGTCTCAATAATTCCATAAAACCAAGAATACCGTTCATCGGCGTACGGATTTCATGGCTCATATTTGCCAGAAATGCCGTTTTAAGATGGTCACTCTCTTCAGCTTTGTTTTTTGCGGTAACTAATTCAGCAACCATCTTTTCAATCTGTGCCATCGCCTTCTTCTTTTCAGAAATATCATGAACAATAGAATGAAGGTAATATTTACCTGAAATATGAATCCTGCTGCTGAAGACTTCTACATCACATAATGTTCCGTCACTTTTCCGGTGTGTGAATTCAAAGTTTATTTTTTTCTGTTCAAGTACTTTTTTAAACTCATCTTTTATTTTCTCCTGATCAAGAATATTTAGATTATAGACATACATACTGGTCAACTGCTCACGTGTATATCCGTAGAATTCTGCTGCAGCTTCATTTGCATTTACTATCTTTCCATCAGTTGGGTCAATGATAATTTTAACAGCCGAATGATCTTCAAACAGTTGTCTGAACTTCTGTTCACTCTCCTGTAATGCATCCTGTGCAACTTTGATATCGGTAATATCCATTGCCAGCACATGCCGCGCATTTCGCTTATTAAATATTACTTCATGCGATTTAATGTTGACATATATTAGTTCGCCGTTTTTTTTCAAATGTCTCCATATTCCTGCATCATTAAAAGGATTTGTAGTGTTCTTCACATCTTCCAATAAATGCGCTACATCTTCCCTGGGTCTTATTTCTTTTATAGTCATTGAAAGAAATTCATCTCTGGAATAACCATAGTGGAATATTGCTGCATGGTTAACTTCAAGAAATCTTAATGTTTCCAGATCATATATCCACATAGGTTGCGGACTATCAGAGAACATCTGATATAATGATTTGTAGATATCTTTCTCTCTTTGAGAATATAGTGAAGAAATAACCGTAAAAATGAGGATGAAAACGAGGATAATCAACAATAGAATGAAAATTGCCTGTCTGTTAAAAGATAAAAATAATTCTTTATTATCTACTTTAGAGTACAAATTCCATGGAGTATCAAGCACCGGAGACAGGTACGCGATAATCAGGTTTCCTGAAACATCATGCGCTTTGAATACATTTTTATTTATTTTCTCATCGAGCTTAAAAAAATAACTTGTAACATACTTATGCCCTGCTTTGAAAGTTTCTGATTCCCCATTTGAGAATATTAATGTTATACTATCCCCTGTGAATTCAATAAGTCCAGAACGAAAGCTTTTCTCATAGACAGGTGAGTATGACATTAATGGAAGAAGCGACGATTCGGGATTAATTCTTAGTATTAGCTTTATATCCCTGCCATCTATCTTTGGGTGTGTTATGAAATCAAGTATCAGCTTTTTGTTCGAAGAAAAGTAGATACCTGAAGTAGTTACTTGAGGATTATAAGTAATCCGAAATTCTTTTCTGGAATAATTATGCTTTCTTGAAACAGTACTGTCATTGTTGGAAGAATAAAGGATACTTCCATTGGCTTCTGTGATGATGATTTCTTCATAGTCATGTTGCGATGCAATCTGACTGATGGAATACCTGAATTCTTCATTAATGAGAGATTTATCAGTGATTGCAGTTTTTATCATTGAAAGGAGTACACTGTTCTGTGAAATAACCAGTGCATCATTTACTTCATCTTTGTACCATTCTGTTATTTGTTTGCTTTTCTGACTGCTGACTGATTCTATTTCCCGTATCTTTTCAGCAGCAACGACCTTCTTTTCCTTAGTAAAAATGAATGTACCTACAAGAATGGAAATAATGGTGAGTATAAATACGGTAATAAAATAGGCGTTTCTCCAGTTCCTGTATTGTCGAAATATCATCAGTAGTCTATCAATCTTTTTAATTGGCGCTTATCTGTCAGTGGAAGCAAAGTTAATGAAATGATAGCAAATTATTGATGAACACCTTAATTTGATATTAAAATGGTAACTATTGAACGTCGCATAAAATAAATAACAGATATTCGGTTATCTTACGTATACATCTGTTGGCTTAAGTGCTTTGAGACTCTTTCAGCCTGCAATAAAAAAGCCTCAATTCTTGATTCTATAATTTGAGGAAATCCTTGACCATCACATTCAATAGTCAGAAAAGGTATATCTGTTTGTTCATTCAATCCATGAGGTATTTTATAATGAATTTTTAAGAATTTCTTTATTTCCCACTTGTGACCTAATGTCATGTTAGGTGTGCAAACTGCTTCAGCAATCCTAGTTTGCAGACAACCAAAGGGACCAATATTGATAATACCGCAAAACTGCTCAAATCCTTCAGATAAAGCAGTTCCAAGAGTAAGAGCCGGTTCACCTGTTGATTCAAGAGGCAGAACATGTAAACTGTGTCTGATTACATTTACCAATCTTGTTTTATGAGGTTTTAGATATCCTGTTCCGGTCAGTATCTTCTGAATCTTTGCTTCCATATAAGAGATATACTGCTCGCGAATTAATCGACTCAGTGATTCAAAAAAGGTAAATTTAGGTTTATCAACTCCTTTTCGCCATGCATAATCAAGATATTTAATCCATTCCGAGATATAAGCATCTTTTAAAATAAACCCTCGCTTTCCCAAATAATAATTTAATCTCTTGTGGGCAAATTGATTGTGACGAATAAATATTTCACCTGTGAGCGCAATGTATCTACTTTCAGTAATCGGTATTCTGCATGGAATATTTTTGGAGATATACTTGCTAAAACGTTTTAATTCAGAAAATATGTTCTCATAATTATCAGAGAAAGTGTTTTCAATATACTTAAATTGTTCATAGAACACCTCCATTCCTTTTTCAGGATCAATTGCATTCGATAAAACCCCGGACCGAACATCTTCAAGCACATCATTGAGTATAATAGCCTCAATTGACCTTTTTAAAAATTTGGTTGATAATCCAAGATAGCCTTCCTGACTAATTAAAGTAAACATTGCCACATTAGGTATCTTTTCTGATTCAATAATTTTCTCTAAAAATCCAGGATACTGTGCTATCCTGCATGCACTCGTTCCACCAATATTAAAAAAAGCTATTGGTTCACCATCTAACCGATTATTATGCAGGTAATTAAGCAGAGAACCAGTGAGTAAAACTATTGGAAGACATTCTTTTCCAGATGTAAATCTATGTCCGGTCTCCAAAATCTGGTGATCCATTTCGGGCATAGCAACAGCATTATATCCGAGACTTCTCAGGCTTGCGGCGAAAAGAGCTGAAGCCATATCTCCAATACATGGTATCACTATTTTGACTTTATTTTGAAGGATGCTTAAGGGGTGATCCTTTGAATCGATAAATAGGGCGATTGAATTCTTGTTTATAATTCTTGCAACTTTAAATGAAGAATTATGGTTGTCGTTTTTCTTTAAGGAATTCCTGTAATTCTTAACTACATCCAAAAAAGCATCGATCCTTGTATTGACTCCGGCATCTGCTGTGTGCTGATCGAGTTCGAGTGTCAATGAAGGCTTTTCGCCCATAATGGCCCTGAACAATGGAATAAGGAAGGAATCCGGCCCACACGAAAAGTTACTTATATATACAGCAAACAGTTGCGGATTCCTTTTTATGATCTGAGCAACTTTGAGGATTTTCTTACCAGCTTCCCATGACTGGTAATAAGCTATATCCTCGGCTCTTAGATCAAGAATATCATAAGGAATTACTTTATATCCAAGCGAAGCCAATTTTTGAGGAATTCCCTTATTGGCAACATCAGTAAAAGCATTATAATCCCGGCCAACTATAACTATTGCTGTTTCGTAAGAGTTGATCGATAATTCGTCGATCGCCCTGGTTCCCACCTCTAATAATCTCTCTTCAACATCAGTTTGTGCTTTTATAGCCTTTCTGTATGCCCTGATTGCTTTTAATTTTGATCTGATGCCTAATTGTTGTGCAACGCTTATAAAGACCTTTTCCTGGCTTAAATATCCTTTTGCAAAGTTCAAATAAGGATGAATTATTCTCTGCTTATCATATTCAAATGCCTGAGAAAGATAATTGATTTCCTTACTGATAAAGACGCATGTTGCAGATGAATCTTTTTCGTCATTTTCACATCCGGGAACATGCATTTCATATAATTCAGGCATGAAAATGTAATCGGGCTGCATATCAATCAGCCTTCTAAAGAACCCATGTGCCAATTCTGCCGGATAACAAAAAGATGAAAATTGATTGTCGAAACCTTCACTATCAACTTGCTCAGGCATTACAACATCAAATCTCAACTCCGAAAAGAAAGTTCTGTATAATGGATATAATCTGTTAATCGTAAAAGATTTGGTTAATCCTACTGTAATCTGTTTTTTTAGCGGTTCATATGGAATTGAATCAACTCCGAATATCAGATCCATCCTTTTACTGATGTAATCATTCTTTTTCAAGTCTTTCTCCGTTGTAGTAAAATTGTCATAGTATTTATTACATGCCCCACCAAATGCAAAGTGCTTACCATTGATATTGAAAGTATTAATCTCACATTTTCTGTCGCATCCGCTGTGTTTATCCTTGCAAATAAAGGATTTACATTTGGAAAACTTCCTGTTGATTAGATCTTCAAGATCGAAGACTTGTTTTTTTATTTCATCTGAGAGAATTTTTTCTTTAACCATCAATGCTGTGCCAAAAGCACCCATTAACCCAGGCAGGGGCGGTACGATTACCGGCTTCCCTGTAACAGCAGCCATTGCGACAGGAATGGCTTTGTTATAGCAAACTCCACCCTGCATAAATATCTTACGACCTATCGGCCTTTGGCCTTTTACTCTGTTTGTATAATTCAGGCAAATAGAATAAACAAGGCCTGCAACAATATCTTCCTGAGAATAATTTTCCTGTGAAGCTGATTTTATATCTGATCCTATTAGTGCGGCACATTGATCGCGAAAATTAAGAGGATGTCTTGCGTTCATTGCAATTGGCTCAATTTCCTTAAGATCAATCTTTAGCGATTCCCATGCTGCTTCCTGTATAAAAGAACCTGTTCCTGCAGAACAGGCCTCATTCATTGCATAATCAGTAGGAACCTTATTGTTGATCAAAGTATATTTTGCATCTTGTCCTCCAATTTCGAAAATCGTATCTACTTCAGGATCAAAATAAACTGAAGCTTTTGCATGTGCTGAGATTTCGTTAATGACTGAATGCGAACCACTATGTAATGCAGTGATATGTCTCCCTGATCCGGTAGTGCCTAAACCAATAATTTTTACAGGCTTAATTAGTTGGCTTTTTATATCGGCATAAACCTGCACTGAAGCTTTGACAGGATTACCATTTGTATATAAATAACTTGAAGCGATTATTTTGTCATCTATTGTCCGTATCAAGACAGCTTTTGTAGTCGTAGAACCAACATCAAGGCCAAGAATGCACTCATCTCCTTCTTTAGCAAGTATTTCATCCTCCGAACGAAAAGTCACTAGACTTGAATAGAGTGCCAATGGTTTATGAAAGGTGAATTGGCTTTCTTTATTTGAGAAGACCTCCATTTTTTCATCATACAATGTTACTTCATTCTGCAATCCATAAATTGCTGCCCCCAGAGCTTCAAAATATAGTGCTTCGTTGGGTATCACTATGTTACAGAATTTCTTTGCGAGGAAATCAAGTACTGTATTATTTTGAGTTACACCACCAACTATTAAAAATTTACGAGGTTTGATTGTTTTAAGCAATTCTTCGGCTTTACCGGCTATCATCAATGCTAAACCGGCTGTAACATTTTCTTTGGGAACTCCTTTATTTAACGCATGCGTGCAATCGGATTTGCAAAATACTGAGCATCTTCCTGAAACTATAAAAGGTTCTGAACCAGATGATATAGTTACAGCATCATTAACACTAAGATCCATTCTGCCAATTTGCTGCATGAAGAATTCACCAGTTCCTGAGGCGCATTGATTTTTTGAGATTAATTTCCGAATCTCACCTTGTTGATTAAGTTTATAAACAACGAAAGTCTCGGCCCCAAGGCTTGCAACGGCATCAAACTTATCATCTCTGTATAGTTGTAAAGCTATTTCTGTTGCCTCTGATTCAGAAATTGAAGTGAAGTTTAATCTATTTTTCAGCTTCCGACCTGTAATTACAATAGGGATTTTTTGTTGGTATTTAGGAAAGTACTTTAGAATATTAAGTAATGCAGTTTTAGGACTTCCATCAGCAGACAGGCGCTTTATTGACTTTATGATCATGTAGCCTCCTAAGGTTATCTCAAGGTGCACTCCTGTAACGGTAGAAGCACCAATGCATATACCAACAGATTCATTATTAATTCGCGAAACAGGATCAACGGAGTGCAGGTCAGCCGCTACATAATGAATCTTTCGACCAATGTTCTCGTTTATCATGCTTAATTTATTTTGATAGAATTAACTATGAAAAAAATATATTAAGAGATAAAAAATCGAAAGAAATAAGTATGTTAATATAATATATTTAATTCAAAAGTCAATAAAAAAAATTGGGATTCCGAGAACCGGAACCCCAATTGGTGCTAGTCAAGGGAGTATATTAGGGGAGTATTAGCGTAATTGTGTCGAGTTGGTTAGTTTCACCAGCAACAACCTGTACGTCGTTTAAAGTTTGGGTTGCATACGGAAGTGTATCTAACTGGGAAGAAAAATCAATGCTGTAAGTGCCTTCAGCAATTCCCATTATTTTAAAGTATCCAAGCGAATCAGGAAGAGCCATTAAAGTGTCATCCTCATCATAAAGAGTAACGAGTGGTAATGCTTCTTCGGGTAATACATATCCTTCAATTGAACCTGTTGATGGTGCAGTGTACATCCTGATGACAGGCTTCAGCATATATTTTCCGTTGCCAGTTTGATGAATTGACTGGGCAGCATCAAAATCAAGCCAGAAAGTATAAGAATATCCTGCTTCTACTGCTTCATGGATATTAAGTTTAATACCGGAAGTCGATCCTGAAGGAACTGTTAATGGATATTCAGTACTATCAACGATTACAGAGTTTTCACTGCCAAGAACAAGCCGCACCTGCGATATTACACCTTCAGGTATCTCACATGTACCCAATAATACATCCATTCCATTATTAAATTCAAGAAGATTATAAACTCCTGGATTTTCCAGTGGTACTGTAATCCAGCCGTCAACTTCACTATGAAGCTGTACTTCCTGAATATCTACTAAAACAGCGTCATACTGAGCAGGGGCATCAGTAAGCATCACTTTTACAGTAGCCTTGTCACTTCCATTATTATTGTCATTGTCATTGTTCTTGTCACAAGAAGCGATAATTAAGGTTGTTAGTAGTGCAAGTGTGGTTAACACCACATTATTTATCTTTTTCATGGTTAATGATTAGTTCTTACTATTTTCTTCTGGTGCAAAAGTCATTCCACTACGAAAAAAGCCACACATTAAGAGGAGAAGCAGAAAGGACTTTACTATAACCTCCTGAAATTAAACGTTATAATAATTAGTAAAACTTTTATTCTGATAAGTTCAATGTGTGGAATTAGCGAAAAACCGTTTCAAGTTGTGGTAAAAAATCCTCAAAATATTATACAGACGGATCAGACAGGCTCATTCAAATCAAACCTGATCACTGATTTCTTTTTCCACCTGCCTGTACGGTAATAAAGATATGAGAGAAACATTCCCATGAACCATGCAATTGGGATCGCCCACCAGATGCCATGAACTCCAAGAGGTTTAGCTAAAACGGCTGCTAAGGGAATGCGAATGACCCATAATGAAAATAATGTGATAAACATAGGAATGAGTGTATCACCAGCACCGCGCATTACACCGCCAACAACAAACATTGTTGAGAATATGACATAGAAACTTGCAACAATTAATAGATAATCACTACCAATTTTATTTACAGCTTCATCTGAAACAAAAAGTGCCATTAGCGGATGCCTGAATATTATTATCAATATTGAAGTTATTAAAGCTGTCCAGACAGACATTTTTAAGGTTGCTATCAAACCTTGCTTAACTCTTTCCATCTTCTTAGCTCCAATATTCTGGCCAACATATGTTGACAAGGCTACTCCAAAATTCATCGCCGGTAATGCAGCCATCCCATCAATTCTTCCCGCAACACTGTATGCAGCGATAACATTAGTACCAAAATCGTTTACAATTCTTAGCAAAGCGATCATTCCAAGAGAAACGAATGTTTGCTGAAATCCTGTTGGTAATCCGATCCTCACACTTGAACGGAAAATTTCTTTATCCCACGTTAATTTACGCCATGAAAGATTAATAATCGGATGTGTTCTGTTAAGATAAAATACCGCACTTACAAATGCACCTGCCTGCGACAGCACAGTTGCGGCTGCTGCTCCTGCAATGCCCCATTTAAGAATCACTACAAATAACAAATCAAAAAAAACATTAGCGATAGTGGAAATTATAAGAAAATAAAGAGTCGTTTTACTGTCACCCAGACCTCTTAAAATTGCACTTGTGCCATTAAACCCAAAGAAGAAAATTGAACCTGAAAGATAGACATTCAGATAGAGTACAGCCTGTGGAATCAGGGCTTCCGGTAATTTTATCATTCTGAAGATTGAACCACTGAATATTATTCCCAGTACCATAATGAGAATCGAAGCAAAAAAGAGAAAAATATACAGGGTATCTATTGCCCTCAATACTTTCTCATTGTTCTTTGCGCCAAAATACTGTGCAATGATGATCGTGCTGCCCGATGCAATTCCAATGATCAGAGATATTAAAAGGAAAATAAGTGGAAAACTGGCACCTACCGCTGCAAGGGCCTCTTTACCGAGGAATTTACCGACAATAATACTGTCAGTTACATTATATACCTGTTGAAATACATTTCCAATCAGCATTGGGGTTGCAAATCGGAATATCAGTCTCCCAGGTTTTCCTTCAGTAAGATCGTGCATTATCTGAACCTTATCCTATAGCTTCGTTTTTACGTTTTACCAGTTCTTTTGTTGATAATAGTCCACATGCAGCATCGATATCCTGACCTCTTGAAGCACGTAAGGTTGTAACAATTCCCTTTGCATTCAATGCTTTTTGGAAATCAAGAATGGTTTCATCATCACTGCTTTCAAGCGGAGTGCCGGGAATTGAGTGGAACCTTATCAGATTTATCCGGCATTTTACTTTATTCAACAAACGGGCAAGTTCATTTACATGTCTTCTTGAGTCGTTGACTTCTTTAAACATTATATACTCAAATGAAACTCTTCTGTATTTTCCAACGTCATATTGCTGAATAGTTTCAATGACATCCTTTATAGGATAGATATTTTGTATTGGCATCAGTTTACGGCGTTCATCATCAAACGGAGTATGAAGGCTTACTGCCAGGTTGCACTTGCTGTATTCTAAGAAATGTTTCATAGCCGGTAAAATGCCGATAGTACTGACAGTAACTTTCCTGACACTAATTGCAAATCCATACTCTGCTGTAAGAATTGAGGTGCTCTTCATTACCGCTTCAGGATTATCAAAAGGCTCACCCATACCCATGTAAACCACATTGGTGATAATTGGCCTTTCGGGGATGCTTCTTAATTGATTAAGAATTTCTCCACTATTAAGTTGTCCCTGGAATCCTTGTTTTCCTGTCATGCAGAAAAGACATCCCATCTTGCATCCTACCTGTGACGAAACACAGAGTGTATGGCGGTCTCCATCAGGTATATATGCAGCTTCAATGAACTTAAGGTTGCCGGCATGAAACAGGTATTTCTTAGTACCATCGATTGATTCCTTAAAAGATTGGGGCAGCTTGACTCCTAAATCATACTTTTCACTAAGCAAAGCCCTTGCTTTCTTTGAGATATTTGTCATCTCATCAAACGATTCAACATTGGTTTTATATAACCAATAAGCAAGTTGCCCCCCGGTGTATGAGGGTAATCCAAGTTCAACGGAAAGTTGGGTTAGTTCATCCCTGGTTTTACCCAGAAGAGGTTCTTTGGCAATTAACATAAAGTCTAGAAGTAAATTTCGGAGACTATATTATCAAAAGGTATGCCTTTTTCAATGAGTATATCCCTGGCATCCACCACCATTTCGGCGCTGCCGCAAAGGTAATATTTTTCATTAAGCGGCAATGAAGAATGCTCACGCAAATATTGGGTTATCCTCCCATGGTAAATATCCGGACCATCTTCCCTTGAACAACATTTTATATAGTTATTCTTTAAGGTCGGAGCAAAAAGCTCATTAAAGTAAAAACTTTGCAGGTTACGACCTCCGTGAAGCACTTTTTTATTCTTAAATAATCCGGTCCTGAACATTGATACAAAAGGCGCTATTCCGGTTCCTGAAGCAATCCACCATGCGGGATCACCATTTCCTGTAAATGAACCAAATGGTTCACTAACCCATAATGAATCAGCTGTATTGAGTTGTGCCATCCATGGAGTAAGTTTTCCCTCAGGATTAATATTGTAAAGTATATCAACTTCTTCATCCAATTCACCACTGGCAATAGAATATAGTCTTGCTTCTTCAGTTTCATTGCCACTAATTCCAACGACTTGCCCTGCAATAAAATCCCATGGTCTCTGAAATGAAAGAACAAATACTCCGGGAGAAATTACTTTTTGTCTTAATACCTTAACTTTGGTGAGTTTAAGTTTGGTTTTCATTCAAATATATAAAACGTTATTTATACCCTCTTTTTAGAATTTCTGATAAACATTGTAAAAGGGTATTTGTTTCGGTCATAAGCTCGCAAGTTATTACTATTTTCGCTACATGGAACCTCAAAAAACCTTAATGTCGGATGCTCTGGCAGCAAATCTTGAAGCCACCCGTACCGACAAGATCGATATACCAGCTCACCACCTCTCATTCACTGAGGTATCAAAAACTTATTATTCTATACATAACCGTGCAATCGATTGCATCAAAGAATTCAACCACCCTTATTCAAATAGTGGATATATTATAGGACAATTGAGAGCCATTAGTCTTGGTGATTTCTGGTTCTATGAAAGACTTTCAGATGAAAATGCCTGGAGTGTGATCATTGAACTATATCAGGGCTTAATTAGCAGGCAGCTTACTGATTTGCAGGCTGAAGATTTGGTGCATACCTTACTTGAGCTATTTGAAAAATTTCTTGCATCAAAGAATATCAGTCGTGAGCTACATTCCAAAGTCCTCCAATTGATAGAACATTACCTTGATAAGAAACCGGTTGCAGTTATACATAATTCAGGTTACTTGGTAAAGCTTTTCACATCAACTGAATGGAGCGATGATTACTGGCAACAAGCTCTTGACACTGCTAAGAATGTATTGCTTACAAACAATACTTATTGGCGCGATACAACCAAAGTAGAGCAATGGTTGGCAGAAAGAAACAAGATGTTCAGCACACAAAGCAGGGAAAAGTTTACCTCTATTGGCAATAACTACTATCAGAATAATGAAAAGAAAATCAAAGAAGCCAAAGTCTTTAAGGACATTGAGCTGATCCCGGCATTCAGTGACGTCTCTTTTCATTTAAGGCAGTTACATCATTCATTCAGCCGTTTCCATGAGAAATTCTACTATATACTGTTTCTGCTTCATCTTGAAGGGATGCAGAATCAGAAGGAAGTTTTGATGAGGGACTTCAATTCACTGCTCAGGAATATTAAAAATGAACTCACCAGCGATGAGGTTTTTGGATTTCTTGACAACATCTTTAAACTATTCAATGACCTTAAATCAACTAATGCCGGAACTGTACTTGATAGTATATTAATTCTCGGGAAAGAAATCTTCAGGACTGATAATCAAAACCATATATCACACTTCGAAAAATTACTAATCAGGCATGGTTTTATCGGTCCGGGTATTGTATATGTCAGCAAAGACTGGCAACTTCAGGTCAATGAATATCATATCAAGAATATCCGGGTCTGGATGGAACTCATTGAATATTCTCCAACAGCTTTCAGGGAATTATTATCTGCACTTATAATCCATCTTCGGTTAGGAGGGGTATTCGTATCCGACACCGATCTTTTCCAGCGTGATGTTACAGCGTTGCTAAATTCAGATATCAGTCCTATCTTTAAACAAATTAAGCAATTAGCCAGGCTTTTCCCCGTATATTTTAATGAAATAGGAGCCGAAGGTGAGTTAAGGGAAGTTACCACCGCTATGGATGAACTTTCGCATAGAAACGACCGCCTTGTACATTTTTTGAGGAAACAGATACATACAGAAAGTAATAATACACATATTGATCTTACAAGAAGCATCATTCATTACTGGTATGATGGCGACACCTCTTACTTGTTTAAAATGTTGCCTGAAGATGTAAAAGCATCCATGTCACCAGATTCAAGATGGTTTGGTCCGATCAACCAGATTTTACAGTCGCTGTGTGAAGCTAATAATTATATGCCCAGAGCATTGATGGAATTACCTGCTGAAAGAATTAAAAAGGAGATAAATGCAATTCCAATCGATAATCCGCTTGATAAACAACGACTGCATTATATATTCCGGCTGCTTGAATTACTAAAGGAAAAATATTCATTTAATACCGTTAACATTGGTAACCTGATGAGGAAATTTAATTTCTTCAATGGTAGTGATATAGACCAATTATTAGGTATGCTTGAAAGAGGGAATACCGACAGGGCCCTCCGGCAGGTATATATCTTTATCCGTAAGTTGAATCATGTAATTACCGATCCCAATAAAACGGAAGGGTGGGAGGATATTTACCATAAACGCCATATTGCCATAGGTATACCAAGTATGTACGGCAAGTACCGTGAGCCTAAATTTGAAGCACTCGGCTTATCATTCAGACTTGAGAAGATAGCTGCTCACCTTATGGAGCAGTTAATTAACAGCATTAATCTGGATTACATTACAGCAAAGACCTTAAGAAGGATACATATAGTATTTGAGCTTTTCAGGGAAGGTTTGGAACTTGACGGCATAAGTGACCAGGGCTTCAATTCGAATCTTAAGATGTTCAGATATAGCCTTAACTCAGCAAGTTTCTCTGTTGGACAGTATATTAATATACTTCAATTCATGCTCTCAAGTGTCAGAGAAATTATAAGCAAGTATTTCTACAGGGTTTACGACCGTCAGCTCAAAGTTGTAATTCCTCAACTGTATCCTAATGAGACAAAGAACGATGGCCCGGCAGCCAAACAATTCCACTCGAGAAAATCCGAGCAGTTTTATAGGGAAATGCTTTCATATGCCTTCATGGTTCAGGCGTTGGATAATTTCCTTGTTCGTATTTTAGGAACTTTCAGACAAATGGTTGACAGTTACTCTGAAGAAACACTCAGGAGTATTATGTCGTATAACACTGATCTTGTTGTTTCGCCACTATACAGGGAGACGCCTGAAATGGATAACCAGATCTTTTTAGGATCGAAAGCATACTTTCTGAAGAAATTACTTCTGCTTGGATTCCCTATCCCGCCGGGTTTTGTATTTACAACCGAAGTATTCAGACGTAGGGATGCTATTCTGAAAAATCCTTTTATAGAGAAGGAATTCGATCAGATGATCAGGCGGCAGATCGCATACCTGGAGAAATTAAGCGGACAACAATTCGGAAATCCAAATAATCCCTTACTGCTGTCAGTGCGATCAGGCACTGCTATCTCAATGCCTGGCGCAATGAATACTTACCTTAATGTAGGATTGAATGACCAGATAGTTGAATCCTTAAGTAAAATGCCTAATTATGGTTGGACGTCATGGGATTGCTATCGACGTTTCTTGCAGAGTTGGGGTATGTCATTCGGAATTCCGCGTGATGAATTCGATCAGATCATGATCGATTTTAAAACAAGGTACAATGTGAACCAAAAACTCGATTTCACTCCGGCACAGATGCGTGAAATGGCATTTGCATATAAGGATATTCTTTTGAGCAGAAATATCCATTTTAAGGATGAGCCTTTTGAACAGTTGAAACAAGTGATCTTTAATGTTTTTGAATCCTGGTACAGTGAACGTGCCGAAGTTTACCGTGATTACCTTCAGATAGCAGATGAATGGGGCACTGCAGTCATCGTTCAGAAAATGGTTCTTGGTAACATTCACCGGACTTCAGGAACAGGTGTACTCTTTACTCATGCACCTGATATAGAGAAACCTGGTATCCATCTTTATGGTGACTTCACGCTTTGCAGCCAGGGTGAAGATATTGTTGCCGGACTGGTCAATCCGATGCCTTTAACTGAACGTCAAAGAAAGAAGATATTCAGCGATAAAGCGTTTTCACTGCAAGGCGCTTTTCCGGGAATCTATAAAAAACTGCAGCAAATATCCGATGCGCTTACAGAGCAGCATGGTTTCAGCCATCAGGAAATAGAGTTTACTTTTGAGAGCGAGAATCCCGATGATCTTTATATCCTCCAGACGCGTGACCAGGATATAAGGAAGCCTGATTTGAGTTATGTCTTTGATGTCAAATCATCGGAACTAAAAATACTTGGGAGAGGTATAGGATTAGGACGTGGTGTTTTAAACGGAATTCTTGCATTCGACATGGAAGATCTTAAGCGGTTTAAAGACTTGCCGGAAAATAAGATACTGGTACGTCCTGATACTGTGCCTGATGATATAGGTATGATCTTCGAATGCAACGGACTCATTACAGCAAGGGGTGGAGCTACTTCGCATGCCGCTGTTACAGCTGTGCGCCTCGAGAAGACCTGTGTGGTCAACTGTACACAACTCATTGTCAATGAAAGGGAAAAAACTTGCTCAATCAATGGCACGTTACTGAAGCCAGGCGACAAAATAGCAATTGATGGCAACCTTGGTAATATATATTTAGGCAATTACAAAGTGAAAGTAGCTGAAATTGCCTGACAGATTAAATGTGAACTCTTAGAGAAGCTTTTTGGCGGATCATTCATTATATTAAAATATAAACAGTTACTAACTATGGAACGATTGCATGGCAAGAATCTGTTAGGCATAAATGGCGCTGGCAGGATTGGTAAATTAACTATCTGGAATCATTTGTTAAATAAGCAATTTGGCGGATTGGTTGTAAATGTTGGCAGGGGCGTAGGAAAAAATCTTGAAGCCCTTCTGCATAATATTTCAAACGACTCCACTTATGGTTCATTATCGCATTTTTTGTATGGACATTCCGGTAAAAAGTGTGAAGTGAAAATTCTTGATAGCGCTGAAAATCTAACCGAGATAAACGGTATGCCAGTGAAATTCCTGATGAATAATCGTAATCCAAAGGATATTAACTGGGCTGCCAATGAAGTGAGGCTTGTAGTTGATTGCACCGGCGCTTTTTTAGATCCTACTATTCCGACTGATAACCCCAAAGGAAGTTTAAGAGGGCACCTTGAAGCTGGTGCTGATAAAGTTATAGCCAGTGCCCCATTTAAGATAAAGGATTCTACCCAAAAAATGCCGGTTGATTCAACCATCATGGTTCATGGAATCAACCATCTTGACTTTGATGCACGTAAACACCATATAATATCGGCTGCCAGTTGCACTACTACAGGACTTGCACACATGATGCTTCCATTGCTGGATCGTCAGGAAACCTCTAACATACTTACTGCCAGCATGTCCACCATACACGCTTCTACAAGTACGCAAAGTATTCTCGATTCTGTGCCTTCTGCCGGAACTTCCGACTTGAGAAAAAGCAGATCAGTGTTCAATAACATTATCATAACATCCACAGGTGCAGCAAAAGCACTTGAAAAGATAATCCCTGAAGTACAGAAAATTGGCTTTATGGCTGATTCAGTCCGAATACCTACAAATACAGCCAGTCTTATAATTTTGAACATTACCTTCCAGTCGCCATTAAATGATATCGGAGAGCCAATAATCACACGTGAGTACCTTAATAACGTATATCAGGAAACTGCATCAGGGCCTGCCGGTGGTATGCTCGAATACAGCGAAGAACAAAATGTTTCGGCTGATATGATTGGCCGAAGAGCTGCGGTTGTGATTGAAGGCATAGAAACTCACACGCGTACAGGTTTTATGGCAGTCAATCCTAAATTGCTGCAGAATTTCGGAATTCAGTTAACTGAAGATATTATGATCCCTGTTTGTCACGCCAAGATATTTGGTTGGTATGATAACGAGTTTGGAAGTTATGTCTACATGCTTGGTAAACTTACAGAGTATATTGATAAGAAAATGTAGTCAGGTAAACTTTTCAACTTTCCTGTTCTAGCCGGATATTTATGAAAATATCCGGTTTTTTATTTAGTAATAGATGTTGTTTTGAAATTGGTTTTTCTGATTTTCCATAAAGGTAAGTGCATGATAATCAGATATATAATGAAAATGATGTTGATATTTAAACTATTGCTTATATAAGGTGTTAGGATAATATTAAAAAACTCGTTGCTAACAAACACTAAAAGTAATCCAAATGAAAAAGATCAACTTACTCGTTATCCTCTCCTTTTTATTGATCACAGGAGGGCTGCTCTCTTCTTGTCAGAAGGAAGATTCCATTAAACAGGACCAAAAATCGTCCGGTGAACTCAAACAAGTCAATATTGACTGCGAAGAATGCGTTGCTACCTGGGCAGAAACCCTGGTAACTTATGATGCCTCATATTTCGTTCCTCAGGGACCAAATGTCTCAAATCCAACAAACATCTATCTCGATGTGTATAATGATGAAACTACCATTTATTACCGTGTCTATAGATTAAACGGCGAGACATTTAAACATTTAAGTATAAATGGAACTGTAGTATTGACTTATACAGATCCGGCAGTTACAGAATATCTATGGAATGCACCACTATCTTCCGAGTGGGCTGCATGTGATGTGGTGACTACCAACCTCATTGTAGGTGGTTTGAATATCCATAATGCTCATTTTAACGCTTGCATCAATTATGAACTGCGAGATATTTGCGTTTGCGATCAGACTGAAACAGCATGGGCATGTGGAACCAGATATACTCAAAAAGGTAACTGGGCGACATACACTACCTACGTTGCAAACAGTACGGTTCAAATTCTTGCAGGACAGACTATTGATGTGGGTACTGTACATCTGTCCGCTGTTGTGAATGGTATGGTGACAATGACATTTAACCTTACAAATGGATGGAGATTTCAGAATGTTTCCGAGAGTTTGAAAATTCAGGGTTACAGCACTCCGCCATCAGGAAATCCAGCTCCTGGCCAATTTGCCAATAAATTTGATGCTACAGGAACAACTTGGCAAGTTACTATTCCAGCAGCAAATTATTACGGCATTCATTTGGATGTTCAATTATGTGAATGATTAGTATTTAATTTATTAGCATTGTTTAGAAGGCTGCTCTGTTAAGGGTAGCCTTTTTCATATTTATAAGTCATTATGATGTCTATAAATCATAACTTTACAGATGATGAAACAACTTTTTTTATTCTTCCTTAAACTTGGGATTATTGGATTTGGAGGGCCTGCTGCCCATATTGCAATAATGAGGAATGAGCTGGTTGGGAGAAAGAAATGGTTGACCGATGAGGAATTCCTTTCAATGACAGGGATTGTAAATCTTATTCCGGGACCTAATTCTACTGAAATGGCTATCTTCATCGGGAAGGAAAAAGGTGGTTGGAAAGGTCTGTTCATTGCAGGTTTTAGTTTTATTTTACCGGCAGTGGTATTCACATATTTCTTAGCACTGCTTTATGTCAGATATGGTAACCTGCCTGCATTACAGCCATTCCTGTACGGAATAAAACCAGCAATAATCGCAGTCATAGTAACTGCTGTGATCCCTCTTGCCAAAACAGCTTATAATAATTATTTACTGGTTTTGCTTGGATTGATCAGTTTCACATTGGCTGTGGCGGGATTGAACGAAGTAATTATTATGTTTGGCTGCGGTTTAATATATCTGATTCTCCAATTTAAGGATACAAAACCGAGTGATATAAAAAAGTCATCCAGTCACCTCAATAAGAAGAAAGATGATTTTTTACCTGTACTCTCTTTAACTGGTATTTCCCTTCAACATTCAGCGACCGGAGTCAGTTTGATTAAGTTGTTTCTCATCTTCCTGAAAGTCGGTGCTATTTTATATGGAAGCGGTTATGTGCTCTTTGCTTTCCTTGAAACTGACCTGGTACAAAACGGACTAATCACAAAAATCCAATTAACTGATGCTATCGCTGTCGGGCAAATGACCCCGGGCCCTGTTTTTTCATCAGTGACTTTTATAGGATATTTACTTAAAGGGTGGCAAGGTGCCATGTTATCAACAATTGGTGTATTCCTTCCCTCTTTTTTGTTTATAATGCTTTTGAGCAGGTTCTTTGAACGATTAAAAACAAAGCCTTTATTTATGAGTTTTTTATCAGGAGTTATAGCTTCTTCAGTAGCTCTGATCGCTGCTGTTGCATTATCCTTAGGTAAATCTTCGATAATCGATTGGAGAACTGCAGTAATTGCAATTGGCTCACTGATCTTATCTTTCATCTTCAGGCATATAAACAGTGCCTTCATTGTTATTGGAGGTGCTGTTGCCGGATATCTTTTGTTTCTGATACCTTGATAAGTTAAAATATGAACAACATTGCTTCCATCAAGATCATAAAAGCCGAGTTGGCCGGCATGACACATAAAGAACTTACCGAACTCATTGCAGCTTTACTCAGATTTAAAAAAGAGAATAAAGAACTAGTAACATACCTCCTTTTTGACTCAAAAGATGAAAATGAATATATCAGAAATGTAAAGGCAGAAATGGAAAGTGGGATGTCTGAAATCAACCGGTTTAAGGTGAAACAGTCATTGAAATCAATCAGGAAGGTGCTGAGAAATACAAAAAAGGCTATAAGGATATCAGGTAAAAGCGAGACAGAGGTGCAAATATTACTGCACTTTCTAACCTTGTTACGTAAGGAAAACTTACCATATTACAGATTCAAAGCGTTAACGCTAATTTATGAACGAGTCATAAACAACATAAAAAAAGCTATAGAAGAATTGCATGAAGACCTTCGGTATGATTATACGGTTGAATTGGAGAAAATTTTAGAATAAGGTTAAGATTTCACTAGCTTCATATTTATAATATAAATTCTATCATTATCTGTTGCAGGTTTTACGTTTTGCAGAAAGATAAAATAATTGAGAGGGAATGAGTTAAATAGTGCTCTCTTTCTTTAGGGTAAATGACAAATATGTTGTCATATCTAAGTAGAATTATATAGTAAGTATTTATGAAAAAAATAATCAATTCATTCTTCCTCCTGCTTTCGTTGATCACCCTTCAGGCACAGGATTCTACCCAAAGTAAGACTGTCCATCCAGTGATACTTAAGTTTGGGATAAATGAAACGATAGTTGATTTGTACCCATCAAATGAGTTTTTTCCTATAGATGGTAATCAATTTCACATGTTTTTTACAGAATGCAATATCCCTTTGAATTCGTTCCTGGCAATTTGTCCCAGGGTTTTTGGGAGTTTTAGGATAGATCGAGTCGAAAGCGCACGCTAGCCTTCATGGATATATTCTACATCTGCTAAAGGTGCAAGTATAGCTCTTTCCCTGAAACCAATTAAATGGCTCGATATCAATGCTGGCATAGTTTATATGGATTATATGATAAATGATGGAGTTGGGACAAGTGGTGGTCATTACACCAGGTATGAGTCTTCCCTGGATGAATATACTGGTCTATTCACTTCTTTCTCTTCTACCTTAATAAATACATCAAAAATTCAATGTGGCACACAACTGGAATTTATGACCCTGCAGGAAGGATATTTTCAATGTATTTCAGCTCAATTGGGAATATTCTTAGGTGTGAAACTTTAATTGTCAATAACCGAATGAAAATGAAAAATATTATTGCACTATCAATTTTTGTCCTTTTTTACTTTAACATTCAGGCACAAGAGGAAAGTCGGAAGAATGGGTTAAGGTTTGGATACAATATTTCATGGTTTGGATCACGGCACTCATCTTTATATTTATATGGTTATGATGTAATAGTGTCGGGTGATTCTGAACCACTTACAGGAGGCACTGTTTACCTTGGATATTCTTACCAGTTCATTCCTGTATTAGCAATAGGATCGCAAATTTATACGGGTAAAGGATCACATTATAGTGATTATCGAGGAAAAAGGATGTACACTCACAATTCAAATTTCGCAGCAGGTATTTCAGTTAGGGTCACTCCATTGCCCCGGTTGTTCAATAGGTTCAGCTTTGATGCAGGTATCTTATACCAACAAATAAATACAATGTTTAATAGTAAAAGCTTTTTTACGGATGAGTTTTATAACCATTATGAGAACTTTGGCATAGGCGGCTCAATTAACCTTGATATCATAAAATCAAAAAAGATTGAAAGTGGTCTTCGTTTTGAACTAATGAGCGGATTTTATGATGGAAAGATTAAACTTGACTCAAAACATGCAGGAATTTATATTGGAGCAAGGTTTTAAAATTGGCGGAGTACTTCTTTAAAACAAAGGATAATTTAGAAAACGTATCTTTGCGGCCAAATTTTAGATCAATGAGAAGAACATTACTCCTACTTAGTATTCTTATTTCATCAATAGCCGTAATTTCCCAAAATCTCCAGCTACATTACGATCTTGGAAAAGATAGAAAATATCTGACCTCGACTTTTGAGTATTTTAATCCAGATAAATACGGTACTACTTTTCTTTTTATTGATTTTGATTATGGCGCTGGTGATGTTAAAGGGATTAGTTCTGCTTATTGGGAAGTATCAAGGGGTTTGAAATTCTGGAAAGCGCCCTTCGCTTTCCATCTGGAATATAATGGAGGCTTCCTTCATATTCAGGATGGCGATTTCTCTAAAACAGTGCAAATCAATGATGCATGGCTTACCGGAATTGAATATAACTATAATAACGAAACTTTTACCCGTGGGCTGACATTAATGGCATTGTACAAGAATATCAGGGATAAAAACGACGTTTCGTTTCAATTAACAGCCGCCTGGTACCTTCATTACTTAAAGAATAAAGTGACTTTTTCGGGATTCGCTGATTTTTGGAGGGAGGATAATTTCTTTCCTAAGGATAATCTTATCAGTGAAACCAAATACGTTTTTCTTGCCGAACCTCAGATATGGTATAATTTCCTTAAACATTTCTCAGCAGGAAGTGAAGTTGAACTGAGCAATAATTTTTCAGGAACTAAAGGATTTCAAGTTAATCCTACTATCGCGGTTAAGTGGAAAATTGAGTAATTTGATAAGTGGGTTTAAAGCCTCAGAAAGGGTTTTGCGTTCAGTGAAATAACTCCTGTAAATAATGTGACCGGAGATTAAAAAGCTTTTTTAATTCTTCTATGCTTTTTATCACTTCAGGATCGGGGAATATTTGATGTTTTGGATTTAATTTCTTTTTTACGGCTGATATAATAAGATTTTTTGGAGTATGCTCAGTTGCGACAAACTCTGCAACATTGGTCCGGTAACCATATGCTTCAAGCATTAAAGCCCTTATAGTATCAGTGAGAATTTCAGCTTGCCTTTCGGCCAAAATACCAAATTGGGTTATCTCAGAAAGCACCCCAGATGTTTCCAGGTCGCGTCTTACTTGCTTATGGCAGCAAGGAGAGCAAACGATCACTTCAGCACCCATTTTGATTCCTTTAAAAATAGCTTCATCAGTGGCTGTGTCACAAGCATGAAGCGCAATCAGTATATCAGTTTGAGGAATATCAGATTTCTCAATTGCTCCTTGTACAAATTTTAAACCTTCAAAATGAGATTCTTTCGCGATGGTGTTACAAGTATCAACTAATTCGTGACGCAATTCCACACCTGTCATTTCAACCTGTTTCTGCAGTTTGGAAGTTAGGTAATCATACATTGCAAAAGTAAGATATCCTTTACCCGCACCCATATCAGCTACCTTGACCAATTCAGGAAGCGGTATATCTTTTATTATACTGTCAACAATTTCGACATACTTGTTGATTTGCCTGTATTTATCCTGCATATCCGGCTTTACCTTGCCTTCTTTGTTTAATATGCCTAATGCCATAAGGTAAGTGCCAGTTCCGATTATTCTTGGTTTAACCTTATCATGACTAAAAGAAGGTGCTGAAGCGGAGGATGCCTCTTTTTTTAAAAGTTTAGCGGAGTCTTTTTTACCAATGAGCAACTGATAGTCATTGGTAGTTGTTGCCAGAAAACCCTGATTAAAATTGTTAGTAAGCAGATGACTGATTTCCATTTTGGCACTAATCAGATCGAAATTCTTTGTAATATCCTTTGTTTTATGCCTGAAAACAAATGAAATCATTAATTGCTCCCTGATCATAACCGGCTTAACAAATATGTTATTAAGATCAGAAGAATGATCCTTTTTATTGCTAAGGGAAGCTTTTATGAATGTTCCCGAAAGCACACTTTGTTCGAAGATATCAGTGAATTTTGTTAAAGCGGTGGCAAGCTCATTCATGTTCACATTTCTTATAAGTATTGATACTGATTGAATAATGTGCTTCATTAGTCAGCACATTTCACCTGACTACATTAACAATTAATCTACTGACTGATCAATTGCTCAAGGGTATTTTTCTGATAGTAATCCAGAGTGAGTTAGACAGTTTTGTTCCTAAAATTTCACTATCAGCCAGTACCTTGGATGTAATCCTGTATTTCCCTTCCTTACTTAAATCATAATACCCGGGTGCAGAGTTTAAAGAAATCCTGGCACTTTTGAGGATATTCCATTTTTCAATATATCTTTTATTGACCCCTATCAGTGTGTCATATCTGCCCTGATCATTAGCTCCCTGTCTAAAAATAAAGATACCTGATTTGTCAATATTATCAAAAGCAGTAATTTGAGGAGAAACTCCTGCTAAACGGGCTATGTCAGTGTTTAAAGGAAAATATTCCACTAAGCTAAGGAAATTAGGTAACTCAGGATTTGAAAATAGCGGGTATTTTTTTGCTTTATCATCAGTGTTCTTTAAATCATAATTTATAATCACTGGTTCACCTGGTTGATATTCCGTTTTATCTGAGTGGATTTGCAGTGACCAGGTAAAATTATACCATGCAGCATTAAACTGTGTGTTTAATCCTTCAATACTATTTCCTTTAACGAATTCCGGAAATTTATTATTGAGTTGAGCAATGTAATACTTTGATTGGTTGAGATATTCCTGTATTTCTGAATCAGGAATTTCTTTTTGTTGTGAATAAGTAAGATAAAGTTCAGCAAGTCGTTTATAGATATCCGGCGTATAATTGGTTCCAGGGTATGCATTCAGGAATTTTTTATAATTCCGGATCCATCTGACCAGATTTGGAATTGATATATCAGAATAATCGTACGAAATCATTATGAGGTAATCAGCATCATCAGCAAGTGGGCTGTTTGGATACTGTTTTAGTAATTTTCTGAAAAAACCATTCGGATAGGAGAGGATTGGCTTCCCACTGGTAAAAGGTCCGGTAATCATAAAAAGATTACGATATAGCATACCGGATTTCAGCAGGAATTCATCTTGATCCAAAACCTGTTTTTCCAGACCGGTCAGTTGGCTGTATGTTTCTGCCACTTTACCCATTCGTAATTTATGATCCATTGATCTGAAGGCAGCATAATTAAGCTGCATAATAGAGTCATAATAAAGTGATTCCTTTAATTTTCCTTCATAATTAGCAAGGTTAATCAATTGCAAATAATAACTGGCTGCTATTTCAATATCGGTCAAAGTATCGGTAACATAATGTTCCAATTGCTGTGCCTCATTGAAATTAAAGGGCAAACTATTGTTAATGGATGCTTTCAATTCCTTGATCTTGTTTTGGATAAGAGTATCCTTTGAAGAGCCAAATTTTGTTTTAGCCTCATTGAATTTTTGCACTATAACTCTGAAGTCGCCTTTTAAGGTTGTGATCTCTTCATTAACGTAAGTTTTGAAAAGATCACGTTCAAATGCCAATTGAGAAGCGTCAGCCGGAGGCTCCTGAATGGTCAGTTTATTATGGCAGGCAGTGATGGTTAATATTATCAGAAAGCAGAGTACACTATTGGTAAAATTATAAGAGTATCTTTTTGATAGAGCCATGGGGTTTCCTAATAAGTACAAATATAAGAATTACATCCGTTTCGGATATTCATCAATAATTTCGTATAATTTATGCTTATTTGTCGTATATTAATAGTTTAAATCAACTTTTTTACCATGAAATCTATTCGAGCCATTGCAGCAGTACTTTTAATATTGGATGGGCTATGTCACATTTATTCTTATTTAAACACGCCCGTTTTGACAGGAAGTCCTGGTATACTTTTATTTGGAATTATATACCTTATAATTGGTTTATTACTTTTTATACCTAAAAAATATCCAATTTACCTTGGATTGATAATTCCTTTGATTGGTATGACATTATCTGTTGTAAAGTTTGGTATACCTGAATTGATTTCAATGTCAAACCTGTTTAAAGTGTTCGGTTTGCTGGCAGTTATTTGTTGTGGAATAATTCTATTCAGGCATAAGAGTCAGGCGGCTTTAACCTGATATAAAGATGAATTTGTGGAGCTGGCGGGAGTCGAACCCGCGTCCAAACAAGCAGCAATAGTGCTTTCTACATGTTTAGCTTTTAGTTGGTTGTCGGATAACGGATGGGAAAAAGCGGCCCTGCCCTTACCTTATCTCTTTTGGTTTTCATACAGACATCAGAGCGCTGCCTGTCTTATCATGACTTTTGCGATGCTCTTAGCGGGACGCTGCCATGCAAAGCTTCCCGGAGAGCAGTAGGCGGCTTAATCCTTGATTAAGCGGCGTACGCGTAATTATAATCGTTGCCAGTTATTGGCTGTGTGAATTGGGATTAACGGGTCAGACTCACAACACCCGACATGCTTACATTACCACTTCCTTGCTGTCAAAACCGGTCAGCCCCGTAGTATTGTATTTCGTCACAAAGGTACAAAATATATGCCATTTTAAGCCTTTCTTCGTTAGTTTCGATAGTTTAGATGGATTCGAGTCTTAAAGGATGCAGTTCAACGCCTTTTTTCCTGGCCCTCAATTACCGGTAAATGATTAAGTGCAATTTTTGAGGGTCAAGAACTGGGCATACTTTTGAACTGCTATCAATTCCAGATTTTGAAAACTTTCAGGACTTCATTAAGGATTAAAGGAACCAATCCCAGTGATACTGCCATTAGCCATCCTTTAGCATCAAGCATTTGAAGCCCGAAAGCATTCTGCATAAATGGTATCTCGATCACAACCAACTGTGCGAAGATGCCAAAGGCTATTGCACCAATAAGGTATTTATTACTGAATAAACCTATTGTGAAAATCGACTTGCTTGAATTCCGCATGGCCAGTGAATAAAACATCTGACTGGCAACCAAGACCATAAATGCCATTGTTCTTGCATATGAAATGACTGCATCAGGTGCTTTGTCAAAGGGACTGTAGTTATGCTCATAATAGCCATACCAAAATGCGAGTATGGTTAAAGCGCCGATGAGTATTCCGCCCAAGATGGCATGCATAGCAGCACCATGAGCAAAGAAGCTCTCTCCCGGGTTCCTCGGTTTTTCTTTCATCACATCAGGATCACCTTTATCCATACCTAATGCAATAGCAGGTAATGAATCTGTCAACAGGTTTATCCATAAAAGTTGCACAGCAAGCAGTGGTACAGGCCATCCTATAAGCAAAGTGACAAACATAGCTACAACTTCGCCTAAATTACAGGTTAGTAGGAAGATGACTGATTTTTTTATATTGTTGTAGATATTTCTACCCTGCTCAATGGCAGTCACTATGGTGGCAAAATTGTCATCCGTGAGGATCATGTCTGAAGCCCCTTTTGCCACATCAGTTCCTGTAATTCCCATTGCTACACCGATATCGGCTGCGTTGAGCGAAGGTGCATCATTGACACCATCACCTGTCATTGAAACGATATTTCCTCTCGATTTGAGTGCCTTGACAATATTTACTTTATGTTCAGGGGAAACTCTGGCATATACTCTGTAATCAGAAACTTTCGAGGCAAACACTCCTTCGCCAAGTCTGTCCATCTCCTGTCCGGTAATGGCTTGATCCCTGTTGTCCGCTATTCCAAGGTCACTGGCAATTGCATAAGCTGTGTTTTTATGGTCACCGGTAATCATTATTGTAGTGATACCCGCAGCCTTTGCTAATTCAATAGATGAACCAACTTCTTCTCTTGGTGGATCGATCATTCCAACAATGCCTATGATCACCAATTCATTTTCCATCTCTTCTTTTACCGGTTTACTTTTAACCTCTTTATAAGCGGCTCCCAGTGTTCGCAGGGCATCATCAGACATAGAATGAGTTGCCTCCTTCAATTTCTCGCGGTGCTGGTCAGTTAACGGAACCGGTTTCCCATTTTCAAGAATATGGGTTGATACCTTGATTAGGTTATCAATGGCACCCTTAGTGTAAACTGTACATTTTTGTTGTTGGTCTTCAACCGCCACAGACATTAGTTTACGGTCAGAATCAAACGGATACTCATCAATTCTTTTATTTTCAGATGATAGCTTCTGCCTGTCAATGCCCAGGTCGTCTCCAAACAGCAGCAATGAGATCTCAGTCGGATCGCCTGTAGGTTTACCATTTTCAAAAGTGGCATCAGAACAAAGTATCATTGCTTTTGCTAATAACAGTGCATCCTCAGGGGATTCATTTTTCCCTTCCCTTACTACCGTATTATCACTATTTGCAGTAAAATATCGTGTTACTGTCATCTTATTCTGGGTGAGTGTTCCCGTTTTATCTGAACAAATAATATTTACTGAACCTAGCGTTTCAACAGCTGGAAGTCTTTTAATGATGGCATTTTTCTTAGACATGGAAGTGACCCCAATTGAAAGCACCACTGCCACGATGGCAGCGAGCCCTTCAGGGATAGAAGCTACTGCCAGGGATACTGCGGTAAGGAACATTTCAGCCAAATCCCTTCCTTGTAAGATAGAGAGTAGAAAGATAATGGCACAGATACCAATTGCTATCTTTCCGAGCATCTGTCCTAACTGGTTTAATTTAATTTCGAGAGGTGTTTTAGATTCTTCCTCCGAGTCAAGGAATCCTGCAATTTTACCTACTTCTGTGTTCATGCCAGTTTCAGTAACCACGCCAACACCTCTTCCGTAGGTCACAAGATTGGTCATAAAAGCAAGATTTTCCCTGTCACCAAGCGGCGTATCGGCATCGTACAACCAATCAGCATTTTTATCTGAAGGTACTGATTCTCCGGTTAGTGCTGATTCTTCGATTTTTAGGTTAACTGATTCAATTATTCGTAGATCAGCTGCCACAAACCTTCCGGCATCAAGAATTAAAATATCACCTGGAACCAGGACTTCTGCATCTACTTCTTTTATCTGCCCATTGCGTTTGACAAGCGCTTTTGGAGAAGACATTTTTTGAAGTGCTTCAATTGCTTTACCCGCTTTTACTTCCTGGATTACCCCGAGAACCGCATTGATAATGATTACAGCAATGATAATCAAAGCATCAATGTATTCACCCATAAAAAGAGTAATGATAACTGCTGCAAACAGCACATAGATCAGCCAATCGCGAAGTTGCCGGATGAACATTTGCAGGATGCTCTTTTTCTTTTTGGCTGTAAGCTTGTTTTCGCCGTGCTGCCTGCGTCGATCAATAATCTCATCTTCTGTTAATCCACTACCAGGATCAACATTCAGCTCTTTAAGGACTTGCTCCTTAGTTTTTGTATACCACACTTTAATCGACTAAACACTTAACTATACTTTATAACATCATCTGAGGTTATAATGTTATCGCATAGGATAGCAAGTCTTTCTACCACATTGCGAAGTTCACGGATATTACCCGTCCACTGCTTTTTCTGTAGTTGGGAAAGAGCGTCATCAGTAAAAGTCATCAAAGGTTTTCCATTTGTTTCACAGATCTCAGCAATAAAGTGTTGAGCAAGCAGAGGTATGTCGTCGGGTCGTTCATTGAGTGTCGGTACATGGATTAAAATAACGCTTAACCTGTGATAAAGATCTTCACGAAAAGTTTTCTTTTCTATTTCCTCTTTGAGATTTTTATTGGTAGCAGCAATGACCCTCACATCAACCGGTATATCTTTTTCTCCTCCGACACGCATAATCTTGTTTTCCTGAAGCGCCCTTAATACCTTAGCCTGTGCTGCAAGACTCATATCACCAATCTCGTCCAGGAAAAGTGTTCCTCCGTTTGCCTGTTCAAAATCTCCTTTTCGCTGTTTAATGGCAGAGGTGAATGATCCTTTCTCATGGCCAAATAATACACTCTCAATCAATTCTCCAGGTATAGCAGCGCAATTTACTTCTACGAAGGGGCCTGCCGAACGGTGGCTTAATTCGTGTAACCATCGGGCAACAAGTTCCTTCCCGGTGCCATTGCTTCCGGTGATCATGACGCGTGCATCAGTCTGGGCAACCCGTTCAATCATGGTACGTATCTGTTTCATCGGCTCCGATTCGCCGATCATTTCATAGGTTTTACTGACTTTGCGTTTAAGGCTTCTCGTTTCTTTCACCAGGCTCGACTTTTCCATTGCATTCCTGATGGTTATCAAGAGTCTGTTCAAGTCAAGAGGTTTTGCTATGTAGTCATAAGCACCACGTTTAATTGAATCGACTGCTGTTTCAATATTGCCATGGCCCGAGATCATAACAACAGGTGTATCCGAAAATGCAAGAAGTTTATCTAGTACCTCCATGCCATCCATTTGTGGCATCTTGATATCGCACAGGATCACATCATACTTTTCCTCTGCTACTTTTTGCAGGGCAGTTGGACCATCTGGTGCGTCATCCATCTGATACCCTTCATACTCAAGGATTTCCCTCAGAGTATTCCTGATACTGCGCTCATCATCGATAACCAATAGTTTTGCCATTTTTTATGCTTTATAAAAGAGCCATTTCCATAATTCAGCGTAAGATACTTTTTTACCATACATCAATATACCAGTCCTGTAAATCCGGCCTGCCATCCATACCGCACCAATAAACGAAAGTGTAAGAATAGCCATTGATAATGCGAGTTCCCAATATGGAACCCCAAAAGGAATACGAACCATCATTATGATAGGTGATGTGAACGGAATGATGGAGAACCAAAAAGCTATAGGACCATCTGGATTGCTTAAGACGAACTGAGCCATTACAATCGACAAAATAAGCGGTATAGTAACAGGCATCATGAACTGCTGAGTGTCAGTTTCGTTATCCACAGCTGCCCCAATAGCAGCAAACATGGCCCCATATAATAAATATCCTGCAAGAAAGTAAAAGAGGAATGAAAAAACCATTACACCATAGTTAATAGTTCCAAGTGCTTCTGCAATAACGCTCATTGTGCCTTGTGGGGCTTCTTCGTCCTGAGGTGTCTGAACATTCTCCATTCCAGGTATCCGGTTGCCTGATTCAAATACTTCGGTTTCAGTGGTTTTCTTCAATTTATCAGGCATTGAAGACTGGAATACAGTAACTATTAAAAGTGTAAGCACCACCCAAAGCATGAACTGTGTCAATCCCACCAATGCAACTCCAACAATCTTGCCCATCATCAACTGAAATGGTTTAATGGAAGAGATAATGACTTCAACAATTCTGCTCACTTTTTCTTCAATTACACCGCGCATAACCTGGGCGCCAAAAAGGAAGATAAAGAAATAAATCAGGATCCCGGCAAACATACCGACTCCCATGCTGGCTTCGGCATAACTTTTCTGTTCTTTTCCTTCTTCTTTAATCTGTATTGAAGTGAGATGAATCTCTGTCTTTATATTTTTAAAGATCTCACTGCTCCTGATACTCTCCGGTGTAACCGAATCGCTACGGACATCGAGTGCTTGTGGATTATTTTTACTTAGTTCTTTGTAAATCTCGGCAGTTAATTTTTGTTGTTCAACCTCCTTGGTCATTATATTGGAAATGTAACTTTTCAGATCAACACTTACAGGTTTGCGGCTGAATATCATGGCCGAACTTGGTATTGCAACGGTTGGTTTAGGAATATAAACTAATGCATATCCTCCCTGGTCGGTTAAGTTTTTCTTAGCAGTTTCAAGATCAGTATATACATTATCAAATACAAATCTTTCCGAGTTTTCGAATTTTTTAAGAAACCAGCCTGTTTCATCAAGTACATGCACCTTCTTTGTTTCGTCGGTCATTTGTGACAATATAACCGGAACAATGAACAATGCAGCCATGAGGATAGGTCCCAGGATAGTCATTACAATGAATGATTTTTTTTGAACCCTTGACAGATATTCACGCTTAATAACGAGCATTATTTTATTCATGGCTATCAGGATTTAAGAACATTGATGGTTGTTTCTTCAGGTACGTATTCACCAGCGGCTTTCACGGTTTCAATGAATATTTCGTTCATAGTAGGTATGATCTCATTGAACCCAGTTATGGATATATGAGGGAGCAAAGAGGATAAAAGTTCATTTGGATTGGTATCCTTCATCAGCTTTACGACAGCATTGGATCCATAATCGGTTGGTTCATTGCTAATTAGTTCTGCTCCCAAAGGAAGGTAAGAACGAAGGGCAACTGCTGAATTCGCATACATTACTGAGAATGTATTGGTTTTGTATTTATTTTTTATGTCCTTTACTTTCCCGTCCAGTATCTTATGTGAATTATTTATCAGGGCTATATTATCGCATAACTCTTCAACAGATGCCATATTATGGGTAGAGAAGATAATGGTACTACCATTACGTTGCAGGTCAAGTATTTCACCTTTTAAAAGATTTACATTGATAGGGTCAAAACCGCTGAAGGGTTCATCAAAGATAAGCAGGTCGGGTTCATGGATAATCGTGACAATAAATTGGACTTTTTGCTGCATGCCTTTTGAAAGTTCTTCAACTTTCCTGTTCCACCAAGCCTGAATTTCAAATTTCTCAAAAAGTATTTTTAATTTTCTCATGGCATCAGGTTTCCTGACACCTTTCAATTGGGCCAGGTATAGTGCCTGTTCTCCTACTTTCATCTTCTTATAAAGGCCACGTTCTTCAGGAAGGTAACCGATAAATCCAATATGAGATGGTGAAAGTTTTTGCCCACTAAAGAACAACTCACCCTCATCAGGTGCAGTAATTTGGTTAATAATACGGATGAAGGATGTTTTGCCTGCTCCATTGGGTCCAAGCAAACCGAAAATGCTCTGCCTTGGAATGTCGATACTCACATTGGTTAAGGCAGTGTGGTTGGCATATCTTTTAGTGACATTCCTCGCTGAAAAAATGACCATAAAATTATTGAGTTGTCGATTTTTATGTACAAAAGGGGATGATGCCTTATGATCATCTATCCCCTTTTGCTTTCATTTTACAAATATATCAGAACAAAATTACTGAAAATACTCTTTCATTCTATCGAAGAATGATTTATCACGTGAAGTAGGCTGAGGTTTGAAATTCTCTGAGTTTTTAAGTCTCTCAAGTAATTCTTCTTCCTGTCTTGATAAATTCTTAGGAGTCCACACGTTAATGTTGATCAACTGGTCACCTTTTTCATATCCGTTCAGTGAAGGAATTCCTTTACCTTTTAACCTCAGCACTTTACCACCTTGAGTTCCGGGTTCGATCTTTATCCTTACCCTGCCTTCAATGGTTGGAACTTCGATCGCAGTTCCAAGGGCAGCATCAGGAAAACTAATATAATGCTCATACAGGATATTGGTGCCATCACGGATAAGTTCGGGATCAGGTATTTCTTCTATTTGAACGATAAGGTTGCCAGGAACGCCACCCCGAGGAGCAGCATTGCCTTTACCACCAACCGAAAGCTGTATACCGTCGGTTACACCGGCAGGGATGTTTAAGCTAATAACTTCTTCATCTTTAAGGGTTCCGCTGCCACCGCACTGGTCACATTTTTTAGTTATTGTCCTTCCTTCTCCGTTGCAATAGGGGCAAGTTGAAGAAGTTTGCATCTGCCCAAGGAAAGTATTGGTTACCCGGGTAATCTGGCCAGTGCCATGACAATGCTGGCATGTATTGAATGAAGAACTGTCAGCAGCACCTGTACCATCACATTTCTTGCAGGAAACCAGTTTATTCACCTTTATTTTCTTTTCAACTCCTTTGGCAATTTCCTGAAGAGTAAGCTTAACCTTTACCCTGAGGTCGGTTCCCTTATTTACTCTTCGCCTGGCACCTCCACCTCCAAAACCACTGAAACCACCTCCGAAAGCACTGCCAAAAATATCACCAAACTGACTGAAGATATCTTCCATACTCATACCGCCACCACTGAAGCCTCCAGGGCCTCCGCGAACCCCTTCATGGCCAAATTGGTCGTAGCGTGAACGCTTTTCAGCATTGCTGAGAACTTCATAGGCTTCAGCAGCCTCCTTGAATTTTTCCTCAGCATCTTTATTGCCGGGATTCTTATCAGGGTGGTATTGTAGTGCTAGTTTCCGGTAGGCCTTCTTTATTTCAGCTTCACCGGCATTCTTTGGCACTCCCAGAATTTCATAATAGTCTCTTTTAGTCACTGTATCTGTTCTCATTTGAATCGATTCTGTATAACGGAGCCTCACGGCCGCTTTTGTACATCAGGTTTAGCCTTATTTTGCGACTACTACCTTTGCATATCTTATCACTTTTCCGTTAAGCGTATAACCTTTTTGGGTAACATCAATAACCTTGTTTTTTTGATCTGGAGAAGCGGCAGGAACATTGGCAATGGCTTCATGGAAGTCAGTGTTAAAATCTTGTCCCATTGCTTCAATCTCAGCAAGTCCTTTCTGAACGAGATTATTCCTGAATTTATTATAAATAAGAAGTGTACCTTCTTTTACGGGTTCCACCGTTTCAACATGTTCAAAAGATGCTATTGCCCTTTCAAAATCATCAAGTATTCCAAGAAAATCTGTCAATACCTGCTCACTGGCAGTTTTACTAAGCTCAATTTTTTCCTTCAGGACTCTTTTTCTGAAATTATCAAACTCTGAGTACAGGCGAAGGTATTTATCATTGACCTCTTCAAATTTAACCTGAAGAGCAGCCAATTCTTCGGCTGTTTTACTATCCCTTAGAGTTTCTTCCTCTTTTTCAGTTAATGTAGCTGTGGCTTCTGCCTGATTTACTTTATCTTCCCGGATATTTTCTTGTTCTTCCTCGTGCTTTTTACGCTGTTTCATGTCATTCTGAATAATATTACCAACTCTGATCTAAGCATAAAAGTGCCTACAAATTGTTTGCCATCGGGATTTTTGCGACAAATTGTCAGTTAATGCATTATCAACTAATTCTTTCAATGTATGCACCCATTGCATTAAGCCTTGAATCGATATTCTGATATCCCCGGTCAATCTGCTCTATGTTGTCAATCCTGCTTTTACCCTTTGCCGACATTGCAGCAATCAGTAAGGCTACTCCTGCCCGGATGTCGGGAGACGACATAGTGATCCCTCTTAACATGATTTGCCGGTTAAGTCCAATGACTGTTGCTCTATGTGGGTCGCAGAGGATGATCTGGGCTCCCATTTCTATGAGTTTATCCACAAAGAAAAGACGGCTTTCAAACATTTTCTGGTGAATAAGGACGCTTCCTTTTGCTTGTGTTGCAACAACCAAAGCAATGCTTACAAGGTCAGGTGTGAAGCCGGGCCATGGAGAGTCGGCAATGGTCATAATTGAACCATCCATAAAGGTTTCAACTTCATAACTATCCTGTCCGGGAATGATAATATCATCACCACTTATCTGTAACTTTATACCCAATCGCCTGAAAACATCAGGAATTATTCCCAGTTCGCGGTAATGCACATTTTTTATAGTAATATTCGAACAAGTCATGGCAGCCATTCCTATGAAACTTCCTATTTCGATCATATCAGGAAGCAGGGTGTGCTCAGTACCTTTCAGGCTTTCAACACCTTCAATGGTTAACAGGTTAGAACCCACTCCGCTTATATTCGTTCCCATTCGGTTTAGCATTCGACATAATTGCACCAGGTAAGGTTCACAGGCTGCATTGAAAATTGTTGTCTTTCCTTTGGCAAGAACGGCTGCCATAATGATATTGGCAGTACCGGTGACAGATGCCTCATCGAGAAGCATGTAGGTGCCTTTAAGTTCAGGAGCTGTGACACTGTAAAAAGTGTTGACATTCTCAAAATCGAACTTAGCCCCGAGGTTCTGGAGTCCGATAATATGGGTATCTAAACGCCTGCGCCCAATTTTATCGCCACCGGGTTGTGGCATATATGCTTTACCAAAACGCCCAAGCATTGGTCCTATAAGCATAACAGAACCTCTGAGGCCGCCTCCTTTTTTACGGAATTCTGGAGATTTAAGGTAATCAAGGTTAACATCCAATGCCTGGAAGGTATAACTTCCATTGCCATGATTTTGAACCCGGACACCCATATCAGAAAGAAGCTCAATAAGCTTATTCACATCCAGTATATCCGGAATATTGTGAATGGTAACTTCTTCTGATGTAAGCAGGACTGCACAAATGACTTGTAATGCTTCGTTTTTTGCGCCTTGCGGAATGATCTCACCCGAGAGTTTGCACCCTCCTTCAATGATAAATGAACCCATAAGTCAAGCTTTTTAATGCTATGAATCAGGGGGCAAGTTAATTCTTTTTACGGTTCCTCATATCACGGTAACCGCCATTCTTATCTTTTGGAATAAATTTCCTTTTTCTTTGTCCCATCGAAGAATTGCTTGGTTGTCCACCATTACGGGCAAGCAGCTCATTGGTGTGGGTAAGTTTCATGTCCTCACTAAGCTTAAGCTTTCCATGTGAAAGCTCTGAAAGGTGATCATGGATTAACTCATCATTTACAGAATCACGATTCCAGTTCAGGTATGATTTCTTTAAATGGTTAGCTATATTTTTTACAAGGGCATCCTTTTCAGGACCATCATCAAAAAGAGTTGCTTTTTCAATCATTTTTGCGATGTTCTTTCCATAAGGCCTGAATTTGATGTTTTCCTGGGGATAAGGAATCCTTGAAGGTTTGCCAAGGCGTTCTTCCGGAATAGGTGGAGGGAAGGGGCCGTCAACATCCAGCCTGTAGTTGGAAATAATGTAAAGATGATCCCAGAGCTTTCTCCTGTAATCTGTTGTGTCGCGCTGTTCGGGATGCAACTGGGCCATGATGTTTACCAGTGCTTTGCACAGATTGGTTCTTTTTTCGCGATCTTCAATGGTCATCACATAAGCGACCATCTTTTGTACGTTGCGACCATACTCGGGGATGATGAGTTTTTCGCGGGTGCTGTTATAATCCACTATTGATTGAAATTTACTTTAACTTTCTTTATCGGGGTGATAGCTTTTAAATGCCGTTGTTTCTAATGTTCTCTTTCCAGTGACTGATCGTCAGTTGATGTGCCAAAAACGAATGTGAGGTAAAACTTTCAGGCCTGCAAGGAGATAACAAAACAGACGTTGCAAATATAATGCATTTATTTGAATAATGTTCAAACACTGAAATACTGTTAATTAAAATGATTGACAGTTCATTGCGCTTGCTTTGTCTCCAGAGCGAATCTCAGGAGGTTATTAATTATTGAAATTTGAAAGAATGGCTAAATAAGATTTTCCATATTTACTTGATTAAAGCTTGTAATAACCTGGTGGGTAAATCCTGAATAATCAGAATTTGTAGAATTCACAATTATTATTTTGCCTGCCCGGGCATTTTCAGCTGACCTGATTCCTGCCGGTGAATCTTCAAATATCAGGGTTTCATTGGATTGTATTTGTAAAGTTTCCATTGCCCGGATAAAAATATCCGGATCAGGTTTACTCTTAATAGTTCCATCACTATAAACTACTTTATCTTTTGCAAACCATCTCCCCAATTCATAATTATTAAAATAAAAATCCACATTTTCTTTACCTGATGAAGTTGCAATGGTATAAGGAACTGAGTTTACTTTTAGCCATTTAATAAATTCAACAGCACCATCAGCCAGTTTCATCTTACTGCTCAGGCAAAGCTTCTGGTAAATGCTTTCCTTTTCAATAGAAAGTTGTTGGATCTCCTCATCGTCTAATTTTTCAAATATGCTTTGCATGATTTCACGGTTATTCTTCCCATGAATGACTGTAACCTTTTCCTTATCTGATAAAACCTTTCCTTTCCTATCAAGGAAAATATCCCAAGCTTTGTCATGTAATTTAGTGTCCCAAAAAAGGGTTCCGTTGAAATCGAATATTACTCCGTTGATTTTAGACATCCGGCAAAGATAGATTAAACATAGTTTTGGTTGTTTCGATTGTTTCGGTTGCTTCGATTGTTTCGGTTCTAAGAGTTTAACCGTATATTTGTTTACCGCAAAAATCTGACTTTTATGATAAAAAGACTACACACTTCATTTCTGGTAATTATTTTACTGCTCAGTGCTGAAAGGGTACTTTCACAGGCAATGTATTTTGATACAGTTACATTTGATACGCCAACAGATAAAATCATTATTGAAGCAACTCCTGAAAATATCTGGCAAATCGGCGAACCTGATAAAATATTTTTCGATCAGGTAATATCACCACCAAACGCAATTGTAACCGATACAATAAATAGTTACCCAACGAACAATGTCTCATCCTTTATTTATATAATACGCAATGCCTTTACCCAGGATTGTTACACCAGTATGCAGTTTTGGCACAAGTACGACACTGATACCATATATGATTTTTGCATGATGGAGGCATCTTATGATGGGGGAGCTTCCTGGATTATTATGAAAGACACAACGTTATATGAAAATATGTTCTCGATGTTTTGGTGGGATTATGATTTCCACCAGGCAACCGGTCAGATGACGCCTCATAATAATTTTATATCCGGAACGTCGGACGGTTGGATAAAATCAGTCTTCAACTGGCAATGGTATTTCGGCGTTTATCGCGATACAATAATTGCCAATCCTGACAGTTTGATGATAAAGTTTACATTTACTTCCGATTCAATTGACAACAGCAACGAAGGATGGATGATAGACCAAATCTTCACTTCCTCAGGATATTGGGGTGGTTGTGGTTCCATTTTCGATATTGACTTTGAGAAAAACATCGATATTTCCCCGAATCCATTTTCTGATGAAGCTACAATTCAGTTCAAAGAATCCGTTGAGAATGCGGAATTATCGCTGTATAATTCTTTTGGCAGCCGGGTTCTTTCATTAAATAATGTCTCAGGTACTGAAGTACGGATTTATAGGAATAATCTTAAACCGGGACTATATATCCTGCAAATAACTTGTGCCGGTAAACTTATAGGTGCTAAAAGGATTGTGATCTCAGATTGAAAGTATGACAGTCGTTTATTGAATTTATTGCCATAAGAGGAAGATCAATCAACCAAATAGCCTCCCGGTTGTTTTCATTTCAACATTTTATTAAATTGTGAAGACAGGTATTCAACACATACTTGGGGCAATTATGGTGCTGCTTATTTCTGGTACTATGCCATTTGAAATTAAGGCACAAGAAAATCAGACAAAAGTATTAAGAGATATGAAAGGTGTTAAAGTATTATTTGTATTATCCGGTCATCCGGTTAAAGGCAAAACAGGTAAACCTACCGGTTGGTATTTATCCGAAGCAGCACATCCCTGGAAAGTGTTGCATGATGAAGGAATAGAAGTTGATTTTTTAAGTGCAAAGGGTGGCAGGCCTCCGGTGGATGGTTTTAACCTTGAAGATCCTGTCAATAAGGAGTTTTGGGAGAACCCTGAAATACAGAAGAAGCTTGAGAATACTTTAACGCCCGCTCAGGTAAATATAGGTGATTACTCAGCTATTCATTTTGTTGGGGGACATGGTGCTATGTGGGATTTAACTGAAAATTCAGAAATAGCGCGACTTGCAGGTGAAATGTACGACAACAATGGAATCGTTGCTGCAGTATGCCATGGCCCTGCGGGACTTGTAAATGTGAAGTTGAAAGACGGATCTTACCTTGTCAGCGGAAAAACTGTCGCCGCATACACCAATGCTGAAGAGGAAGCCGGAGGAATGACAGATGTAGTTCCTTTCCTACTTGAAACTAAACTGAAAGAGCATGGTGCGACCCATATTGCCGCTCCAAACAGAACTGAGAATGTTCAGGTTGATGACAGATTGATCACAGGGCAGAACCCAGCCTCCGCGAAGCTTGTAGGACTGAAAATTCTTGAGCTTCTAAAATCTCAACCAGCTTATTAAATGATTGGTTTTTATTGTTTTTGATTGATTCAATTCTTTGGATTAATCCTAATTACCTCGATCGCTAACATGGTCAGAATTTACTGAAAATCCTGCTGATATTTCCTTCAGGAGTGCTCAATATAACAGTATAAAATCCTGGTTTCAGGTCTTTAATTGAAGTAGCTATTTTGTGTTTCCCTGGCAATAGGATTATTTTTTCATTTTCGAAAACCTTTTTACCGGTCATATCAATGATTCGTATCAATGTGGTATTTTTTTCTGCAAGATCAAATGAAATATTTAACAATTCACTTGCCGGATTTGGATAAAGAGCAAGATTGAAATTATTCGGTTCAAGCAGGGGAACTGAGACATTGCCATTGAGAGGCGGGAAGACTATATAGTCGAGTTTTGCGCAGTCGCCACCCACCGAACTGTACCAGCCTTTGTAATAGATCCACTTAAAGTATCGCCATCCCTGTTCAACGGGAAAGGCGCACCGCATCCAACCCGTATTACCGGACCATCGCCCCTTTTCGCGATAGTCTATGTTGAATACTAAGAAATCGCCTACAGGTTCGGAATCTACTTTGATCCAGAAAGAGATCGAATCGTCAGTCGCAATATTCCACGGTATCCTAAGGTCTGAGTGTTCCGTATCATTAATTATTGCCGATCGTATATAAGAATTTCCTTCGTATGCGTCTCCCTCTTCAATAAACCATGGATGGTCGCTGCCGGTTTGCCAACCAAGTATGGAGAGATCTTCAGACTCAAAGTTTTCAGTTGTAACACTTGTAATTATGTGTATAGGCTTAGTGTATAAAAAATCATGATTACCTGAAACCTGAAGCTCATAATCGATAATTTGGCCAGACGGTAAATCAGGTGAGATCACAGACTCAAAAATCATTTCCTGATTACTATATTTTAAAAGTGTATCAATATAAATGCTGTCAGTCAGTAATGATATAAATGGATTGATCGAATGGATAGAAACAATAGTATTTGCCAGGTCGGCGCCTCCCTTGTTTTTAATTTTAACCTGTAGCTGAATGGTATCACCCGGATCCGGAATTAAGTTAAGGTCTTCATTTACGATCACACTTTCTGCAATAACAGGTCTGTACCCTGTAAGATTGAAAGTTCG
Organism: Lentimicrobium sp.; assembly: GCA_035297395.1. Lineage (GTDB taxonomy): Bacteria > Bacteroidota > Bacteroidia > Bacteroidales > Lentimicrobiaceae > Lentimicrobium. Next base: position 57,758 of record DATGZB010000001.1, on the reverse strand, counting down.
CTGCCATTGATCTTCAGTTGAAGTAGCAACTACTTTAAAATTTACAGCATGGTTATCGGAAACAGAATTGCTTGTGATGAAATTAAATTCGTTGGTAAGAGTAACGCTTTCTCCCGGTTGGATAGTCAATATTGAAGAAGTTGAATCAATAATTGTAAAATTGGGATCCTTACATGAAAGTGTTAAAGTGATATTATCCAAAGGCAAAGGATTCAGGTTAGTGACAACTAAGTTCATGTAACCATTCTCTCCAAATTCAATAATATCATCATCACCAGAAAGAATAGTGTAATCAATCTTTAATCCTGTACAATTAAAATTGAAAGTTTTATAGTCACATATATCATTCTGGTCAGCGGAGCATACAGTCAGTGAGTTGCCGGCAACAGGATAAAAATTATTTCCTCTGAGAAGGCCGTCTTTGGTAATTGAAAGTCCTGCATGAAGAGAATTTGGAGAATAAAGAATCATTTGATCCTGAACGGGCATAAAATCAGGATCATTGGACATTATCTCATAATTCAGGCCATCACCGTTTGATATTCCGGTATAGCGTTTTAACCAGTATGGCAGATTGCATTGGCCATAAACATATTCAATCCTTCCATCAGGAAATATTTTCACAGTTACATTTGCATATCCCGATGCAATATCATAGCAACTTACTTTCCAGCGAAAGATGGCATATTCTGCTGTATGTTCATACCAAATGCCATCATCTGCGGAAGAGACAACAAATGAACTGCACCAGAGTGGAGCAATCATCTGTGTTTCAAGAAAATAAGTGCGACTTTCAATCAGGTAGGTCCATGGTATTTCATTATCAATAAACAGCAGGTATCCGTCAACAGCAGCATAAAGATCGCTGTATAACTTGCCGTAAAATGGGAAAGGGAAGGGAAGGTGTATAAGAGCTTTACCACACGAATTTGATGATACCGTAAGTTTAATTCCATCAATTTGTTCAATAACAGCCGATGAATCGTTTTTTACATAATCCTCAACTAAATGCCATTTATGAGGTTGTGTTCCACCTGTTGACTGGAATTGAAATGTGAAATCACTGTAAAGCTCAGTTTCGGGAAGTGTGTTGATGGTTATTAATACAGGATCAAAATTAACGGAGGTTATCAGAGAAGCAATCGTTAAACTGTTATTAACAATTGGTACTCCAGCAACGTTTGAATAGATTTCTGTGCCTCCATTTGTATAGTCGATAATAGAAAAGCTTTCGAGTGTACCATTACCTGTTGATTCAGGATCATTTTCCCGGATCATGAGGAAAAATTTTGTCACTTGGCCTGGTTCAATATAATTGAGCAAACGGTTAAGGTCTATACCCATTTCAAGCGTATCCGATGATCCTGCCCCTTGCATAGGCTGGCAACCTCCCTGATAATCAAAAACAGGATAATGTAAAATAAATTCAGGTTCTGTCGCCTCGGCATTAGTTGAAATACCTGCTGTAACTTGGAGCATTCTCCTGCATCCATGGGTAAGTTTAACTTTTGCGGTGAGTTGCGGCTCATGATTTTCCTTGACATCAATGACCACTACAGTGTTATTCCAAATGCCATTTTGTCCCGATTTTTCAGCAACGGATTTATACATGGTATATATGAAACCATGGTCACCCCAATCATCTCCATATGAGTTGACAATTTTGAATCCCCCAATTTCCCAGTCTCTTACATCAATTATACTGTCGCCATTAAGATCGATGTCATTGGTATATAATCCATCATTATTGAAATCCCATCTGATTGAATCATTGTATCCGACGATCGTAAGCGCATGGTCGGGTGCGGCACCATATGCTAATTCGACAAATTTGCCAGCTTCAGGAACACCATTCGGAAAACGGTTGGCAGAAATAAGCTGAGCATAGAAACATCCGACTCCTCCGGTGGGGGATCCATCGCCATGGTCGTAAATCCAATTCTTTAAAGTTTGTATGCCCTCCTCTGTATTTACTTTTATAGAATAGACATCCTTAATGCGATTATGCATTGCATTATAATAATGGTCATACCCACTTATCCATCGTTTATATCCGCCATAGGACATTCCATTATAATCTTCCACCGTGGGGGATCCCGCATGTTTTAGTATCTCATAGGTTTCATAATAGCTAACCCCAACATATTCGGAGCCGGTATTAATGAAATTGTAGGCAAAATGAGTCGGATACTGGTTTGTAGGAACATTTGCAGGAAGGTTCCTGATGCAGTTTATTTCGTAAGTAAAAACATAACCAATACTTGCAGCCTGCCCACACGATGATCCATCCTGTGAAAATACCGGCCTTAAGTATGGAAGTGTTGAATTATCAACTACCGGAGGAAGTAACCTGCGACTCACCTCCTGTGACAGTACCAATTGAGGAAGCTGCGAAAGTTTAACTGAGTCATAAGTGCTGAGAGGAACCGTTTTGAATTCAGCCTTAAATTCTTGTCCTTTTATAAAATTGCCGTAAGAAAGAATGCAAAAAAGGAAAACCAACTTATAGAACTTGTATTTCATTGTCAAATGATAAGTAAATCTCCTCAAACTCAGGCATTATGTTATAGATAAATTGCCAATGCTAAAGTTAATGAAATTTATAATAAGAAATTTCATTAAAAAAGAGAATTTGGCGGATAATTGCAACTCAAAGAAATCCACATTAAGATCACATAGACTACACATTGACTCTACAATTACAGTGGACTTATGTGGACTTAATGTGGAGTTTATGTGGAGCCTATGTGGACTTATTTATTTTTTAGAAATTGAAAATTGACGTATCAATATTTAATGATTCCGCATTAATAGTTTATGATTTTCTACCTTTGTCAGTATGCTTTTTTACAATCACTCTTCTCCTTTTCAAACTGAATCAGGAATTTTAATCAATAATCTTGTAGTTGCTTATCATAAATACGGAAAATTAAGCAATGATGCTGATAACGTAGTTTGGATTTGCCATGCTTTAACTGCAAACTCTGATGCTGCTGATTGGTGGCCAGGAATGGTAGGTGAAGATAAATATTTCGATCCTGAAAAATATCTCATCGTTTGTGCCAATGTGTTGGGTTCATGCTATGGAACTACCGGCCCTTTGAGTGAAAATCCCGTATCTGGCAAACAATGGCTTCATGATTTTCCGGCTATTACAATCAGAGATATAGTTAAAGTGAACGACCTCTTAAGAGAACATCTTGGTATTCAAAAGATCCGTATTGTGATTGGTGGCTCAATTGGCGGGTTTCAGGCAATGGAGTGGTCAATTATGAAACCTGACTTATTCGATTACCAGGTACTTATTGCATGCAGTGCTAAAGCAAGTCCCTGGGTCATTGCTTTCAATGAATCACAAAGAATGGCAATGATGGCTGATGAAACTTTCAGGAAAGGATTTGATGGAGCCTTCCTGGCAAAAGCGGATGATGGTATTGAGGGATTAAAAGCTGCCCGATCTATTGCGTTGCTAAGTTACAGAACTTCAGAGGCTTATAATTTGACCCAAAAAGAATCGTCAGATGAAATACTTGAGGGCTACAGAGCTGTTTCATATCAGCAACATCAGGGCAATAAACTTGTAAAGCGTTTTAATGCTTATTCCTACTATGTGCTTACACGATTTATTGATTCGCATAATATTTTCAGGGAACGCCCATATTTGCTTGATCAATTGTCCACATTGAAAACCCACACCATTGTAATAGGTATTTCAACAGATATTTTGTATCCGGTTTCTGAACAGAAATACCTGGCATCTATTTTCCCAAACTCTGATTATAAAGAGATATATTCAGACTTCGGCCATGATGGTTTTTTAATTGAATGCGATGAATTGACGCGAATACTTAAAGAGACTGTCGAATAATGTTAAGAAACAGCCCTGATATATTGACTAAGTAGAGAAATTAAAGATTTGAGATTAGAACCCACTAAGTTGCATTGTCACAGTCGGTATTAGCAGCAACCAGCCCAGGATCACGAAGATCAGGATCAGCTTCCATGCCCAACTGAACCACTTGTGGAAGGGAATACGCGCTACCTCAAGCACTCCGATAAGCACTCCTGAAGTGGGTGTGATTAGGTTAGTGAATCCGTCGCCGATATGAAAAGCTGTCACTGTGGCTTGTTTGGAAAGGCTCACCATATCAGATATATCTCTCAGAATCGGCATTATCAGCGCAGCTTTGGCCGTGCCCGAGGTGATGATCATATTGAGACCTGACTGGAAAACATACATCATTGAAAGCGTTGCAATTTTTCCGGTGCCTTCAATCGATCGAGATATACCATATAATATAGTGTCAATAATTTTCCCATCTTCAAGGATAACAATGATACCACCGGCAAGCCCTACTACCAGTGCGGCCGACATGATATCCTTTGCTCCTGTGACAAATGACTTGGTAAGTTCGTTTGCATCTTTTCCCATTGCTATTCCGGCCACGATTGCCATGGCAAAAAAGAGTGCAGCCAGTTCGAGCAGTCCCCATTGAAACCCGGTAACTCCCACAACGAGGAATAAGATGGTAAAAATGAGAATGTTAAGGACAAATGACTGAATAGAAGTTCGTGCTGAGAGAAATCCTGTAACGGCAAATAGTATAGCCAATACCGGTAGGGCAGGAGTATTGAAAGTGTTAGAGCCCAGCGCGATGTGAGTTATTGGCCAATAAAATGCGGAAACAGTAATGGCAGCCAGCACGCCAATAAAAGAAATCCAGGTGGAAGTTTTTGGCTTCTCTGAAATGTTCAGCTCAGCTTTGGCATGATGATCGCGCCAGTAAGCATCGTCATTATATACTATGGAACGTTTTGGGTCCTTCTTTACACGTGAAGCATACCAGAGTACATAGCTGATGCCCACTATATTTACGATCATCCAGATGATAAAACGGTATTCAAGTCCTGAAAAAAGCTGCAACCCCGCAATTTCCTGTGCGATACCCAGGGTAAATGGATTCATCAGGCATCCTGCAAACCCCATCCCAGCGGCAATAAAGCATATGCAAACACCAACAATGGAATCATAACCCATACTGATGGCCATAGGCACGAAGATGATCACAAAGGCAATGGTTTCCTCGCTCATCCCGAAAATGGCGCCAAAGAAGCTGAATATCAGCATTACTACGGTAATTATTATATTATTGACCCCCAGCATCCTAATGACCCTGAACTTATTCAGCCGGTCACTCTTCTTTAAAAAAGCATAAACCCCCATATCAATAGCCCTGCTTTCATTCAGTATCCAGAAGGCTCCTCCAAGTATCAGTATAAAAACAATAATCTTCGGTGAGCGAACAAATCCTTTGTAAAAAGCTGAAAAAACCTGCCATGTCTGGGGGGCATTCTCAGTATATTGAAATGAGTTTGATTTGATTACCTGGCTTTGACCGCCCGAAGTGGTTATGGTTTCACGTTCAAATGAACCGCCTGGGACGAACCATGTGAAGACTGCAGCTACAATTATGATAGAAAATATAATGACATAGGTGTGGGGGATCTTCTTTCCAAAAGCCATATCGCTGAAATTTGAGTCAAACTTATGAAAAAATCAACTTCACCGCTGGCAGAGGCTGCCAAATTCATGACATTGGGGGTATACCAATACAAATGTTTGTTTTTTTTCTCTAAAAAGTTGGAAGTGTGAAATTTGTTTGTAATTTTGCACCCTCATTTCCAGGGATGTGTTGTGGAAACCTTCATAGGAATGAGAAATTTCTGAGATTTTAGCGAATCAAGGGAACCTGATAAAGTAGACACCTATAGGTTTCGATCAGTAAAAGGCAAGAGTTGCCCCTTCAACTAAAAGAAGACTGATTTTGTCTATAAAAAATTGGCAAAACCAATAATGTCTATCCGGAAAAGTTCCCACCATAAAATCCGGAAAGCTGAATGAAAAAGTAAGTAGTTATCAGATTTGAAAATGCCTTTTAAAAGGCTGGTGTAAGAGAAGATCAAGTGTGTAATTATTTTTTCCTCAGCATATTGTATTAATCAAATATAGTTGTACTTTTGCAGTCCCAAAAAAACGGGGTAACGCAGCGATAAACTAAAAATTAAAAGTATTGATATGCCTACAATTTCGCAATTGGTTCGTAAAGGACGTACAAAGTTAACCTTCAAGAGCAAATCACCAGCTCTCGACGGTTGCCCGCAGCGAAGGGGTGTTTGTGTAAGGGTTTATACCACTACACCTAAAAAGCCTAATTCAGCAATGCGCAAGGTAGCCAGGGTTAGACTTACCAATAGTAAAGAAGTAAACGCGTACATTCCTGGTGAAGGTCATAACCTCCAGGAACACTCAATCGTGATGATCCGTGGCGGTAGGGTTAAAGACCTTCCGGGCGTTAGATACCACATCATCAGGGGTGCTCTTGACACTTCAGGTGTTGATGGTCGTAACCAGCGTCGTTCAAAATACGGAACAAAGCGTCCAAAGGGTGGAAAAGCTGCAGCTCCTGCAAAAGGAAAAGGTAAAAAATAATAAGGTTTCAGGTCACCGATAAGTAATAAGACAATGAGGAAATCAAAACCAAGAAAGAGAATCATTCTTCCTGATCCAAAGTTCAATGACGTACTTGTAACAAAGTTTGTCAATAACATGATGTATACAGGAAAGAAAAACCTGGCTTTCCAGATATTTTACGACGCAATTGAAACTGTGTCAGAGAAAACTACGGAAGATGGCCTTGAAGTTTGGAAGAAAGCACTCAACAATGTAACTCCTAATGTTGAAGTTCGCAGCCGCCGTATTGGTGGAGCTACTTTCCAGATACCTTCAGAAATACGTCCTTCACGTAAGAGCTCAATCGGTATGAAAAACCTGATCCTCTTCGCTCGTAAACGTCACGAAAAAACAATGGCACAGAAACTTGCCGGCGAAATTATGGCTGCTTACAAAGAAGAAGGCGCTGCTTTCAAGAAAAAAGAAGATACCCATCGTATGGCTGACGCCAACAAGGCATTCTCACATTTCAGATTCTAATATTAACCCATAAATAAAAAAAATACAGTAAAAACAACGATGTCAGGCAAGCTCGAACATACACGCAACATCGGCATCATGGCGCACATTGACGCTGGTAAAACCACGACAACTGAGCGTATACTGTATTATACGGGTATTAATTATAAAATTGGAGAAGTACACGAAGGTACTGCAACTATGGACTGGATGATCCAGGAACAGGAGCGCGGTATCACGATAACTTCGGCTGCTACCACCGTATATTGGGATGTACTGGAGCAGAAATACAAAATTAACATTATAGATACCCCGGGACATGTTGACTTCACTGTTGAGGTGGAACGATCTCTCAGGGTATTGGATGGTGCCGTTGCCATTTTCAGTGCTGTTGAAGGTGTTGAACCTCAAAGCGAGACTGTATGGAAACAGGCAGATAAATACGGCGTCCCCAGGATCAGTTTTGTTAACAAAATGGACAGGGCAGGCGCCGATTATTTTGAGGTTATCCACCAAATTAAGGATAAACTTGGAGCAAATCCAATTCCTCTGCAAATCCCAATTGGAGAAGAGGAACAGTTTACAGGTGTTGTTGACCTTATTACAAACAAGGCTTTTGTTTGGGACGACAGTGATGAATCGCTTGGTATAGAGTACAGTGTTACTGACATTCCGGCTAACCTTAAAGAACTCGTTGAAGAATACCGCACACAACTTATTGAAGGTGTTGCTGAAGAAGACGAAATTCTCTTTGAAAAATTTGTTGCCGATCACGATTCCATTACGCCTGATGAAATGCGATCAATTATCCGTAAGGCTACAATTGAACAACGCATTACACCGGTACTTTGTGGCGCATCTTTCAAGAATAAAGGTGTCCAACCTCTACTTGATGCAATAGTGAATTTTCTTCCAAATCCTTCGGAGATTGGATCAGTTAAGGGTATTAATCCTAAAACTGAAAATGAAGAGGTCAGGAAGATGGATGTTACTGAATCTTTTTCAGCATTGGTGTTCAAAATTGCAACTGATCCTTATGTAGGTCGCTTAGCATTCGTAAAAGTTTATTCAGGAACGCTTGGTGCAGGAAGTTATGTCCTGAATACCACAACCGGTAAAAAAGAGCGTATATCACGTATTTTCCAGATGCATGCCAATAAGCAAAATCCACTTGATCATGTTGAGGCAGGTGACATAGCTGCATTGGTAGGCTTTAAGGAATTGCATACGGGAGACACCCTTTGTGATGAAAAACATCCTATCGCTCTTGAATCAATTACTTTCCCTGATCCGGTTATCAGTATTGCTGTTGAGCCTAAAACCCAGAACGACGTTGAGAAGCTTGAAGCTTCATTAAAGAAACTCGCTGAGGAAGATCCTACATTTAATGTAAAAATTGACGAAGAGACTGGTCAAACCATCATCAGCGGTATGGGTGAATTGCATCTGGATATTATAACAGACAGATTACGTCGTGAATTCCAGATTGAGGTCAATAAGGGAAATCCACAGGTTGCTTATAAGGAAGCTATTACTGCTACGGTTGAGCATCGTGAAGTTTATAAGAAACAACATGGCGGCAGAGGTAAATTTGCTGACATTTTATTTGAAATAAGTCCGGCTGACCAAGGCATCAGGGGATTACAGTTTATAAATGAAATCAAAGGAGGTAATATTCCTAAAGAGTATATTCCTTCTATAGAGAAAGGCTTCCGTATTGCAATGCAGAATGGCGTACTTGCCGGCTTCAGTCTTGAGAGCATGAAAGTTCGTCTGCTTGATGGATCCTTCCACCAGGTTGATTCAGATGCCCTCGCATTTGAGATCTGTGCTAAGGTCGGTTTCAGGGAAGCAGCACGTAAAGCTAATGCTGTTCTTATGGAGCCGATCATGAAACTGGAAGTCAACGTCCCTGATGAGTATGTAGGTGATATAACAAGTGATTTAAATAAGCGCAGGGCAAGTGTGGAAGGTATTGAACACAGGAACCGTTACCAGATAGTTAAGGCACATGTGCCTTTAGCTGAAATGTTCGGTTATGTTACAAGCTTAAGAACTATCACTTCAGGAAGAGGCAATTCAAGCATGGAATTTTCGCATTATGCGATACTTCCTGCAGCCATGACTGATGAAATAATTTACAAGATCAAAGGATATCTTATTAAATAAAGAATAAATCAATAAACTCAAAGAAACGTGAGCCAAAGGATCAGAATAAAACTGAAATCGTACGATCACAGCCTGGTGGATAAATCAGCAGAAAAGATCGTAAAGACCGTAAAATCGACCGGTGCAGTTGTCAATGGACCAATTCCTCTGCCAACCAATAAGAAAATATACACTGTGTTGAGGTCAACCTTTGTCAATAAAAAGTCGAGAGAGCAATTCGAGTTAAACTCTTATAAGCGTCTGCTCGATATATACAGTACCACCAGCAAGACTATCGATGCTTTGATGAAGCTGGAGTTACCCAGTGGTGTAGAAGTTGAGATCAAGGTCTGATAAAAGGTAAAAAAGAGCTGTTTGAAAAAAGAATCATCAAAATTTAACATGATACTGCAATGTCAGGAATTATAGGAAAAAAAATCGGAATGACCAGTGTATTCGATGCCAATGGCAAGAATATCCCTGTTACGGTCATTGAAGCCGGTCCTTGTTTTGTTACCCAGATCAGGACACAGGAGAACGACGGATATGATGCCATTCAATTAGCATTTGAAGAGAAGAAAGAAAAGCATACGAACAAAGCTGAAAAAGGTCATTTTGCAAAAGCCGGCATTACTCCCAAAAGAAAACTTGTTGAGTTTACACGTTTTGAAGCCGGGCACCGCAAACAGTTTGGTGACAAAGTTGAGGTTGACGTTTTTGTTGAGGGTGAATATATAGATGTAGTTGGTATAACCAAAGGTAAAGGATTCCAGGGTGTTGTTCGCCGTCATGGTTTTAATGGTGTAGGTGGTGTAACCCATGGACAGCACAACAGGTTAAGGGCTCCCGGTTCAGTAGGTGCATCCTCATGGCCTTCAAGAGTTTTCAAAGGATTACGCATGGCTGGACAAATGGGAAATAAGAGAAGGAAGATGATAAATCTTCAGATAATAAAAATAGTTAAGGAAAAGAATCTATTATTGGTTAAAGGCGGTGTGCCCGGAGCTAATGGATCATATGTAATAATTGAACGATGGAGCTAGAAGTTTATAACATAAAAGGTGAGAAGACTGCCAGGACAGTTACCCTTAGCGATTCGATCTATAATATCGAACCCAATGACCATGCCATCTATCTTGATACTAAACAATACCTTGCTAATCAGCGTCAAGGCACACATAGCTCAAAGGAAAAATCAACAGTATCAGGAAGTACCCGTAAGTTGAAAAAACAAAAAGGTACCGGCGGAGCCAGGGCTGGTAGCATAAAATCTCCTACTATCAGGGGAGGTGCAAGGGCTTTTGGTCCCCATCCAAGGGATTACAGTTTTAAACTTAACCAGAAACTGAAACAACTTGCCCGTTTATCAGCACTTACGTACAAGGCAAAGAACAATGGTATTGTTGTGCTTGAAGACCTCAATATTGAGAAACCAAAGACTAAGACCTTTGTAGAGTTACTTGAGAACCTCAAATTGCAGGGCAAAAAGACACTCATGGTATTAGGTGAAAGCAATAAAGCATTGTATTTATCGTCGCGCAACCTTAAAAGTGCAAAAGTGATGAGGGCAGTTGACTTGAATACCTATGAAATACTTCGTGCCAACAACCTTATTATCCTTGAGGGTTCGATAACAGAAATTGAAAAAGCATTTCAAAATTAATTCACCGCATTAAAGCGCTGAGATTAGAAACCATTAATATAACGAAACGATGGGAATCATAATAAAGCCGGTAGTTACGGAGAAGATGACAGCCATAGGTGAAAAGCTCCACCGTTATGGGTTCATCGTAAAGAAGGACTCGAATAAATTACAGATTAAAAAAGCTGTACAGGAATTATATGGAGTTGATGTTAAGGAAGTAAAAACTATGACATACAGTGGCAAAAACAAAAGCAGGTTTACAAAAACCGGCGTTGTGAAAGGATCCACAGGAGCATATAAAAAAGCTATCATTACATTAGCTGAAGGTGAAACAATTGATTTTTATAGCAATATTTAAAGATAATGGCTTTAAAGAAATTCAAACCGACCACTTCAAGTCAGCGCTTTAAACTCGTAAGCGCCCTGGATGATATAACAGCCACCAGTCCGGAGAAGAGCCTTGTGGTATCACACAAGAGAACGGGAGGACGTAATAATGACGGTAAAATGACCGTAAGGTCGATAGGTGGTGGACATAAACAGAAATATCGTATCATTGATTTCAAACGTGATAAGGAAGATATTCCTGCAACTGTCCAGACAATCGAATACGATCCAAACCGTACAGCCCGCATAGCACTATTGTTTTATGCTGATGGTGAGAAGAGATATATTGTTGCACCTAATGGACTTAAAGTTGGTCAACAGGTAGTTTCGGGCAAAAATGCACAACCTGAGATCGGAAACTCACTTTACCTAAGTGAAATTCCTTTTGGTACAGTGATCCATAATATTGAACTACGTCCGGGACAGGGAGCAAAGATGGCACGCAGTGCCGGTTCATCAGCCCAATTGATGTCGCGTGATGGTAAGTTCGCCATTGTTAAAATGCCTTCAGGTGAAACGCGCATGATCTTACAAACATGCAAAGCTACCATAGGCATGGTTTCGAACACGGAACACAATCTGGAAGTTTCCGGAAAAGCTGGCCGCAGCCGTTGGTTTGGACGTCGTCCAAGAACCCGTGCTGTTGTTATGAACCCGGTTGACCATCCAATGGGTGGAGGTGAAGGAAGAGCTTCAGGAGGACATCCAAGATCACGTAAGGGTATTCCGGCTAAGGGTTATAAGACCCGTTATCCGAAGAAAGCTTCGAATAAATATATCATTGAAAGAAGGAAGAAGTAATTGATCATAAAGAGCATTTTAGTATGAGCCGTTCACTAAAAAAAGGTCCTTATATAGACTATAAACTGGAAAAGAAAGTGTTGGATGCAGTAGCATCGAACAAGAAGGTTGTAATTAAAACCTGGTCACGTGCATCAATGATCTCTCCTGATTTTGTTGGACAGACGATTGCTGTACACAATGGGAATAAATTTATCCCTGTATATGTAACGGAGAACATGGTAGGACATAAATTCGGTGAATTTTCACCAACACGTATATTCCGTGGCCATGCCGGTAGTAAAGATAAAGGTAAAAAATAAAGAAAGAATAAACCGATGGGATCACGTAAACATAACAGAGCCGAGATGATCAAAGAGGCTAAGAAGAAGGAAGCGTTCGCAAAACTGAACAATTGTCCCACTTCACCCCGTAAAATGCGACTTGTTGCTGATATGGTGCGCGGTATGAAAGTAGAACAGGCCTTACATGTTCTGCATCATGCACCTCAGGAAGCCAGCAACCGTCTTCATAAACTTGTTCTTTCTGCACTTGCAAACTGGCAGGCAAAGAATGAAGGTGTTCGCATGGAAAACAGTAATCTCTATATAAAAGAGATAGGTGTTGACGGTGGCCGTTCACTCAAACGCATAAGGACCGCTCCGCAGGGTCGCGCACATCGTATCCGGAAGCGCTCAAACCATGTTACAGTATTAATTGATAACAGGATTACAGAAACAACCGAATAAAATACAGCAAAAAGGCTTTAAACAACTAAATAATATTTTGTTGAATGGGACAAAAAACAAATCCAATAGGTAACAGGCTAGGCATCATCAAGGGATGGGATTCTAACTGGTATGGCGGAAGACGTTTCGAAAACAAACTGATTGAAGACGATCAGATCCGTAATTATCTCAACGCCCGTTTATCAAAGGCTGGCGTTTCAAAGATCGTTATTGAACGTACCCTTAAACTGGTTACCGTAACTATACATACTGCCCGTCCGGGTATCATTATTGGAAAAGGCGGACAGGAAGTTGACAAGCTTAAAGAAGAGTTGAAAAAGATCACTAAAAAAGAGATCCAGATCAACATCTCTGAGATCAAACGTCCCGAAATGGATGCAGTGATCGTTGCCAACGCAATTGCAAGACAGATTGAAGGACGTATCTCATACCGCAGGGCTATTAAAACAGCCATCGCCTCAACAATGAGAATTGGTGCTGAAGGTATCAAAGTTCTGATATCAGGCAGATTGGCAGGAGCAGAAATGGCACGGCGTGAAATGATCAAGGAAGGCCGTACTCCACTTCATACCCTCCGTGCTGATATTGACTATGCACTTGCTGAAGCTCATACAACCTATGGACGCATTGGTATAAAGGTTTGGATTTGTAAAGGCGAGATTTATGGTAAACCTGAACTGGTGCCAAGTGTAGAAAGTACAAGTGTAAGTGGTGGCCGTGGTGATAAACCAATGGGACAACGTCCCAGTGGTGGTCGTCCTCCGCGTGGTGGCCGTCAGGGTGGTAGAGATGGTGGCAGGGAACGTGCCAGGAAGTAAGAGAATAAACAAGAAACAGAGTAACAATCCGATCAATATTTTGAAATAATGTTACAGCCAAAGAAAACCAAGTACAGGAAGATGCAGAAAGGCAAAATGAAAGGCAACACAAAACGTGGTGCAGAACTTTCATTCGGCTCATTCGGTATCAAAACCCTGGAAGAAGCCTGGATAACCGGCAGACAAATAGAGGCAGCACGTCAGGCGGTAAGCCGTCACATGAAACGTGAAGGACAGATATGGATTCGCATATTCCCGGATAAACCGGTAACAAAGAAACCTGCCGAAGTACGTATGGGTAAAGGTAAAGGTGCACCAGAATATTTCGTTGCACGCGTAAGCCCCGGACGTATTTTATTTGAAGCAGAAGGAGTACCAGTTGATGTGGCAAAAGAAGCTTTACGCCTTGCAGCCCAGAAATTACCGGTAGCTACCCGCTTCGTAGTAAGAAGAGATTACGTAGAAGAAACAATTTAAGCAACGATGAAACAAGAAGTCATTAGAGAGCTTTCAACACCTGAACTCATAGAGAGGCTGGAAGAAGAACGTAAACAGCTCGATAAGCTGCAGCTTAACCATGCTGTTTCTCCTCTTGAAAATCCTAACAAGATAAAAACATACCGTAGAACCATTGCCCGTATGCTTACAGAGTTGCATAAACGCAACACAGATCAAGCAAAACAGGCTCAGTCAACTGCTGTAAACAAATAATCGGGAGTAGAAGCGATGGAAACAAGAAACCTTAGAAAAGAAAGAATTGGGATTGTTGTAAGCAACAAAATGCAGAAATCTATAATCGTTCTTATTGAGCGCCGTGAGATGCACCCCAAGTATGGCAAGTTTGTGAAGAGAACTTCAAGGTTTGCCGCACATGATGAAAAAAATGACTGCAATATTGGCGACACTGTTCGGATTGCCGAAACCCGTCCCCTGAGCAAGAATAAATGCTGGAGATTAGTCGAAATAATTGAAAGAGCCAAGTAATTATGATACAACAGGAATCACGACTTACGGTTGCTGATAACAGCGGAGCTAAAGAAGTTCTGTGCATCCGGGTCCTGGGTGGAACCCGTAAAAAATATGCCTCTATTGGCGACAAGATTGTCGTCACCGTTAAAAATGCCCTTCCTTCAGGAAACATTAAAAAAGGAACGGTTGCAAAGGCTGTAGTGGTTAGAACCACAAAAGAGATTCGCCGCAACGATGGATCTTACATCAGGTTTGACGATAATGCGGTAGTATTGCTCAATAATGCAGGTGAAATGACCGGTACCCGTATATTCGGTCCCGTTGCCCGTGAACTTCGCGAAAAGCAATACATGAAGATTGTTTCATTGGCACCTGAAGTGCTGTAAATGACCATCAATATATGAGCACAAAGTTAAATATTAAGAAAGGCGATAACGTGAAGGTTATAGCCGGTGACTCAAAAGGCAAGCAGGGAAAAGTCCTTGAAGTGGATACTGAAAAAATGTATGCCATCGTTGAGGGTGTTAACCTTATGTCGAAAAATACAAAACCCAATGCTAAGAATACAAAGGGTGGTATTGTAAAGAAAGAGGCCGGTATACATATCTCTAACCTTATGGTGGTAGACAATAGCGGAAAACCAACCAGAGTTGGACGTAAAGTTGACGCCAAGACCAATAATTCAGTACGTTATTCAAAAAAGTCTGGGGAGGTAATTAAGTAATGAACTATTCACCACGCTTAAAAGATAAATATACCGCTGAAATCGTTCCGGCTTTGACCGAACAATTCAAGTATAAAACCGTGATGCAGGTGCCTAAACTGCTTAAAATTTGCATTAACCAGGGACTTGGTACTGCAATTGCAGATAAGAAACTTGTTGATGCCGGAGTGACTGAACTTACAGCAATAACGGGCCAAAGGGCTGTTGCTACCAAGTCAAGAAAAGACATCTCTAATTTTAAGCTTCGTAAGGGCATGCCAATCGGAGTTAGGGTTACCCTTCGTGGTGACAGGATGTATGAATTCCTTGACAGGTTGGTTTCAGTTGCTATTCCACGTGTAAGGGACTTCCGTGGTATTAATGAAAAAGGATTTGACGGTCGTGGCAACTATACGTTAGGAGTGAGCGAACAGATCATTTTTCCTGAAATCCAGATTGACAAGGTTGCAAAGATCAACGGAATGGACATCACATTTGTGACTACAGCCCGCAATGACCAGGAATGCCTGGCATTGATGAAAGAATTTGGTTTACCCTTTAAAAATCAGAAACAATAATATGGCAAAAGAATCTATCAAAGCAAGAGAACGTAAAAGAGAACGTCTTGTTGCCAAGTATGCAGCTAAACGTGCAGAACTCAAGGAAGCCGGTGATTTCATCGGATTGCAGAAACTGCCGAAAAATGCATCACCGGTCCGTTTGCATAATCGTTGCAAGATGACCGGACGCCCAAAAGGGTATATGCGTCAGTTTGGTATTTCACGTATCAACTTCAGGTTTATGGCACTTAAAGGTGAAATTCCCGGAGTTAAGAAATCAAGCTGGTAATTTAAAAGAAGTAAAAACAATAATATTAAAGGATAAAATGGTAACAGATCCTATTGCAGATTACCTTACCCGGTTAAGGAACGCCGTGATGGCCAACCATCGGATTGTGGAGATTCCCTCTTCAAACATCAAGAAGGAGATCACCAAGATATTATTCGATAAGGGTTATATTTTAAACTACAAGTTTGAAGACGAAGGTATCCCGGGCATTATTAAAATTGCTTTGAAATACCATCCCGTAACCAAGGTTCCGGCAATCACCAAACTTGAGAGAATCAGCAAACCCGGTTTACGCCGTTATGCAAGTTCTGAAGAACTGCCCCGCGTACTCAATGGACTGGGTATTGCAATATTATCAACAAGCCATGGTCTAATGACTGACAAGGAAGCCCGTCAGCTTCATATTGGTGGCGAAGTATTGTGTTACGTAAGCTAAACTAAGGAGAACTCACGATGTCAAGAATAGGAAAAATGCCAATTGTTATTCCTGCAGGTGTTCAGGTAACAGTAGCAGATGATAACACAGTGACTGTAAAAGGGAAATTAGGTACTTTAACCCAAAAACTTGATCCCTCGATATCTATTGCTGTTGAAAACAACCATGTAGAGGTAAAGCGTGCTAACGAAGAGCAAGGAACCAGATCAAAACATGGTCTATACCGCTCATTATTAGCCAATATGGTTAAGGGCGTTTCAGACGGATTTACAATTACCCAGGAATTGGTAGGAGTAGGATATAAAGCAACAGCAGTTAACAATGTACTCGAACTAGCTTTAGGATATTCGCATAGTATTTTCTTTGAAATGCCTAAAGAGGTTACCGTTGCAACCGCTGCTGAAAGAGGAAAGAACCCAACGATAACATTGACTTCATTTGATAAGCAGCTTATCGGACAAGTTGCTGCCAAGATCAGGTCAATGCGTAAGCCTGAACCTTATAAGGGTAAAGGTATTCGCTTCATGGGTGAAGTTGTGAAGAAGAAAGCAGGAAAATCAGCATCTGACAAATAAAAATTAAAATAACCCCGTTCCGGTAAAACGGAGCAAAATTCCTAATGCAGGATGGCTATTAAGAACAGAAAAGAATACAGAAGGCAAAGAATAAAGCTCAGGATTCGCAAGGTAGTTTTCGGAAGTCCTGACCAGCCAAGATTAACAGTATTCAGAAGCAATAAACAAATTTACGCCCAGATCATTAATGACCTGGAAGGTAAAACACTTGTTTCTGCATCGTCATTAGTTCCTGAAATTTCAGGGAATCCTGTTGCTAAAATTGAACAAGCGAAATTGGTTGGACAACTCATTGCAAAGAAAGCAATTGAAGCTGGAATCGAAAACGTAGTGTTCGACCGCAACGGATATTTATACCATGGTAGAATCAAATCATTAGCTGAAGCGGCCAGAGAAGGAGGCCTTAAATTTTAACGCAAATGGCAAACACAAATATCAAGAGAGTAAAATCCAGCGAGATAGAATTTAAAGACCGCCTGGTGAGTATTCAAAGGGTAACTAAGGTTACCAAGGGAGGTAGGACCTTCAGTTTCTCAGCTATCGTTGTGGTTGGTAATGAGAATGGCGTTGTTGGTTACGGATTAGGGAAAGCAAAGGAAGTAACCGCTGCTATTGCTAAAGGAGTTGATGACGCTAAGAAAAATCTTGTAAAAGTTCCAGTGTTAAAGGGTACTATACCACATGAACAATTGGGAAAATATGGCGGAGCGCTTGTATTCCTGAAACCTGCATCACCTGGTACCGGTGTTATAGCCGGAGGTGCTATGCGTGCTGTACTCGAAAGCGTGGGAGTTAGAGACGTGCTTGCCAAATCAAAAGGTTCTTCAAACCCCCACAGTGTTGTTAAAGCTACGATCGATGCTTTAGTAAATATGCGTGATGCATATACAATTGCCCAGCTTCGTGGTGTTGATCTTAACAAAGTATTCAACGGTTAAAAGCAACCACAAAAATATTTACCGACATGAAAAAAGTTAGAGTTACACAGATAAAGAGTGGTATAAAACAACCTGAACGTCAGAAGAGAACCTTAAGAGCATTGGGTATTACTAAAATGAACCGCCCAGTTGAGTTGGAAGCAACTCCTCAGGTGGAAGGTATGATAGCCAGTATCAATCATTTGCTCAAAGTAGAAGAAATATAAATTTACAACCAGTAAACTGAAAGACATTATGGATTTAAGTAATCTTCAACCGGCTTCAGGTTCTACAAAGAACAGAAAGAGAATAGCGCGCGGACAAGGCTCAGGTCGTGGTGGTACTTCCACACGTGGTCACAAGGGTGCTAAGTCGCGTTCCGGTTATAGCAGGAAAGTAGGATTTGAGGGAGGTCAGATGCCTATATACAGGCGTTTACCAAAATATGGTTTCAAAAATATAAATCGTGTTGAGTATCGCAGCATCAATCTTGATGTTCTTCAGGCTCTCGCAACAAAGCGTAACCTTGAAGTGATAGATATGGACACATTCATTGAAAGCGGAATTGCCTCAAAGAATGATAGAATAAAAATCTTAGGCAGAGGTGAATTGACCGCTAAAGTTGAAGTTAAAGCTCATGCATTTTCAGCAGGAGCTGCTAAAGCTATTGAATCCACTGGTGGTCAGGCCATTAAAATCTAAACCTTAGATGAAAAGACTAATTCAAACAATAAGAAATATTTACAAGATCGACGATCTTCGTAAGCGTATTACTTACACTCTCGGTATCATTCTTATTTACAGGTTTGGATCTTATGTGACGCTGCCGGGTATTGACCCTAACCAGTTAGCTACTTTACATAGCCAGACCAGCGGAGGATTGCTGGGATTACTTAATATGTTCTCAGGAGGTGCATTCTCAAATGCTTCTATTTTCGCACTTGGGATTATGCCTTATATCTCTGCTTCTATCGTTGTTCAGTTGCTGGGTATGGCAATACCATATTTCCAGAAACTGCAGAAAGAAGGAGAAAGTGGAAGGAAAAAGATCAACCAAATTACCAGGTATCTTACGGTGGTGATCACCGGATTTCAGGCTCCGGCATATATTGCCAACCTGATTTCGCAATTACCGGCGCAAGCTATATCCCCCTTTGATCCGGCAATCACTAGTCCGGGAACATTCTTCTGGGTGTCATCAGTGATTATCCTGGTATCGGGTACATTATTTGTTATGTGGCTGGGAGAAAGAATAACTGATAAAGGAATCGGGAATGGTATTTCATTGATCATTATGATCGGTATTATCGCAAGGCTTCCATTTGCGCTCTTTGGGGAACTTGTTTCACGTATGGAACAGAAAGGTGGTGGACTTGTTATATTCATCGTTGAACTCGCAGTACTTATCGGTGTAATTCTGGTAAGTATACTTTTAGTACAAGGTACTCGTAAAATACCTGTACAATATGCTAAAAGGATCGTTGGCAACAAGCAGTATGGTGGAGTTCGTCAATATATTCCTTTAAAGGTGAATGCTGCCGGTGTTATGCCAATTATCTTTGCTCAGGCTATTATGTTTTTGCCATTAACACTCGCTGGTTTTGCACAATCAGAAGCACTGACAGGGTTCGCTGCTACCTTTACCAATGTTAATGGTTTTTGGTATAACTTTGTATTTGCATTGCTAATCGTTGTTTTTACATATTTCTATACAGCTATTACCATTAATCCAAATCAAATGGCTGAGGATATGAAGAAAAACAATGGTTTTATACCTGGTGTAAAACCAGGCAAGAAGACTGCTGAATTTATTGACCAGATAATGTCAAGAATTACGCTTCCTGGTTCTATCTTCCTTGCTTTTGTCGCAATAATGCCTGCGATAGTAGCACAGATGGGTGTGACTTCACAATTTTCACATTTCTATGGAGGTACTTCTTTATTGATTCTGGTTGGTGTTGTGCTTGATACACTGCAACAAATCGAGAGTCACTTATTGATGCGTCATTATGAAGGTTTGACAAAATCAGGGCGCATAAAGGGACGTTCTTCGATCAGCATGTGACAAAAAACATAGCATGATCTCAATTAAGACGAAAGAAGAAATAGAATTAATACAACAGAGTTCTTTACTTGTTGGGAAAACCCTGGCTGAAGTAGCCAGACACATCCGCCCCGGTATCAAAACCAGTGTGCTTGATAGAATCGCAGAAGATTTTATCAGAAGCCACAATGCGAAGCCGGCGTTCAAAGGATATAACGGCTATCCGGCAACATTATGCATTTCAGTAAATGATGTTGTTGTCCATGGAATACCGGGAAACTATGAACTTAAGGAGGGTGATCTGGTTTCAGTTGATTGCGGCACATTAATGAATGGGTTCTATGGTGATTCAGCTTACTCCTTCTCAATTGGAGAAGTAAGTGAAGAAAAAAAGTTGCTTATGCAACGTACCAAAGAATCTCTTTATAGTGGAATTAAAGCTGCCAGAGCTGGTAATCGTACCGGAAACATTGGTTATGAAGTTCAAACTTATGTTGAAGGATTCGGATATACAGTTGTCCGTGAGTTAGTTGGACATGGCATTGGAAAAAGCCTGCATGAAAAACCCGAAGTTCCTAATTATGGGAAGAGGGGCGACGGAGTAATGCTTAAGCCAGGAATGGTGATCTGTATTGAGCCAATGATCAACCTTGGGAAAAGACATGTATCTCAGGATGATGATGGATGGACAATTCGGACTGCTGACAGGATGCCATCTGCTCATTATGAACATCAGATCGCAATAACAACAGGTGAAGCAATGATACTATCTTCTTTTTATGAAATTGAGGAAGTGTTAAGAGCAAAAGCAAATTAAAAACATAAATGGCGAAACAGATATCGATTGAACAGGATGGAACAGTTACCGAGTCATTAGGTAACGCAATGTTTCGTGTTGAACTCGAGAACGGGCACATAATCACCGCCCATATTTCAGGAAAGATGAGGATGCATTACATCAAGATCCTTCCTGGAGATAAAGTAAAACTGGAGATGTCGCCATACGATTTGACAAAAGGAAGAATAATATTCAGATACAAATAAACAAACCATCTTGTTAAAATGAAAGTAAGAGCATCTGTGAAGAAAAGAACACCTGACTGTAAGATAGTCAGACGAAAGGGCAGGTTGTACATAATCAACAAAAAGAACCCTAAATACAAACAAAGACAAGGATAAACGATTAACGTCACAACAATAAACAATATATGGCACGTATTGCTGGTATTGATATACCCAAGAATAAAAGAGGCGAAATAGGTCTAACCTATATTTATGGAATCGGGCGCAGCACAGCACAGAGAATTTTGCGCACTGCCGGAATCGATTTCAATAAAAAGGTTCAGGACTGGAACGATGATGAGCAAAACGCTATCCGTACAATAATTAGCGACCAGATAAAAGTAGAAGGTGCTCTCAGGACCGAATTACAAACCAATATCAAACGATTAATGGATATTGGATGCTACCGAGGTATACGGCATCGTCTTGGTCTTCCCGTTCGAGGACAGAGTACTAAGAATAATGCACGTACCCGTAAAGGCAAGAAAAAAACTGTTGCTAACAAGAAAAAAGCAACGAAAGGTTAAGAATTGATTCTTGATCAGTATTAAAACTTAAGAAAGAAAAATAACTGTTATGGCAAAAGTTGCTAAAACATCAAAAAAGAAAGTTGTTAAAGTTGATCCGATGGGCCATGCCTATGTAACGGCTTCATTCAACAATATTATTATTTCCCTGACCAACAATTCAGGACAAGTGATCAGTTGGGCATCGGCCGGTAAGATGGGCTTCAGAGGTTCAAAGAAGAATACTCCCTATGCAGCCCAGATGGCAGCCACTGATTGTTCAAAAGTTGCATACGACATGGGACTTCGCAAGGTAAAAGTCTTTGTAAAAGGTCCGGGATCAGGCCGTGAGTCTGCAATACGTACTATTCATGCTTCAGGGATTGAGGTTACTGAGATTATGGATGTAACTCCAATGCCTCACAATGGTTGTCGTCCGCCGAAAAGGAGAAGGGTATAATTTGTCTGATTCCGGTTTATAATTCTTACTTGATGGTTTGGAAACCGGGTGAAGGAATAAAACAACAATAAATAAAATAAGATAAGTAATTATGGCTAGGTACACAGGCCCAAAAACCAAAATTGCAAGGAAGTTCAAAGATCCTATCTACGGTCCGGATAAATATTTTGAGAAAAAAAATTATGCACCCGGCATGCACGGTAGTTCTAAAAGGCGCAAGAAACTTTCTGAATATGGAACTCAGCTTCAGGAAAAACAAAAAGCGAAATACACATACGGAATCCTTGAAAGACAGTTTAAAAATACATTTCATAAGGCATCACGTAAAAGTGGTATCACTGGTGAATTGTTGCTTCAATTGATTGAGTCAAGACTCGATAATGTTGTTTTTCGGTTAGGTATTGCACCATCAAGAAGTGCTGGACGCCAATTGGTTTCACACCGTCATATCACTGTTAATGGCAGCGTTGTTAACATACCTTCTTATGAAGTGAAAGTTGGCGATATAATAGCCGTCAGGGAGAAATCAAAATCACTTGAAGTTATTCAGAATTCATTGGCTGGAAAGCGTAACAGCTATCCATGGTTAGAATGGGATGGCAATCTTTTGAGCGGAAAGCTGACAAGTCTTCCTGCCCGTGAAGATATTCCTGAAAATATTAAAGAACAGCTTATTGTTGAGTTGTATTCAAAATAATGATTCTAAGGTTAATAAATTTATTACTCAAGAGGAAGATAATATGGCAATATTAGCATTTCAAAAACCTGAGAAGGTAATAATGGTCGAAGCTGATGATTCAAAAGGGATGTTTGAATTCAGACCTTTGGAACCAGGTTTCGGTATCACTATCGGCAATGCTCTTCGGAGAATACTGCTCTCCTCACTTGAGGGATATGCAATCACTTCGATCAGGATTGAAGGGGTAGAAATGGAATTCTCCTCAATAAAGGGAGTTGTAGAGGATGTAACTGATGTTATCCTCAATCTTAAAAAGATTCGCTTTAAAAGGTTACTTGAAAGTGAAACCAGCGAGCATATCAGGGTGGTCATCTCAGGTCAGGATACTTTCAAAGCCGGCGATATCAATAAATTTTTATCGGTATTCCAGGTGTTAAATCCTGATATTGAAATTTGCCATATGGAACCTTCTGTTAAACTGACTATGGATCTTTCAATTGATAAAGGACGTGGTTATGTGGCTGCTGAAGAGAATAAAATTCAAAATGCTCCTCTGGGTACAATAGCTATTGATTCTATTCACACTCCAATCAAGAATGTAAAGTATACCATCGAAAATTTCCGTGTTGAACAAAAAACAGACTATGAGAAATTAGTGATGGAAGTTACAACGGATGGATCTATAAAACCAAAAGACGCATTAAAGGAAGCTGCCCGTATATTGATACATCATTTTATGCTCTTCTCAGATGAAAAGATAACCATTGATTCAGAAGAAAAGACAGTTAATGATGAATTTGATGAAACATCTCTCCATATCAGGCAGTTGCTTAAAACCAAGCTTGTGGATATGGACCTTTCAGTCAGGGCATTAAACTGCCTTAAAGCAGCTGATGTTGAAACACTGGGCGAACTTGTATCTTATAATAAAAATGATTTATTGAAGTTCAGGAACTTTGGCAAGAAATCACTTACAGAACTTGAAGATCTTGTAAGGTCGAAGAACCTGGAATTCGGGATGAATGTTGCAAAATATAAACTAGATAAGGATTAATTGAAAAATGAGACACGGAAAGAAAGTCAATCACCTTGGTAGGACCAGCGCCCATCGTAAGGCTATGTTGTCGAATATGGCTGCCTCGCTTATTCTCCATAAACGTATAAATACAACCCTGGCCAAGGCAAAGGCACTAAGAACATACGTTGAACCACTGATCACACGTTCAAAAGATGATTCAACCCATTCACGCCGTATGGTGTTCTCATACCTTCAGTCAAAAGAGGCTGTCTCTGCTCTTTTCAGAGATGTAGCTCAAAAAGTAGCCAGTCGTCCCGGAGGTTATACAAGAATTCTCAAAACCGGTAATCGTTTGGGTGATAATGCTGAGATGTGTATGATGGAACTCGTTGATTTTAACGAAAACCTCCTTGGAACTAAGGAAGCACCTAAAGCAAAGACCACTCGCAGAAGCCGCACTGCTAAACCAAAAGCCGAAGCAACTAAGGGTGAAACCCCTAAAGCAGTTACCCCTAAGGCAGAAGCTCCAAAAGCAGCAGCTAAACCCGCAGAAGAAATAAAACCACAGCCTGAAGAAACTTCAGGAGAAAATAATGTTGAAACCAAAGAGTAACATAATATCTTAAAAGTATAGAGGATAAAGTATGAGTACTTTGTCCTCTTTTTTGTTTTAAAAAAAACATAAAAAATTAGAAGATGAGTACAATAGCAACGATTTATGCCCGTCAGATACTGGATTCACGCGGCAATCCAACCATTGAAGTTGATGTTTACACAACCAGCGGTGTCATGGGAAGAGCAGCTGTCCCTTCCGGAGCTTCAACCGGTGTCCATGAGGCAGTCGAACTCAGGGACGGTGATAATAAAATATATTTGGGTAAAAGTGTACAGAAAGCCGTTCAGAATGTGAATAAGGTCCTGGCAGAAGAACTTAAGGGATACCAGGTTTCTGAACAGAATGAAATTGACGCCCGAATGATTGAAATTGATGGAACACCAAATAAAGGAAACCTTGGTGCTAATGCAATCCTTGGAGTTTCACTTGCCGTTGCTAATGCAGCTGCACAGGAAACAGGCCAGTTCCTTTTCCGTTATGTAGGTGGCGTGAATGCGAATACACTTCCCATTCCAATGATGAACATAATAAACGGTGGGTCACACGCAGATAATGCGATAGACTTCCAGGAATTCATGATCATGCCGGTTGGTGCGCCTAATTTTACTGAAGCTTTACGCATGGGAGCTGAGGTCTTTCATAACCTGAAATCTGTACTCAAGAAAAGTGGTTATTCAACCAATGTTGGTGATGAAGGAGGGTTTGCTCCAAACCTTAGGTCAAATGAAGAAGCCATCCAGGTAATTCTGCAAGCCATTGAGAAAGCTGGTTATAAACCGGGTCAGGATGTTTACTTAGCCTTAGACCCAGCTTCTTCAGAATATTTCATTCCTGAGGAAAAAGTTTACCACTTACATAAATCGACGGGCGATAAATTAACTCCATCACAGATGGTTGATTATTGGAAAACCTGGGTTGATAAGTATCCTATTATTTCAATTGAAGATGGGATGGCCGAAGATGACTGGGATGGATGGAAACTCATGACTGACAGTATGGGTAGTAAAATACAGTTAGTTGGAGATGATCTCTTTGTTACCAATTCCAACAGACTTAAAATGGGAATTGAAAAAGGTGTTGCCAATTCTATTCTTGTTAAGGTAAACCAGATTGGTACTTTGACTGAAACCATTGAAGCTGTTAATATGGCTTACCGTAATGGTTACACAGCCGTTATGAGCCATCGTTCAGGTGAAACTGAAGATACTACTATTGCTGATCTGGCCGTTGCTTTAAACACTGGTTTAATTAAAACAGGATCTGCAAGCCGTACCGACAGAATTGCTAAATATAACCAGTTACTAAGGATTGAAGAGATACTTGGGAACTCTGCCCATTATCCTGGAAAGTCATTTAAGTATGTGAGATAATAAATCACATATAACCATATCAGGCCGCCTAAGAGCGGCCTTTTTTATAGAACATATTCAGCATTTGAAATATTTCGTCCCACTCTCATTTATATTTTATACTTTTGCAGACCAAGTCTTTATATCCAAATAAAGGGTATTTCACTCATTCTAACGTATGGACAAAATTCAGTATGCAGGTGAAAACCTGCTGGCAGGAAGATTAGGGGAAATTTCAATTTTCCTTTCAATAATAGCAGGGATCCTATCGCTTGTATATTATATAAGATCAATTAAAGGTGGTGAAACCAGTAACATTTCATCAAGAAATAAAGGACGCATATTTTATTACATTCAAACAGCACTGGTAGTCCTTACCGGAGGAATACTCTTCTCATTGATCCTTGGTCATAATTTTGAGTATTCATACGTTTATCAGCATTCATCAGTGCTGATGCCAGGAAAGTATATTATTTCAAGTTTCTGGGCTGGACAGGAAGGAAGTTTTTTACTATGGGCAATTCTTATCTCTGTATTCGGGATTGGAGCTTTGCATAACTCAAAAAAACTTGAAGGCACAGTAATGGCTGTAACCAGTGTTTCTGTTATCTTCATGATGAGTATGATCTTGGGTGTAAATTTTATGGGCCTCAAACTCGGCAATAATCCATTTGAACTTTTACGTGAAGCTGAAGCTAATCTTGGAATGGATTTCTTTAAGAATCCAAATTATCTAAGTTTTATTCAGGATGGAAATGGTTTAAATCCGCTGCTTGAAAACCCATGGATGGTCATTCACCCGCCTATGTTGTTTATGGGTTACGCGGCAGCCTTATTTCCATTTGCGTATGCGTTTGCTTCCCTTATCCAGAATGATAAAAGATATTGGATAAAACTTACTATGCCCTGGATTCTCCTTTCATTAGGACTTTTAGGTGCAGGATTAATACTTGGCGGGGCATGGGCATATCAATCTTTGACATTTGGAGGCTTCTGGGCATGGGATCCGGTTGAGAATGCATCATTGGTGCCATGGTTGGTTTTAGTTGCAGCTCTTCATTTCATGCTTCTTTCATATAAGAGGGATAAGTATTATAGAAGTACTTACATTTTCTCATTCCTCGGTTTTTTAATGGTCGTTTATGCCAGTTACTTAACCAGATCAGGCGTTTTGGGGGAAACTTCTGTACATGCTTTTGGCGACAATGGGTTGACATTTCAGTTGATCACATTTATGGTTGTATTTACAGCAGCTCCTGTTATTTTGTTGATTAGACGCAGGAAAAACCTGTCAGCGAATGATCTTCCGAATATTTTTGACAGAGACTTCATGATGCTTTATGGTTCAGTAATTATTTTACTTTCAGCATTTCAGATAATAAGCACTACTTCAATTCCAGTTGTAAGCAAAATTTTGAATACCAACATTGCACTTGGATCTGATGTGACAGGCTTTTATAATAGCTGGCAGCTTCCTTTTGCTATGTTGACTGCTTTACTACTTGGGATAGTCCATTATTTAAACTACGAGAAAAACGACAAAAAGACTTTCTTCAAAAATATTATCTATCCATCAGGGATTGCTCTGGCTATTGCGATAGTGGGCTATTTTGCTGATAGTGACATGATATTTTCACATGCGCTGTTTTTATTCCTTATACTTTTCGCAGTGCTTTCATCCTTCGCATATCTCTTTAAATTTATTTCAAATCACAGGAATCTTGCTGCTGGATTGACGCATTTAGGTTTCAGTGTATTTCTGTTTGGTGTACTTATTACTTTCTCTAATACCATTACCTATACAAGCTCTCAGGGTGAGGCCAACCAGGGAAGTAATGTGATGCTCTTTAAAGGACAGATCAAGCAGGTGGGTGACAGGTACATGACATACAGCAACAGCAGGGAAGAACGAGACGAAATATTCTATCAGGTTGATTTTCTGGAAAAAGACAAGACCGGAAAAATGGTTTACCAATATTCAGTCCAACCTTCGGTCAAGTACAATGACAGAATGGGGAATGTTCATAATCCTGATACAAGAAATCTCCTGAAAGGTGATATTTTCATGTATCTCACCTTTGCTGAAGACAGGTCAAAAAGGGCACCCGGAGGATATACTGTTTCACAAAACCTGGATGTTTCAGTACATGATACAATTTATGCTGAAAATAAGGCACTGATACTTGATACCATTCAGGTTGAAGTTCTTGACCCAATGCAACAGAATGTTAATATAACTGCACAATTTAAAACGACCGACAGTTTAAATAATCCATTAACCCTTCCTTTACTTTATAACCTGAAAGGTAATATAGTTGAAAGCGGTATCCTGGCTGTTCCCGGTACTGACGTGAAATTACGTTTTGACCGTGTTGGTGATGTTATTAGGACAATCAATGTTTCGTTGCTTGAAAAACAACCTGAATTTATCGTTCTTAAGGTCATGTTCTTCCCTTGGATCCTGGTCTTGTGGATAGGAGCTATAGTTATGTTTATTGGACTGACAATTGCAATCTATAAGAGATCTGCCCGGGCGAAGGAAGTCTAATTATACCTATTTTTGTGCTTTTGGTACCAATTGAAATGAAAGCACAGAAAAAGCTTACCTTGACAATTGCCGGCTCAGGTAATGCCGGTACTTTTCTGACAAGCATTCTGTTTAATTCAGGGTGTCAAATTAAGCAAGTTTATAGTAAAACATACGACAATGCCCTGAAACTGGCTCATAAGGTGAAGGCTCAGGCAATAAATCAGATAAATGATTTCGACCCTGATTGTGACTTACTGATAATTGCTTTGCCTGATATTGTTATACCTGGGTTTTGCGAAGAACTTTCCAAAATAAAAGGATTTGAAAATGTGAGCATAGCATCGGTTGCAGGATCAGTTGACCTTGAGAAAATCACTAAATATTTCAAGAATGCAGGGGTGCTGTATCCTGTTCAATCCTTTACATTGAATACAAGACCCAATGCTGACAACATACCTATTTGTATTGAAGCTTCTAACGAAAATACTAAACAACTAATACGTGAAGTCGGCGGAATGATAAGTAAGGATTTAAGATACCTTGATTCGAATCAAAGGACTTCTCTCCATCTGGCGGCTGTATTTGCGTGCAATTTTACAAACCATTTGATTGCAGTCGCTGATGAAATTCTTATGCAAGCTGGTATTGAAAAGGATATTCTTATGCCCCTTATCCATGAAACTATCAATCGCCTTGATACAAATGAAGCAATTAAAATGCAAACCGGGCCTGCAATCAGAATGGACTGGGCTACCCTTGATACTCATAAGGCATTACTCGAGAAATATGGAAATAAAAGATTAAAAGAGATTTATAGCCTGTTAAGTGAAAACATAATTAAATTCAATACGGGACAAGGAGATAATTAGTGTTTTAAACATAAAAACTAAGTATTCTAAAAACAATCAAATATAGATAAGCACAAAATGTCGAATTACAAAGAAGACTTAAAAAAAATCAAGACACTTATTTTTGATTATGATGGAGTCTTAACAGATGGGGTTGTCCTTATTACAAACTCGGGTGAACAACTTCGAACAGGTCATGTCAAGGACGGATATGCACTTCAGCTTGCTGTCAAGAATGGCTTAAGGGTAGTTGTAATATCTGGTGGTTTTTCCGAATCTGTGAAGCACAGATGTAAGTCTCTTAATCTTACTGATGTGTTTCTAGGTATTGAAAACAAACTTGAAGCATTTAATGAATATATTAAAAACCACAATCTCGATGCTTCAGAAATTCTGTATATGGGTGATGATATCCCAGATTATGAGGTAATGAAGATAATTGGAATGCCGGTTTGTCCCTCTGATGCAGCTCAGGAAATAAAGGCCATATCAAGATATATCTCCCATTTCAGGGGAGGTGAAGGCTGCGTCAGAGACATTATTGAGCAAGTACTTAAAGTCCAGGGGAAATGGATGAATGGCAATGCCTTTCACTGGTAAGCGAAAAATTCAAACAACGCAATGAAATTCCTAAACCTACTACACTCGTTTTTTAAACTCATCCGGTGGCCAAACTTGCTGATTATAGCAATAATTCAAATTGCCCTATATTTTGTGATCATAGGTAAAATATATGCGTTGGCAGGTATCAATTTGGCCATGCAAACTCAGTACCTGATATTATTGGTCATAATTACAGTCCTGATTGCAGGAGCCGGATATATAGTCAATGATTATTTTGATATCCGCACAGACAGAATCAACAAACCAGAGGCAATGATCCTTGGTCCAAAAATCAAACGCAAGACTGGTTTTAAGATTCAATTAGTCATGAACCTTGGTGCAATATCGGCAGGATTTTTAATATCATTTATCGCCGGGTCTTGGCGCCTTGGTCTGATATTTCCGATGCTGATAATGCTTCTTTGGCTTTATTCAGTTAAGTATAAACGAATGGAAATTTGGGGGAACCTTGCAATTGCATTCCTCTCTGCTATGGTCATACTGGTTGTTTGGTTATTTGAATTTTTTATACTTAGAAAGAATCCGGATGAGTTTGTTATGGTTGTACCATATCTTGGAATAATCACAAGATTTTTTTCAATATTTGCCTTATTCGCATTCTTACTGACCTTTATCAGGGAAGTCTTAAAAGATGCTGAAGATATGAGAGGTGATGCTATTACAGGAATGAGGACGTTTGCTGTTACAAGGGGCATTGATGCCTCAGTTAAATTGGCAATGATTTTATCAGGTCTGTCTTCTTTAGTTATCTTAATTGTTTCAATTTCTTTCATTCTTAAGGGAATGAGTATAGCTGGAGTGTACTATATTATCGCTGTTTTATTTCCACTGGTATGGGTAATTTTTAAAACATACCGGGCACGTGAAAAAGCTGATTTTCACTTTCTTAGTAATGCAATTAAGATTATTATGATTGCAGGGATTATTGGTCTTCAACCGATAGCAATGTCTTTAAGTTAAGAATCAGATGATTGATCTAAATAACTCAGGTTTTCGTTTCATACTGGCTTCTCAATCTCCGCGAAGGCAATTTCTTTTGCATGAAACAGGACTTGATTTCGATATAATAGTCAAACCCACTTCCGAAGAGTATCCGCAGGAGTTAAGTGCACAGGATATTGCTCTTTATGTGAGTAAGCAAAAAGCTTTTGAATTTGATTTCGACGAACTGCCTGATAATGCACTTATCATTACCGCTGATACGATTGTTTGGCTTAATAATGAAAGTATTGGAAAGCCGCAAAATGCCGATGAGGCAAAACAAATGCTTCGTAAATTGTCGGGTAAAATGCATGTTGTTTCAACAGGAGTATGTTTCAGGACAGCACAAAGGTTTCATACTTTTTACGTTAATACGGATGTTTACTTCAGAGAATTAAAAGAGTACGAAATTGAATATTACGTTAATAAGTATAAGCCTTTTGATAAAGCAGGTGCTTACGGAGTTCAGGAATGGATTGGATATGTTGGAGTTGAAAAAATTGAAGGTTCATATTATAATGTTATGGGTTTGCCTGTTCAAAGGGTTTATGTTGAATTGAAAAAATTTCTGGAATCATAATAAATCATAAGTTTGCCAATGGAAAGACAAAAAGCTTCACAGAAATTAATTTCATGGTTTCTTCAGGGAATGCTGTTTATAGCCCCTGTTTCTCTAACAGTTTATGTTATTTATATTTCTTTCCGGTTCGTTGATGGAATTTTAACAGATGTCATTACAAGGATTGTGGGCTTTAGTATCCCTGGTTTGGGTATATTGGTCATTCTGGCTGGAATTACTTTAATTGGTTTTCTTGGCTCATCAATTTTTTTCAGCAGATACTTGAAATTCTTCGATAAGTTAATTAGTCAGGCGCCACTAGTTAAAGTAATTTATACATCCTTAAAAGATTTCATTTCTGCTTTCGTTGGCAAAGACCGGCGTTTTACTGAGCCTGTCCTTGTGAAAGTTAATAAGGAATCTGACCTTGAGAAACTTGGTTTTATAACTCAAAAAGATCTTTCTAATTTAGGTATTCCAATAGGCAGGGTAGCAGTTTATCTTCCACATTCTTATAACTTTTCCGGAAATCTGTTTGTAGTTCCGGTGGAAAATATAAGGGCATTGAATGCTCCTGCTGCTGAAGTTATGAAATTCATAGTTACTGCAGGAGTTACAAGCATTGAAAATAAAGTAGTTACACCAAATATTATAGAAGTTAAAGAAAATAAAGAAAATAATGGATAATAAGAAACCAGTTATACTGGTTACAAATGATGATGGGATAAATGCTCCAGGGCTAAGGTCATTGATAGTAATAATGAGAGGAATAGGTGACGTCTTGGTAATAGCTCCTGATAAGCCAATGTCAGCCACTGGTCATGCTGTTACAATAACGGCTCCACTCAGGATGACAAAAATTAAAGAGGAGGAAGGTTATCTTGAATATTCCTGTAACGGAACACCTGCTGATTGCGTTAAGTTAGGCAATAAGGTTATTTTAGGGCATTCACCTGATCTTATCGTTTCAGGAATTAACCACGGTTCCAATGCAGCAATCAATATTGTATATTCCGGAACAATGGCTGCAGTCCTTGAGGGTGCCATTGAAAACATACCTTCTGTTGGTTTTTCATTGGCAGATTATGCTTATACAGCTAACTTCAACCATTGCCTGCCTTTCATTGAATCTATTGTAAAAAATGTTTTACAAAATGGGTTACCAGATTATACTTGCTTGAATGTTAATATTCCCCCATTAAACGGATCTCCTTTAAAGGGTATAAAAATAGTTCGTCAGGCGCATGCATATTGGGATGAAAAATATGAACACAGAGTTGACCCTTACGAACGCGATTATTTTTGGTTGACCGGGAAGTTCAAGAGTCTGGATGATGGTGATGACACTGATGAATGGGCTTTAATGAATAATTATGTTTCAGTTGTACCAGTGCATTTTGACCTTACATCACATAAGGCTATACCATTATTAAAAAACTGGAAATTTTATGATCCATCTATAAAGGAAAAAGAGAAAAATGAGCTTTTGGAAGAATGATAACTTTTTCGTTGGTGTCACTGTGGGGCTGATCCTAACAGGTGTAACTGTATTGCTATTAGTGATAATCGTGCCACTCATTTACCAATTTGCCGGGTTAAGTAATCCTTCGGTAAAAATTCTTTTACTTTCTGTAGTTCCAGCTATTGTGTTGATGCGGTACTACATGAGAAAACTGCAATTTAACAGATCTGGATCAGGCATGTTGACAGTAGTTTTCATCAGTATCATCCTGTACTTTGCTTTTATTGCCAGTAAAATGGATCAATTTCCTTCTTTTACTTATTAAGGTATACCTATAGTTCAAGAAATGAGATACTATATAATAGCAGGAGAAGCCTCAGGTGATCTTCATGGATCAAACCTCATCGGGGAACTTAAAAAGCTCGACAATGAGTCTGAATTCCGTGTTTGGGGCGGTGATAAAATGGCTTCTAAAGGGGCTGTACTTGTAAAGCATTACCGTGATCTTGCATTTATGGGGTTTGTTGAAGTGGCGGCAAATATCAGGACTATTTTCGCTAACCTCAAACTGTGTAAAAAGGACATCCTTGCTTTTAAGCCTGATGTGGTCATCCTTATTGACTATCCAGGATTCAATCTCGAAATAGCTAAGTTCCTCAAAAATAAGGGTGTCAGGGTAATTTATTACATTTCACCTCAAGTATGGGCCTGGAAAAAATCCAGGGTTCACACTATAAAAAAGGTTGTTGATAAATTATTGGTGATCCTGCCATTTGAGAAACAGTTTTACAGTCAGTTCGGTATAGATGCAGAATTTACCGGACATCCTTTACTTGATGCGTTACCTGAAAAACAGGCGACAGATTTTTACAAGCATGATCAAAAACATAAAATAGCGTTATTGCCCGGAAGCCGGAAGCAAGAGATCCGAAAAATGCTTCCTGTAATGCTATCTATTGTTGGTGATTTTCCTGAAGCCGATTTTACTATAGCGGGTGTTTCGGCAATTGGAGAAAAATACTACTCTCGCATCGTTAAGGATCTTCCGGTTAAAATCCATTTCGACAGGACTTACGATTTATTAGCAGAATCGCGGGCAGCTATTGTTACATCTGGAACTGCTACCCTTGAAACTGCATTAATCAATGTACCCGAAGTAGTCTGCTATAAGGGCGGTTTCATTTCGTATGCCATTGCACGGAGGTTAGTAAAGGTTAAATTTATTTCTTTGGTTAACTTAATAATGGACAGACTGGTTGTTAAAGAATTAATCCAGTATGATTTAAACAGGCAGACACTTCGCGGAGAATTGAACAATTTATTGAATAACCAGAAATACCGGGAAACGATACTTAATGAATATAAAGATTTAAGAGAAAAACTTGGAGGGAAAGGGGCCTCACTTCATGCAGCCCGGAGCATTTATGATTTTTTAATCCAAAACACATAATAATTCAATTCGTAAATTTGTTAATCAAATCTCGTCTCTTCAATGAATAAATACTTTCTGCTCCTGATAACTTGCTTATTCTTGTTATTTTCATGTAATTCCCAAACAAAGGAAACTCCATTAAGCATACAAAAGGATACGACGGTCAAAAATTCTCCAGTACCGCAAACAAAAGATTATAATCCTGACACTTCCTCTCAATCCGACCACATTCCTTTGATAAATTATGATCAAAAAACCAAAACATCCCTTGGAAGTAAAAAAGAAGAGATGTTTAATACTATTGATTTCCGGGGCAAAGGATCTGAAGAAAGAAAGAAAGGAGTCAGTCTCGCATCCCGTGGTGATTTAAAAGGTGCCATAGAAATGTTTACAAAATCAATAGGTATACTTCCAAACAATCCTGATGCATATTTCTATAGGGCGAAAGCTAAGTGGGAGATGAAGGACTATACAGGTGCAGAAGAAGATTTTGCTAAAGCTATTAAAATCAGGCCTTTACAAGCTCCCTATTTTTATTTTAGAGGCCAGTTTTTTATGGATATAAAAAGATTCCCTGAAGCAATAGCTGACTTTGATTCAACAATTAAATTGTCGTCCGGGTATTATGATGCTTTAAACTACAAGGGTGTTGCACTTGCCAAAATGGGTAAGCACGAACAAGCTCTTGCAGAATATGACAAAGTACTGGAAATGAATCCTGAAGCAGCATTGGCTCTTTATAATAAAGGAACTTCACTGGCTGCACTCAGCAGATTTCCCGAAGCCGAAGAGATGTTTACCCAATCATTGAAAATTGATCCAAAGTATGAACAAGCATATGTTAACCGCGGGAACAGTCGCTTAATGCAATATAATTATCAGACTGCTCTGGAGGATTACAATATGGCTCTGGCAATTAATCCTGCTAATATGGATGCTTTATATAATAGCGGATTCGCTCTTATTAAGATTAACAATTTGCCTCAAGCTTGTGAGAACTGGAAAAAGGCAGTTTCTAAGGGACACCGCCTTGCTCAACAACAAATTGATAAGTATTGTAAATAACTATTGGTTGATACTTCAGTTGCTCAACTGAGTTCAGCCTTGCTCATATTACTCATTTGCAATAAGCCAATTTTGGAATAGATGACTCATTGGTCAAAGATTCCTTTTTTCCGATTCCTGATTCCCCTGATAACAGGAATAGTTATTTGTTATTTCCTTAACTGTCCATTCATTATTCCCTATATTGCTCTGCTTATAGCTATTGCGTTTCTCCTTATTGTACATAAAAAGATTAATGGCGTTTATTCTTATAGTTGGAGATGGGTGTTCGGAGTCTTAATAAATCTGATATTTATTGGAATTGGATATAAGCTGACTGAATTAACCTTTCAATTACGAAATGAAAATCATTTTTCGAATATTGATTCTACTCCTCTTGTCTATTATGCAGAAGTAACTGATCAACCGGTTGAAAAAGAAAGAACTTACAGGTTGATTCTTAATATTTCCAAAATTCAGAATGATGAAGGTACCACTTCAGTATTAGGTAAAGTAGTTTGTTATTTAAAGAAAGATAGCCAGCTTCAAATTCCACAATATGGAGATGAGATATTATTTTCAAAACCTCCGCAAAGAATTGAAAAGCCCGGCAACCCAGGCGAATTTGATTATGCCGGTTTTCTTGAAAATAAACAGATTTATCACACGCTTTCTCTTAAATCAAACGACTTTATTATAATTTCAATTGGTAATGGCAGCCATTTAAAACACTTCGCCTTCAATATAAGAGATAAAATACTGAATACCTTAAATCGCTTTTTCCAAGATAGACCTGATGAATATAAAATAGCTGAAGCAATTTTAACAGGTCAAAGTAAATTAAGTGAGCATCAACAGGAAATGTACAGTGATGCGGGTGTAATTCATATACTTTGTGTATCTGGTCTTCACGTAGGAGTAATTTACCTGATGACAGAATTTTTATTATCCTTTCTGAACAGGAGAACCACGTTTTTATTCATAAAGCCAACGTTAGTTCTTGTTGTGATTTGGTTATACGCCCTGATTACCGGATTATCTGTGCCGGTAATGAGAGCATCAATGATGTTCTCCTTACTACTGATTGGGAAAACCTTGAGAATGCAAACCAATAGTTATAATATACTCGCTGCCTCAGCTTTTATTTTGTTGATATTAGATCCCAGATCCCTCTTTAATGTTGGATTCCAGCTTTCATTTGCAGCAGTTACCGGTATTTTAGTTTTAAAGAATCCAATAACAAAATTATGGGCATCTCAAAATCCTATCCTTTCTAAAATTTGGGATTTAATCGCTATTTCATTAGCTGCACAAATATTTATTACACCTCTTATTCTCTATTATTTCCATAAATTTCCCATTTATTTCATTATCGCAAACCTCATTGCAGTTCCATTATCAGCTTTCATTATATATACAGGAGCGGCGCTGTTGATCACATCTTCTATCCCTTTTGTCAGTGTTGTATTTTCATGGTTATTTATGAGTGAAATTAAATTTCTTAATCTTTTTGTAACTTTCATAAACAACTTGCCAGGGGCTATAATTAGAAATATCCATATAAGTTTATTTTCCTGTATTGTACTATCATTAATGCTGATTTTTGCTGCAGCTTTAAATATTAATGAAAAAAGAAATTACATCTGGCCTGTACTGATCTGTCTACTTATTCTGGGAGTCAATGCAGGCGTGAGAAATGCAGAGGTCTCAAACCAACGCATGATAATATTTCATAAAATTAACAGTCATACACTCATAAGTTTCATTGAGGGAACTCATCAAATCATTTTAACTGATTCAATTTTAAATAAAAACCTTTCCCCGGCTTTATACTATCTAGATGGATTGACCGTAGAGGCAGGCATTAAGGAATGTGTAGTAAAATGCACATCAAAAAGTGATGTGAATTCATATTCAGTTCCTGAATTTTGTCAGTTTCTTGGGAAAAGAATTGCATTATTAAGTAGCAATTGCATTTTACCCAAGGCTAATATAAAGAATGTTGATTATGTGTTGCTTTGCAATAATCCTCCTTTACGGCTTAATGATATAAAAGGATCATTTCCTGGAGCAATAATTATTACAGATAATACATGCAGCCAATGGAAAATTGAAGAATACAAAAAGGAATTAACCTCGGCTGGCTCATTTTATAATCTCAAAAAGGAAGGAGCACTGGTTGTTAATCTTTGATCCGGAGGGTGAGCAATACAGGCAGGTGATCACTGAAACCTCCTGAATATTTCATGCCATTGTAAGTTCTGAAAGGAATTCTCCCTGGAAAATTCTCATCTTCCTTCAGAAGGAAAGGAAACTGGATAATTTCAGCCATACTATTTTTGACACTAATCCGGGAATTTTCACTTAAA
The DNA here is from genome assembly GCA_035297395.1 of Lentimicrobium sp. Lineage (GTDB taxonomy): Bacteria > Bacteroidota > Bacteroidia > Bacteroidales > Lentimicrobiaceae > Lentimicrobium. Next base: position 20,229 of record DATGZB010000001.1, on the reverse strand, counting down.
AGTTGACCTGAAACAATAAATTGATCAATAACGCCCCACTGGTCCTTGAATTTATTTGTTCCAGTGTCAATTTTTCCAAGATATGGTGTCATTAAATTATACAATACTCCTTGGTTATCACCCATTTCCGTCTTTGCTGCAAGGTGGATATTAATACTTTCATCAACTGGTTCGTCATTAAAATCACCCATTAGAATAATTAAGGACTTTGAATTTATCTTAAACAATGAATCTGTAATTGACTTGAGAGTCAATGCTGCATCCTTTCTCTTATATGCAGTTATTGCAGGCCCACCAGTTCTTGATGGCCAGTGGTTTATTAAGAAATGCAAAGTATCTGAATCATTTTTTGCTTTAATCTTGAGTATTCCTTTTACATACAGTATGTCTCTGGTTTTAAGGGTCGTATCTTCAGATTTGATTTTTACAGATTTATGGTACAGCTCTTTAAATTTATCACGTCGGTAAATAAATCCAACATCGATTCCTCTTTCATCAGGTGATTCTTCATGAATTATTTCATAGCTAAATTTTTCAAGTGGTGTGAGTTTAAGCAACTCAATAACCACAAATCTGTTCTCTATTTCGCCAAAAGCCACAATCTCAGGTGGTTCCCATCCACCTGAAGCAACAACTACTTTTGAAATATTGTTAAGCTTCTTTTCAAATTTCTTCCATGTCCAACCCCTTACTCCTCCGGCGACAAATTCCTGGTCATTTTTTAATGTATCGTCAAAAGGATCAAATAAGTTCTCTACATTATAAAACATAATGCGAAACTGTTGCTCTGTCGCTTCAATATTCGCTTGTCCATAAAAGTTTATGGACAAAAGAGAAAGTATGAGAAGAAAAATGATTTTCAATGCAGGATCTTTTATGTAAAATTATTCAGAATAAAAGAAATAACTGCAACTTATTTATGAAACTAGAGAACTTAACTTGTAAACTTGTTAATTTGGTATCTTAGCTTAATCAATACTGAATTATTGATGAAACAAACACTAATTGTTGTAATTTTCTTTCTTTGGATATTTAACCTGAAAGCCGGTAATCCAAAAAGGATCGTTTATTATCAAAATGATTCTGTCAGACTGGAAATGGATATTTATATTCCGGTTGCGAGCGTAAAAGATTCATCAAGGCCACTTTTTATTTATGTACATGGGGGTGGTTTTGCTTCGGGGAACAGATCCGATGGATATAAGATTTGTAAGTACCTGGCAGATAAAGGATTTGTCTCAGCGACTATCTCATACACATTGTACATGAAGGATAAAAGCTTCAGTTGTGATGGGGTTGTTTCTGAGAAGATCAAGGCAATCAGGTATGGAGTAAATGATCTTTGGCTGGCAACAGAATATCTTATAGACCATAAAGATGAGTATGGAATTGCCACTTCTAAAATATTTATCGGGGGATGTAGTGCCGGTGCTGAAACTGTATTACAGGCTGCTTTCTGGGATTATGATTTAATGAATTGGTCAGATAAAAAGTTGCCGGACGGTTTTAAATATGCAGGTGTAATTGCCGGTGCAGGGGCAATTATGGACATAAATCTGATAACCCGAAAAAATTTGTTACCTGTTATGATGTTCCACGGGACCTGCGATAACCTGGTTCCATACGGGACGGCAGCCCATCATTTCTGTAAAACCGATGCTTCCGGATGGCTTATGTTCTTTGGCTCCTATACTATTTACGAACAGGTTCTGAAATTGGGAGGGAGCGTTTCCATGAACACGTACTGTAATGGTGGACATGAATATGCAAATTACCTATTCGAAAATGATCTTGAAATTGCTTATAGTTTTATGCTTGAAGTACTTCAAGGCCTAAAAACCCAACACCACTCTGTCATTGAAACCGGTAAACAATGTGATCAAAAAGAAAGTCCTGTTCACTGTCCTTAAAACCAGTTCCGGTAAGATACATTTGAGATTTTAATTTTAGTATTTAAACCAGATACATACTTTTATTTTAAGCGGAACGTTATCCTCGAAAGCTTCCGCAAAATGAGAAAGATCATCCCGGTTATTCCATTTTTCTTTGCCATCCTCTACCCGGTTTTATTCCACAGACAACAAGCAGGGTTGAATGTCCTGATCCTCAATCTTATAATCTTTGGACTTTTAATTTGGAGTAAAAGGTTAAACTTCATGAAACCAATTAACTTCTTGGTTTTGTCAGGATGTATGATCTCTTCATTGATGGTTGTCATTCATGGTTCTCAAACTGCTCTGACAATTAACATCCTGTCACTGCTTATCATGTCAGGTTTGTTAGCTGCGCCTCAACTTTCAGTCTTATCAAATTCATTTTTATCCTTGTTTGTTGGTGGAATCGTATCTCCGTATGAATATTTAAAAGAAACAGGGCTTGTTCTAAATTCAAACAGAAATACTGCAAAAGGATTAAGGGCTGCGAGCTTTTTAATAATACCAGTTATCATTGTATTGGTTTTTGTTTCTCTTTATTCGGCTTCAAGCCCATACTATCATAGGCTGACCGGTAATACCTTATATTTTATTGATGATCTTTTTAAAAAGTTGTTTGAAATAATTTCGCCTCCGGTATTTTGGATTGGTATTGCAGGACTTGCTTCAGGTATTGTCATTTTCTTCAGCAAAGTAAATTTTTCATTTGACCTGCCTTTCGAAAAAGGGAATAATGAGCTGGTCAGGAAAAAACAATTTTATGCTGGTTCTTTTTTAGGACTAAAGTATGAATACCGGAATGCAGTGTTAACATTTATACTTCTTAACCTGGCACTTGCAGTTATGAACTTCCTCGATCTTTGGCATGTATGGATTAATTTTGAGTGGGATGGCGGCTTCTTAAAACAGTTTGTTCACGAAGGGACTTGGCTGCTGATTTTATCAATATTGATATCCATTATTCTTGTGCTTTGGTATTTCAGAGGTAACATCAATTTCTATCCCCGAAACAGTCTTTTGAAGAATTTAACCAAAATTTGGTTATTTCAAAATGTATTCCTTGCACTTTCAGTTGCAGTACGAAATTATTGGTACCTCCATTACTTTAACCTGGCCTACAAAAGAATTTGGGTCTTTGCCTTTCTGATATTGGTTTTATTTGGATTATTTACGGTTTTTATTAAAGTAAGGGACGATAAAACACTTCGATACTTATTTATCAGGAACAGTATTGCGGCTTACATCGTATTTGTTGTTCTGAGTCTTTTTAATTGGGACAATGTTATAGCAAAATTCAACATAAACCGGTCAGGGATAGCATTTTTTCACACAGATTTTATGCATAGCCTTGACAGTAGCACACTTCCTATACTGATAATGGATGATAATAAACTAGCACAGGTAAAGAATGCACAGGCCAGTATCTTCAGTTATCATGCTAATTATATGTCACTTGAAAACTATAATGCATCATTAAAGAGACGAAAAGCAGATTTTTTAACAGGCTATCCCAAACTTCACTGGCTTAGTTGGACTGTATCTGATTATACAACCTATCAGAAACTTAAATAGTCACTAGTGTTAAATACTTGTTAAGTTTTTCGTGTTTTTGGCGGTTAAGATCTTACTTCATACTTTTGAAGAGAATAGATTAATTGCCATGGCGAAAAAAGTAAAACTGAATCCTTACCGTGTTACTCTTCAATGGATTTTTATTTTGCTGTTAGGCTACCTGTTGGTAAGACCCTATATTGACAAAACATATACCGCTGATTTTGAAGCGTATTGCCCATTCGGCGGACTTCAGGCTTTTTCTTCTTTCCTTGTCAATAACTCGCTTGCCTGTTCAATGACAACAACGCAGATATTCATGGGTTTTGCGCTTATAGCGGCTATACTCCTTGTAAGCAAATTATTCTGCAGCTATGTCTGCCCCATTGGAAGTTTCACAGAGTGGCTTGCCAGGATGGGCAGAAAACTTAAACTGAATATTGTTATCAAAGGTTGGCCTGATAAAGCGCTTAGGTTAATTAAATATGCCCTCTTGTTTCTGACTTTTTATTTTACAGTCACCAGCAGTGAGCTGTTTTGTAAGACCTTTGACCCATACTATGCTGTATTCAGTGGTTTCAGTTCTGATGTTATCATTTCATATGCCGTGATGGCATTACTGGTTGCCATACCCGGCTCTTTCTTCATTCGGCAGTTTTGGTGTAAATATTTTTGCCCACTGGGTGCTGTCTCAAACATCATAACACATAGTTATATCTTCGCTGGTTTAATAGCTGTTTACCTCTTTTTTGCCCTTGTACTCAAACTTTCAATCAGTTGGATTTGGCTCCTTGCTGCCCTGACTTTAACCGGAGTGCTACTTGAAATCTTCAGATTCCAGGTTACAGGAATATCAGTATTAAAAATCTCAAGAAACTCTGAATCCTGTACCAATTGTAAATTGTGTGATAAAGCTTGTCCCATGTCGGTCAAAGTGTCAACAGTTGATAAAGTAAACGACATCGATTGCCATCTATGTGGTGATTGTGTAACAAACTGTCCTGAAAAAAATACTTTGAAGATCCTGAATAAACTACCATTAGAGTCTAATAAAGCCGGAGTTAAACGAAATGCTCATCTCTGGATCCCTGCAGCAATAGTGATCCTATTGGTGGCTTTGGGTTTGTCATTTGCTGAGAAAGTTCACATACCAACCATAAGCCTCATGTGGGGGAACAACGCTCAGATACATGCAGCCGGGATATATGATCAGGAAGGGCTAAAAAGTATCAAGTGCTTCGGTAGTTCTATGTCGTTTGCCAATCATATGAAAGAAGTGCCCGGAGTTTTAGGCGTTGAAACATATGTCGGGAAACATGGCGTGAGGGTTTGGTACGATAAATCATTATTGACTTCAGAAGAGATAAAGCAGGCGATTTTTAATCCGGTAAAAAGTATTTATGAAGCTCCCGATCCCGTATTAAAAGAAATCGGCGTATTTGATGCGGCAATCGACAATTTTTTTGATCCGAATGATGCAAATAACCTTGGGTTGCGTTTTATGCAAAATAAGGGAATACTGGGCATGGAAACCAGGTTTGGCGAGCCAGTGCATGCTGTAATTTATTACGATGAAAATTTGATAAAGCCGGATAAGATAAAAGAATTAATTGAAGCAAAGAGAGTTGAATGGATAGATGAAACCGGAAATCATGCCGCTAAAACAGATTTTAAAGTAGCGGAATTTGAGACAAAGGAGAAATGTCCAATCAGCAAATATCTCACATTGGTGTACGAGACTGTTGCCATGACTTTTAATGGTTTTGAGGATTATAAACCGGAAGAGCTGGATACGCTGAAGTTAGCTTTCCCTCAGGGAACCTTTCCGGAGCTTGTAGAAATGCCCTGGTATTTACTTAGTCATTTAAGCAACGACAGGGGAGTGGTAAGTTTCAGCACTATAGCCTCAGAAAATGGTATGATGCTTGAAATAGTTATAGTAAGAGAAAAAACCTCCTTTGATGCGGTGAAGATCTTACTAAATGCCGGTGAGCTGATAGTACATATGAATGATGGAACCGTTCAGAAAATCAAAAATCCATACCGTTTCTGACGATTACCATTGCGCACTTGCCTTAATTCACTATCTTTGCATCAATAATAAGGGATGTTAGCTCAGTTGGTTCAGAGCATCGCCTTGACAGGGCGGGGGTCACAGGTTCGAGTCCCGTACATCCCACAAAAATGAGGCTGTATATTTACAGCCTTTATTTTTGTCCTGCTGTGATACCAAAAAAACAACCAATTAGCTACCAACTATCTACCAATGCGCTACCGACAACCTACCGATCCGCTACCGAGATACTACCGACATGTTACCGTAAATTGGGGCGAAAGCCTACTCTTATGAGGGTTTTGGCTAAAAACGATTGATTTGCCGTTAACCTATCCAACCACCATCAAGGAAACGCAGATAAAAAGAGATCTGAAAGAAAATATTCAAGGCTAAAAGTAATACAAACCCGATCTGTCGATATAATTTAATTTCACTCTTGAGCGTGAAGGGTAAAATTAAATAAAGTGTTAAAAAAGTAAATTTTAAAAAGTATTGAATATGGGAATATGATTTAAAAAAGAGAATCCAGAAAAATGTAAGCGTTATAAAGATCAACAGGAGTTGTCTTAAGGATAATTTCAAATCACTACTATATAAATAATGCAATGTTACAACAATAAAAGCTGTTGAAAAAACGAACCTGTTAAGACTGAATAAACTGCCTCCCCTGAAAAGTAACACACTTAATGTTATTCCCCCAAGGTAAGCAAGGGAGAAAATTACTTCCTTTGATAAGGTAACGTTTTTGGTAAATCTTGCTCTTATCAAATAGAGTAACAGGAAAAACCCAGTAATCATTCCACTTAAAAATGCTGAACCGTCAAGCCTTACAATGTAGCCACCTGCCCAAGAGGTAAGTGGTAAATTTGGTATTTGAAGGTAATTTCCCCATCCTTTCTGAACCTCCAGAAACCTAAACCACTCATGCGTATCTCTGAACTGGATAAACGCCACGACCAATGTTCCGGTTCCCATAATTATAAGATAGAGGATAAACCTGACTATTTTGTTTGATAAAGTTTGATTTTGCTTTTTTTGACCAGTGAGAAATTCAATGATGAATAATGCTGGAATAAAAATCAGAAAAGCCGGACGGGATAGTGATGCGATGAATAATCCTGTCAATATCAATCCTATCCGGTTATTTTTTATTCCAATAATGAGAAAAACCGAGCTAAGGAAGAATAACGATTCTGAAAATGGCAGATAGAAAAAGATAAAGCTGGGTATTGTAAGGTATATAATAATTTCTTTCCAGGTCATTCTCATCTCTTGTGAAAGTAACCAGAATGAAGAGAAGAAGATGAGGCTGTTAAACAGAACAATTCCATAAACATTAAGTGTTAGCCATTTCCATAATTAATGGTAACAAGGGGAAAAAGGCCACTCTGTAATCCTCATATTTCAATCTCCTTATGTAATCGTAATGCTCAGCATCCCAATAAAGAAAATTGGAAGCTTCAAACAGGTTTTCCTTGAAATAAATTTTAATAAAGAATAGAATAGCCCAAAAAGCCAGTGCATAAATGGTTATGATTTTAATCTCACAATGATTATCAAAGAATGACCGTATGAAGCTTCTCAATTTGAACAGGTAATTTTTAATCTGCTAATTTACAAATCAAATTTACCATCCGCTTCAGGTTGAAAGATAATATCCAGAATCTTAAATTGGGTTTTGCCTGCAGGAGTATCCCATTCAACCTGGTCGCCTTTACGGTAACCCAATAAGGCAGTACCAACAGGTGCGAAGATTGATATCTTTTGTTTTGCAATATCCGACTGCGGTGGATAAACAATCTGGAACTGAACAACTTTATTGTTTTTTACATTGAGCAGTGAAACAATTGAATTCATTGTTACTACATCCGGGGGCATATTTTCAGGAGCTACCTTTTTTGCCCTGCTTAACTCATTCATTAATGGGACAAGGTTTTCACCAACTTTACCTCCACCATTCCTTGCTTGTTCAATATAGCTTTGGATGCGGGCAGCATCAATGCTGCTAATAACTATTTCATTCATGATATAAAGTTTTTAATAAAATAAAAAAAGCCGGGGAACCCCGGCTGGATATTGGGGTTCTTGTTTCGTTTTTATGAAGTTAACATAAAAAATCTTGTCTCGAACATTGTAAATCTTTTTTATTAATCAATCAATGGGCTAAGATACAATAAGTTATTGAAATAACAATTTTCTTCTAAAGTGGTTCAGGAGAGGTCATTGATTTATGAACAATCAGATTTTCTGCTCGTTACATAAATATAAAGAAACTAATAAGATATTTAGAAATACTAAATTTATGCGCTGTATATTACTCGCAGTCAAACTAGATTTACTTACTAACTTATTAATACTATGAGACAAACTCTTCTACTAATCGCATTATTCATTGCTTCAAATACGATTGTTGCACAGAATCTATATTTAATTGCAAATGCCGCAAGTATTGACAATGAGGAAAATTCTTATGACGGATGGTCAGGTCCTGCTCAAATAGAGTCAAAAAATGATAATCCCAAAACCGGTCAATACACTATTAAAATAAAATCAAAAGATGAAGGTCGTTATGCCCAGTATAGTTTTAATGCTGATCCCGGAACAAATTACCTGATAAGTATCTGGGCCCGCAAAGGTAATCATAGCAGCAATCCTGTATTTGATGATTGGGAAGGTTTTTCTGGTTTTGAGAAAAAAAATATAACCGGTCAGGGATGGAAAGAATATGTATTTATTGTCACGGCTACCAGTGGACATCCTACGATAAAAGTGTTAGCCTCTAAAAATCCTTCTGAGGATAAAGAGGTTTATATCGATGCAGTAAGTATCCTTATTCATAATACGGTCGATAATGAACCCCCATCATCACCTGCTGATTTAAGCGCATCAAATGTTACATCAAATTCTCTAACACTTACATGGTCATCTTCAAATGACAATACTGGTGTAACTGGCTATAAAATCTATTGTAATCATAATTATACAGGTGAATCCGGCGGATTGAGCTACAATATTATGGGACTTACTTCTTCAACTAGTTATAATTTTTATGTAAAAGCAGTTGATGCTGCGGGTAATGTTTCGCAAGCCAGTAACAATATTGATGTAATTACATTAAACAGTGGAGGCGAGGGAAACGACTATGCTTACACACCCGAAAACTCAAATTTACCTACTGTTGATTGGCAGGCAAGGAATTTTTATGCTGCTGGAAGGATGGGTGTTGGTACATTTCCATCCAATAACTTCAGGCTTGCAGTTAATGGTAAAATACGCGCAAAGGAAATAGTTGTTGAGTCCGGGTGGGCTGATTTCGTCTTCGAACCAGGCTATTTATTACCTAGCCTAAAAGATGTTAAGAAGCATATTAGAACATTTGGACACCTACAAGGGATTCCAAATGTTAAAGAAATCAAAGAAAACGGTGTCAGTTTGGGTGAAGTAAATTCGTTGTTACTTCAAAAAATTGAAGAGATAACACTCTATATTATTCAGGCTGATGAACGAATTGAGGCTTTGGAAAAAGAGATCAGGACATTGAAATAGAATCAGTTAATATGATTTACCAAGGTATCTCTTTTTTATCCTTTAGAAATTTACCTGTTAGTGACTGAGGTGATTCCGATACCAGCCAAACTGGTGTTTCAGCCCCTTTTTCAACAGGGCGTGTTGCACCTGTTCCGCCCATATCGGTCTTAACCCATCCGGGACAGACTGCATTGACCGCAATATTATCATTTCTTAAATCGTAAGCGAGCTGCTTAGTAAAAGAGTTTAACATTGTTTTGGAAACACAATAGGCCGGCGACCAGCCAGGTACTGGTCCATTTAAAACTCCACCACTACTTGAGATCATTATTATTCGCCCGGGTCTTTTTAATATTGGAAGAAATGTTTTTGAAATTCTTAAAGGTCCTAAACTGTTGGTATTCAGTACAGTTTGTAGAATACTTTCATCATCCGTTGTTAACCTGTGGTCACCTTTAGGGCTTATACCAGCATTATTGACAAGGACATCTGGTCTGATATTACGACTTTTCAATTCTTCGAAAGCTGTATGAATGCTCTCCTGATTGCTTACATCCATTAGGAGAGTTGATGTATTAATTCCCAGAGTTGCCAATTCAATCGCAGCTTTTTGAATTTTTTTTGAATCTCTTCCTGAAACAATGACTTCAAAGCCCAATAGTCCGGTTTGAAGTGCAATCTCATATCCAATTCCTCTATTGGCACCGGTAATCAGAATTACTTTATTCATAAAGGCTTGATTATTGTATAAAGTTAGTTTATAACATCATGCTTGCGTGTTGGTTGTTTGACGTTAACTTATTTTAATACTTTTGTGCTACTCAAATTAATTCTCTTGCGATGAAAAGATACTCAATAGTTAATTCAATTGCTTTCCTGTTTCTGCTTTTGCCACAAATTTTATTTTCACAAAATGGAAATAAGAATTTTACACTTGATGATTTATTAAAGGGACGCATATTCAGGTCTAAAGGGATCAATGAAATCAGATCGATGAAAGATGGATCTCATTATACTGCATTATCAGAAGATAATTCTTACATAATAAGTTATGATTATAAAACAGGCGATAGTATTTCAAAAATTTTTGACCTCAACCGTTTTAAAACTGATCAGGTAACAACTATTTACGATTACGAATTTAGTGATGATGAATCGGCGATACTTATTCAAACCAGTTATGAGCCGATTTATAGAAGGTCATTCACTGCTGATTACTACATTTATAATACTATTGATAAATCCTTCAAACCTTTATCAAATAATGGGAAGCAACAATTAGCAACCTTCTCTCCTGATGGGAAAAAAGTTGCTTTTGTCAGGGAAAACAATCTTTTTATAGTGAATCTCTTAAATGTTAAAGAGACTCAGATTACAAATGACGGGAAATTAAATGAGATTATAAATGGTGCACCTGACTGGGTGTATGAAGAGGAATTTGAATTTAATAAAGCATTTACATGGTCGGAAGACAGTAAAAGGTTGGCTTATATGAAATTTGATGAACGAAAGGTTAAAATGTTTAATATGACCATGTTCAAAGGATCGAAGCCCGCAATTGAAGAGAATGCAAATTATCCCTCCAATACTCAGTTCAAATACCCAAAAGCAGGAGAAGATAATTCAATAGTTTCCGTATTGATTTATGAGATTGAATCGGGAAATACTTCACACGTGAATATAGGTACGGAGATTGATCAATACATTCCCCGGATTATGTTCACAAAAGATCCAACGATGCTGGCCGTGTTAAGACTTAACCGCATGCAAAATAAATTGGAGATACTTGGAGTCAATACCGAAACCAATCAAACAAAGGTTATTTATACAGAGAATAACAAATACTATATTGATGAGAGTAACTTTGACAATATCAAATTCCAGTCAGATGGATCATTTATTATCACCAGCGAAATGAATGGATGGACTCATCTTTATAAATGTGATATCAATTCTGGAAAGATCTCTCAACTTACTAATGGTGCATTTGATGTAACAGCTTATTATGGTTTTGATCCCATAAATAAACTTCATTTTTACCAGGCGGCGGCCATAAGTCCCATGCAGCGTGAAATTTATTCAATAAAGAGTGACGGAACGGGTACTAAATTAATCAGTAAATCTAAGGGAACCAACAATGCTCAATTCAGTGACTCATTCAGGTACTTTATCTTAACAAATTCATCAGTAAAAGATGTTCCTGAATATTCATTGTGTGAAAGCAACGGAAAGCTTATCAGAATCCTTGAATCTAACAAAGAACTTTCTGAGAAATTGGAGAATTATAGATTCCGGTATAAAGAATTCTTTAAAATTCATACAAGTGAGGGAATTGAATTAAATGCATACGCAATTTACCCTCCTAATTTTGACCCTGAAAAAAAGTATCCTGTGATAATTGACCAGTATTCCGGGCCAAACTCACAAACCGTACTGGACTCCTGGAGTTTTGATTTTGACGATTGCATGGCACAGGAAGGATTTGTAATTGTGAGTATTGATCCAAGGGGTACCGGAGCCAGGGGAGAAGCTTTCAGGAAAGTTACTTATTTGCAGTTAGGTAAATTTGAAACTATTGATATGATTGAGAGTGCTCAGTATCTTGCTCAATTACCCTGGGTTGACAGTAAAAGAATCGGTATCTGGGGATGGAGTTATGGAGGATTCGTAAGCACCTCATGCATGTTAAAGGGAAATGGCATCTTTAATACGGGAGTTGCCGTTGCCCCGGTAACTAATTGGCGTTATTACGACAATATATACACAGAAAGATTTATGAGAACACCCCAGGAAAATCCTGAAGGGTACGATGAAAATTCACCGCTTTACTTTGCCGATAAATTGCAAGGGAATTTGTTGTTAATCCATGGAACAGCAGATGATAATGTACATGTTCAAAATACATTGGAACTTTCAGAACAATTAGTTCAGGCAAATAAGCAATTTGATATAATGGTTTATACCAATAGAAATCATTCTATATATGGTGGAAATACCAGAGTACATTTATATACTAAAATATTGCGATATTTTAAAGAAAATCTTTTAAGTAAAGGATCTGGTAAGGTTTCTTGAAAATGCCAGATGGAGGGCATTTTTGATGAAAGGCATAATTTTTTTAATCATATCAGGACTTGGCAGTCAAGAAATATTTTGGTTTATTTTGTTGTTGCGAATAAAAATTGTTTGTACTTTTGCAGCCCTTTAAAGAAGATTGAATTCAATTTTTAAATAAATCTAAAAGAAAGAGAGAGTATTTCACATGATTATCGTACCCGTTAAAGAAGGCGAAAACATCGACAGGGCCTTAAAGAAACTGAAGAGGAAATTTGAAAAGACCGGAGTTGTAAAAGAACTTCGCGAAAGGCAAAAATTTACCAAACCTTCTGTAAAAAACCGTGAGGCCAGGCTGCATGCCATCTATGTTCAGCAACTGCAACAGGCTGCTGAAAAATAAAGCCTCTTTTTAAGTGCGATTTAAGGAAGAAAGTTTGGCTTTCTTGTAATAAAGCTTTAAATTTATGCGTTATTACATAAAGGCTAAGTTTTCTTCTTTTATTTTGGCATGATTAGGGAAAGTTTCTTTGACCACTTGCGCTACGAAAAACGATACTCATCCCATACGGTGCAGGCATACAAATGCGATCTTACCCAATTTGAGAATTATCTTACAGAGTTTTATGAAACAGAGAATGAAGAGCAGGTAACTTACCCAATGGTAAGGTCATGGCTTGCTTCTCTGATTGAAAGTGGCATCTCACCAAGAAGCGTAAACCGCAAACTTTCTTCAATAAAGACTTATTTTAAATATCTTCTCAGGCTGGGCATATTAAGTTCAAATCCTGTCAGATTCTCTTCCTCATTAAAAACAACCGGAAAATTACCATCATTTGCCACAAAAAAAGAGATGGAGAGAGCGTTAACAATTGAAAGTGATAACAAATCTTTTTCAAGCCAGCGCAGCCTAATAGTAATTGAAATCTTTTACAGTACCGGAATTAGGTTAGCTGAACTTGAGCGGTTATGCATTAACGACATTGATTTTCATTCCGAGACAATAAAAGTAACCGGGAAGCGAAACAAACAGCGTATTATACCTGTTTCGGGTTTAATGCTTGATAAACTCAAAGCATACCTTAAAATGAGGGAGGAAATAGTTTTACCGGGAGTACCTGAACTCATAATAAATGATAAAGGCGAAAAAGCTAACCGGCATTATTTTTATATGACGGTTAAGAATTGCCTTACACTTGCCGGAGTGACCGGTAAAAAAAGTCCACATGTTCTAAGACATACTTTTGCAACATTAATGTTAAATGAAGGTGCTGACCTTAATGCAATAAAAGAAATCTTGGGGCATTCAAGTCTTGCTTCAACACAAGTTTATACACATACAAATATCGAGAAATTAAAAACCATATATAAACAGGCTCATTCATGGGCTCAAAAAAAGGAGGAATCATGAAAGTTAACATCACTTCAGTAAAGTTCAAGACTGACAAAAAACTGGAAGATTTTATCAATGGGAAAGTAGAGAAGTTATCGGGTGTATATGACGGGATCATAGGTAGTGACGTGACGCTCAGGCTTGACAATAGTGAGACTCAGGATAATAAAGTAGCCGAGATAAGATTACAGATTAAAGGGAATGACCTCTTTGCAAGGAAGCAATCAACAACATTTGAACAAGCAACTGACACTGCCGTAGATGCATTAAGGAAACAACTTGACAGACACAAAGAGAAGTTCAGAAAATAAAAAAAAGAATACTGCCAAAAAAAACTAGAAAAGTTTTTGTTGGAATCAAAATAGTTCATACATTTGCAGTCCTTTTGAAAAGAAGGGCTGCTTTTTTTAGGAGAGCAGCCAATTGACAGCCAAAGGAGCTAATCAACGGGTTGTCGATATAGTTAAAAAAGTTGATGAAAATGAATGCCGATGTAGCTCAGTTGGCCAGAGCAGCTGATTTGTAATCAGCTGGTCGGGGGTTCGAATCCCTCCATCGGCTCAGTTCTTTGAAGATATTAGTAAAATAATGGGGGGAGATTCCAGAGCGGTCAAATGGGGCAGACTGTAAATCTGTTGGCGCAGCCTTCGGAGGTTCGAATCCTCCTCTCCCCACAATCAAGAGTGAATGATTTTCACTGCAATAAGCGGAAATAGCTCATTTGGTAGAGCGACAGCCTTCCAAGCTGTAGGTGGCGGGTTCGAGCCCCGTTTTCCGCTCAAATCTGAATGAAAGCTATGTCTTGCACAAGCTGATTTCAGCTAATGCCGATGTAGCTCAGTGGTAGAGCACTTCCTTGGTAAGGAAGGGGTCACGAGTTCAAGTCTCGTCATTGGCTCAGATTTTTTTTGTATAAAGGTAAGTTTAAAGAATCTACAAAAATTAACACATCTATTTAATATGGCAAAAGAAAAATTCGATCGTTCCAAACCGCACGTTAACGTTGGTACCATCGGTCACGTTGACCATGGAAAGACTACTTTAACTGCTGCTATCACTCTGTGTCTTGCCGATAAAGGTTGGTCAGAGTTCAGGTCATTCGATTCAATCGATAATGCACCCGAAGAAAAAGAGAGAGGTATTACTATTAATACAGCTCATATTGAGTACCAAACAGCTACTCGTCACTATGCACACGTTGACTGTCCGGGCCACGCCGACTATGTAAAGAACATGGTAACTGGTGCTGCTCAGATGGACGGCGCTATTCTTGTTGTAGCTGCAACCGACGGCCCAATGCCACAAACCCGTGAGCACATTCTTTTAGCTCGCCAGGTTGGTGTTCCCCGCCTTGTTGTTTTCATGAATAAAGTTGACCTTGTTGATGATCCTGAACTTCTCGACCTCGTAGAAATGGAGATTCGTGATCTACTTACTTTCTACGGTTTTGACGGTGATAATTCACCTATCATCCGTGGTTCTGCACTTGGCGGATTAAATAAAGAGCCTAAGTGGGTAGAAAAAATCATTGAACTTATGGATGCCGTTGACACATGGATTCCATTACCTCCAAGAGATATTGACAAGGACTTCCTGATGCCTGTTGAAGACGTTTTCTCAATCACAGGACGTGGTACCGTTGCAACCGGCCGTATTGAAACCGGAGTTATCCACACTGGTGACCCTGTTGAAATTATTGGTCTTGATGCAGAAAAACTGAAATCAGTAGTTACAGGAGTTGAAATGTTCCGCAAGATCCTTGATGAAGGTGAAGCCGGTGATAATGCAGGTCTGCTCCTCCGTGGTATTGATAAGGATTCTATCCGTCGTGGTATGGTTATCGCAAAACCAGGATCGGTTACTCCTCATAAAGAATTTAAAGCTGAGGTTTATATCTTAAAGAAAGAAGAAGGTGGTCGTCATACTCCATTCCATAACAAGTATCGTCCTCAATTCTACTTCAGGACAACTGACGTTACCGGTGAAGTTATTCTTCCTGACGGAGTTGAAATGGTAATGCCTGGTGACAACCTCTCAATTACTGTTAAACTGATCCAGCCAATTGCAATGGCTAAGAACCTACGTTTCGCTATCCGTGAAGGTGGTCGTACAGTTGGTGCTGGTCAGGTAACTGAGATCCTTGATTAAAAATAAAATAAGAGATAAAGGTATTCTTGTAGAATGCCTTTATTTCTGCCATATTGAATAAGTGATTATGGCAGAGAGTAATCTCTGAGAGTAATAACTCAAACGGGTGTAGCTCAATTGGTAGAGTAGCGGTCTCCAAAACCGTTGGTTGGGAGTTCGAGTCTCTCCACCCGTGCTTAAAAAATAAAATGGTTAAATGGCAAAGACTAAAATTCAGGAATACATCAACGAGAGTTACGACGAGTTGGTACATAAAACATCCTGGCCCTCATGGAGTGATCTCCAAAACAGTGCAATAGTAGTGTCCATCGCTTCCCTGATAATCGCTTTAGTCGTTTATTTGATGGATGTGTCTTTCCAAACCTTGTTGAAACAGTTCTACCTGCTGTTTTAATAAGTGACCAACTTTTTCTACTAATATATCATCAGTTGTGTGATATTCATCTTAACCGGGTATCTGTATGAGTGATCAAGAAAAAAAGTGGTATGTGATCAGGGCCATAAGCGGAAATGAAAAAAAGGTAAAGCAATACCTTGAAAGCGAAATTAACCGTTTAGGCCTTAAAGATGTCATATCTCAGGTACTGATCCCTACTGAAAAAGTATATCAGGTGCATAAGGGTAAGAAGGTTAGTAAAGAACGGAGCTATCTTCCGGGATACATACTGATCGAAGCTATCCTGACTGGTGAAATCCCCCACATTATTAAAAATGTGCCGGGAGTATTAGGCTTCCTTGGTTCAAAGGGTGAACCCGTTCCCCTTCGTCCTGCAGAAGTAAATCGCATATTAGGTAAAGTCGATGAATTAACAGAACAAGGAGAAGAAGTCAGTGTTCCGTTTATAGTTGGCGAAACCGTAACAGTTATAGATGGACCTTTTAACAGTTTCACAGGTGTGATTGAAGAAATCAACGAAGAGAAGAAGAAGTTAAAAGTTATGGTTAAAATATTTGGCCGTAAAACTCCACTGGAACTGGGATTTATGCAGGTAGAAAAAGATTAATGAACGGGAAGTGATAAATAACCTCACTAAGTAATCAACAATGGCAAAAGAAATAAGCGGTTTAATAAAACTGCAAATTAAAGGTGCTGCAGCCAATCCGTCGCCACCTGTGGGCCCAGCATTGGGTTCTAAAGGTGTGAACATTATGGAGTTTTGCAAGCAATTCAACGCACGTACCCAGGATTCAGCCGGTAAGATCTTACCTGTAATAATCACTGTGTATAAAGACAAGTCGTTTGACTTTGTCATCAAGACTCCGCCTGTAGCAGTTCAGTTGTTAGAAGTGAGCAAATTGAAAAGCGGATCCGCTGAACCTAACCGTAAAAAGGTTGCTTCAGTCAACTGGGATCAGGTTCGGACAATAGCCGAAGCTAAGATGGTTGACCTGAATGCATTCACACTGGAATCAGCCATGAAAATGGTTGCCGGAACAGCCAGGAGCATGGGTATAACTGTAACAGGTAACCCTCCGTTTGCTACTGAATAATTAACTAACTGCCGGTAACGGTTGTAAATTGTTAAAAAAAAATATTAACAATGGCTAAATTGACAAAAAAAAGGAAAGAGGCACTTGCAAAGTTCGATAAGAATGGTACTTATTCCCTGAGCGAAGCCATAAAAGTGGTTAAGCAAATAACCAATACTTCATTCGACAGTTCGGTTGATGTAGATGTACGCCTTGGTGTAGATCCACGAAAAGCCAACCAGATGGTCAGAGGTACTGTTATGTTGCCCCATGGAACTGGCAAAACTGTAAGGGTATTGGTACTCTGCACTCCCGATAAGGAAGCAGAAGCTAAAGCAGCTGGTGCAGATTATTATGGACTGGATGAATATATCCAAAAGATCAAGGAAGGATGGACTGATGTTGACGTCGTGATCACTATGCCAAGTATAATGCCTAAGGTCGGTGCTCTCGGTAAAATATTAGGTCCGCGTGGCCTGATGCCAAATCCCAAAACAGGTACTGTAACTATGGAAGTGGGTAAAGCAGTAACCGAAGCAAAAGCCGGTAAAATAGATTTTAAGGTAGATAAGTTCGGAATTATTCATGCAGCAATTGGTAAAATCTCATTTGATGAAACCAAACTGATGGATAATGCTAAGGAACTGCTTCAAACTATCATCAAACTAAAACCGGCCGCTGCTAAAGGTACATACATGAAATCACTTTTCATGTCAAGTACTATGAGTCCGGGAATTCGAGTTGATCAGAAATCAATTACTGTGTAAGTAAAATCTGGGACTTTCCTCTAAAAAGAAAATCATCATGAGAAAAGAAGAAAAAAGTCAACTTATCGATACCCTGACACAGCAGCTGCAATCGAGCAATAACCTTTATATTACTGATATTGCTGACCTGGATTCAGAAGTAACAAGCAAACTCAGAAGGTTATGTTTTAAGAAAGATGTTAAGTTGATCGTTGTCAAGAATACATTATTACGTAAAGCAATGGAACGTTCCGATAAGGATTATTCCGGACTTTACAGTGCATTAAAAGGTGCTACTTCTATCATGTTATCAGAAGTAAATAATGAACCTGCTAAATTGATCAAAGAGTTCCGTAAGACAAGTGATAAGCCCATATTAAAAGGTGCATTTGTTGAAGAGATGGCATTTCTGGGAGATAAGAGCCTCGACATGCTCATCAGCATTAAATCAAAGAACGAACTTATCGGAGACATCATTCTGGCACTCAAGTCACCTGCAAACAATGTTATTTCAGCATTACAATCAGGTGGACAAAAATTGAGTGGTGTACTCAAAACCCTTGAAACAAGGGGAGCCTAAACTTCATTATGAAGCAAAAAATCAAAAAATACCAAATAAGTAACTACATTGTAAACATTTAAAACATCGATAAAAATGGCAGACTTAAAAGCTTTTGCAGAACAATTGGTAAATCTGACTGTTAAAGAAGTTAATGAATTAGCCCAAATTTTAAAAGAAGAATACGGTATTGAGCCAGCAGCAGCAGCTCCTGTTATGGTAGCAGGTGGTGGTGCAGGTGCCGGTGAAGCAGCAGCAGCTGAAGAAAAAACCGCATTCGACGTTATCCTCAAATCTGCTGGTCAAGCTAAACTTGCAGTTGTTAAGCTTGTGAAGGAGCTTACAAGCCTTGGTCTTAAAGAAGCTAAGGAACTTGTAGATGCTGCACCAAAAGCAATCAAAGAAGGTGTCTCAAAAGACGAAGCCGAAGCATTGAAAAAACAACTTGAAGAAGCTGGCGCAGAGGTTGAAGTAAAATAAATAGACGGGATTAGCTCGCAATTATACACTCCAGGTTCTGTTGCTAGGCTTACGCATAGCAGCAGAACTTGTTGTTCCCCGATTTTCGCATCGGGTTTAATTGTTTTAAATCTTGAGTTTTATTTACTTAAAATTTCACAACCTTGGCTTCAAAAAAAATAGATCGTATAAGTTTCGGAACCGCTAAAGTACAAACTACTTATCCTGATTTCCTTGATATTCAAATCAAGTCCTTTCAGGATTTTTTCCAATTGGAAACTAACCCTGAGAACAGGGCTTCAGAAGGTTTGTATAAGGTTTTCGCTGAAAATTTTCCAATTACAGATGCTAGGAACAATTTTGTACTCGAGTTTCTCGATTACTTTATAGATCCTCCCAGATACTCAATAGAAGAATGTATCGAAAGGGGTCTTACATACAGTGTTCCATTAAAAGCAAAATTAAAATTATACTGTACCGATCCGGAGCATGAAGATTTTGAAACCATTATCCAGGATGTTTATCTTGGAATGATTCCATACATGACTCCTAAAGGTACTTTTGTTGTGAATGGAGCTGAACGTGTGGTTGTTTCACAGCTCCACAGATCTCCCGGTGTATTCTTTGGAACTAGTTTCCATGCAAACGGGTCGCAATTATATTCGGCCCGAATTATTCCTTTCAAGGGATCATGGATGGAATTCACGACAGACATAAACAACGTGATGTATGCGTACATCGACAGAAAAAAGAAATTACCTGTCACCACACTACTTCGCGCAATAGGGTATGAAACAGATAAGGATATCCTTGAAATATTCAATCTTGCTGAAGAAATTAAAGTCTCAAAAGCCGGATTAAAAAAAGTTGTGGGTCGGAGACTTGCTGCCCGTGTCTTAAAGAATTGGATTGAAGACTTCGTTGATGAAGATACCGGCGAGGTGGTTTCAATTGAACGCACTGAGGTAGTCGTTGAACGAGAAGTTGCTATCGAAAATCAACATATTGATCAAATTGTTGACTCAGGTGCAAAAACAATTCTTTTGCACAGAGAGGATCCTGACAATATTGATTATTCAATCATTTTCAATACACTGCAAAAAGATACAGCTAATTCTGAAAAAGAAGCTGTTGAATATATATACAGGCAACTCCGAAATGCTGAACCGCCTGATGAAGAAACCGCCCGAGGAATTATTGAGAAATTATTCTTCTCAGATAAAAGGTATGACCTGGGTGATGTTGGGCGATACAGAATAAACAAAAAATTAAACCTGGAAACTCCTATCGATACGAAAGTATTGACCAAACAGGATATTATTTCTATTATC